>NZ_JBGUAU010000039.1:0-48253 GCF_041820985.1 Evansella sp. AB-rgal1
GAACTTTTGTTCAGGGACCAGGCCTGTGAACATTTCTTGAACATTTATGCTTTTTGGCAAACACCCTCTGAATTCTCTGTATATTTTCTATCTTGCATGAAATGTGGTCGGAAATGGCATGATAAGAAGAAATTACGTAGAGAAGTTACACTTCTATTGGGAGAAAGGGTGATTGGCCATATGTCCAAGACAAGATGGAAAGGTTTCGTTCTTGTCTTACTTATTATTAGTTCTGTTATGAATCCAATGCAGAACATAACAGCTCAGGAGATACAATCAAATCAATCTACGGAAGTGTTTTATCCAGCTAGACCATCCCTTCCTAATGAAGAGGATGAGCCAGCAATATTTATCATTGAAGCGAGAGAAGATAAAGACATAAAGGAAGTACTGGCTGATGTTCAAGGTGCAATTCCGACCATAAAAGTAAGAAAAGTTTTTAAATCACTATATAATGGTTTTTCAGCAGAAGTAAGCAGAAAAGACGCTGGAATGCTAAATAACCTTGAAAGTATTAACAGAGTTGATGAGATTGCCTATTACCAACCATCACTAGATGAAAGTGTTCCATTTATTGGTGGTGAAGAAATTCGCCAATTGTTAGATGAAGATGGAGAACACCTTACAGGAAAAGGTGTAAAAGTAGCCGTAATTGATACAGGTATTGATTACAATCATCCTGATTTAAAAGGAAGTTATCAAGGGGGCTATGATGTCATCGACGAGGACGATGACCCGATGGAAACACAACAAGAACAGGGGATGCCGACACTACACGGAACTCATGTTGCGGGCATAATTGCTGCTAACGGAAGACTCCAAGGAGTTGCTCCTGAGGCAGAAATCTATGCATATCGAACACTAGGTCCTGCTGGAATGGGTACGACAGAGCAAGTTATCTCGGCCATTGAAAAAGCAGTTGAGGATGGAGTAGACATTCTTAACTTGTCTTTAGGTAATACAGTAAATGGACCTGACTGGCCTACAAGTGTAGCTTTGGATAAGGCTGTGGAAAAAGGTGTTATTGCTGTAACCTCAAATGGTAACAGTGGACCTAACCTGTGGACAGTAGGTTCACCAGGTACATCTTCTAAAGCTATTTCTGTAGGGGCATCCACACCACCAATGAGAGTTCCTTATTTAACAACAGGGCCTAACGATGAGAATGAAATTCCGATTCAACCTATGCAACGGGCAAAAGATTGGATATTAAAAAGAGCATATCCACTAGAGTTCGTAGGTTTAGGTAAAGAAGAAGACTATTATCAAAAAAATGTTCAAGGAAAAATCATATTAGCAGAACGAGGACAGATAAGTTTTACATTAAAAGCGAAAGCCGCGCAAAAAGCAGGGGCAGAGGCACTAATTGTATATAATCATACAGATGGCGACTTTGCTGGTATGCTAGAAGAGCAAACCGATTTTCCAGTAGTGAGTGTTTCGAAGGAAGTAGGAGAATCGTTAAAGAAAGACCTTAAAAAAAGGGACATATTCATAAGAACCATTTATAGGGAAGAAGAAGACTTTATGGCACCGTTTAGTTCACGAGGTCCCGTGACACATACATGGGATATAAAGCCTGACATTGTCGCGCCAGGTGTTGCTATTGACAGTACGGTACCAAAAGGATATTTAGATCTAAATGGAACAAGCATGGCTGCCCCACACGTAGCGGGAGCAGCAGCCCTTCTTAAGCAGAAGCATCCAGATTGGGGTCCGGATCAAATAAAAGCAGCATTAATGAATACAGCTAAACCAATCAAGGACAAAGAAGGGGTACTTTATCCACCTCATGTACAAGGGACAGGTAGAATTCAATTAATAGATGCACTAAATTCAAAAACTCTCGTATACCCCGGGTCTCTTACTTTTGGGAAATGGTTAAAGTCAGATAGCCGTTTGGAGAAAACAGTAGAAATTACCATTGAAAATCATTCGGATGTAAGAAAACGATATACAGTAGAACCACCATTTCAGGTTCCTGATGGAATACAATGGAAGGTACCATTTTCTTTATATGTATCTCCTGGAGATAAGAAAACGGTTCCTGTAACGATGGATGTGTTTCCTTCCTTATTCACAGAAGGGATTTATCATGACAATATAAAGGTGAAAAGTTTTGATGAGACGATTGAGATCCCTTATATGTTTTTTGTAGAAGAACCAGACTATCCAAGGATGATGGCGTTTATGTTTGAACAAACCGCAGAGCCTGACACATTCCATTATGAAGTGTATCTTCCAGGTGGAGCAGATGCATTTGGCATCGCATTATATGACCCTGACACCTTTCAATTTATTGACTTTATTGATGTTCAAAAAGACATTGAAAGAGGGATGTTTGAGCAGGACATAAAAGTGGAAGGAATACAACCAGGAATATATAAAGCACTAATTTTTGCAGAAAAAGAAGGACATGAAGATACAGAAGAAAGAGACATTTACATCGGTTCATGGGAAGACTTTGATTAACTAGATCCTCGAAGATATTCTCTCTATAAAGAATGGAGGCTGGGACATAACGAAAGTGTAACATTGAAAATACGAACGATAGGTAACCTTAGCGGAGTATATTTCTGCAGCGAATAGGATACCAAGAATCATTTCGTTCGGATTTCTCTTTGCTGAAAACACTTTTGACCCAGTCTCTGTTTTCATACAGAATAGGTGTATAGCCAGAATGTAAATAGTGTTGATAGGTAGGAAAGAGCCGTAGTGTACAAATTTTTCACTAAAACTACGTTAAAAATGCTGCTTATAATATTTGTAATATTCGAACTTTATTTTTTCTTTAAAAAGTATAGGACACTGCCTATTTTTTATGTATAATAGGAAATGTGTCTGTTATGTGAAAAATGTAGCAAAACTCTGTGAACAAGAAAGCGCTTAACCCTGGTGAATGGCATAAATTTCATGTTGATCAATTCCTAGTAGTAATTGACAGGAACTAAGCTGTATTGGTACGATTACATAGGATATTACGCATGTAAACATAATTCGCTTATAAACCCTAGTAAGGGTGGGAAACCAATGTCTCAGCCACCTAAAATACCCCAAATAGCAAAAATGGTCGGTTTAATGTCTACTATTAGCTCCTATTTTGTTGGCTCCATTCTTCTAGGAGTGTTTGGAGGTAGTTGGTTAGACAATAAATGTAACACAAATGGATTATTTCTTGTCCTAGGTGCAATAGTAGGGATGGGGGCAGCGATTACTGGGATATACTTTGCTGTGCGTAAATTTATGGGAGAAGAATCTTAATGATGGAATTTCATGCAATAGCTAAAAGGTATACCTTTGTAACGATAGGGATTATTCTAGTATTTCTTATATTAGCATTAGTCTTACCAAATAGAACATTCTATATGGGGGTTACATTTGGTGCTAGTTTTAGTTTGTTAAACTTAGTAAATACATATATTCAAGTGAAGAAAATAGGAGAAGTTCTAGAAGGAGAAAAAAAACCTAGTCTTCTTATATTTGGTACGTTAACAAGGATTATTGCTGCTGTAGCTGCTGTAGCCATTGCTTTGCAATTTCCTGAATATTTACAAGTCGAAGGTGTCATTATAGGTTTAGCAATAACCTATTTCATTATATTAATTGAACCTATGTTTCACATTAAAAAATTGAATCAATGACGTACATGAAGAATTGTGTACAACCCTAGAGATGCAAAGAAAAGAGGTGAAAATGGTTGGATAATAAAAAACCAGTAATAGAGCTTTTTGATAACCCGTATTTGAAGGTAGATCTCACAGGAATATTTATGACCACTGTTGTCATGTTAATAGTATTCTTGATTCTCTTCTTCTTGTCGAGGAAAATAAGAATGTATCCGACAGGTGCACAGAATGTAGTAGAATGGTTAGTTCAATTTGTGAAGAACGTTATTAGTTCCTCTATGGATTGGAAGCAAGGGAAGCACTTTGTTGTTCTAGGTGTTACATTAATCTGCTATGTATTCGTAGCAAATATGATAGGTGTTCCGTTTGAACTTGCGACAAAAACCGAGCACTACGTATACTGGCACTCACCAACAGCTGACCCGCTTCTCACAATCTCTTTAGCTGCCTTTATTATCATATTAACGCATTATTATGGTTTAAAACTGAAAGGGCCAAAAGAATATGGGAAGGATTATTTCCGCCCAGTACCATTCTTGTTCCCATTTAAAATTATTGAGGATTTCTCCAATACCCTCACATTAGGAATGCGTCTATATGCTAACGTTTTTGCTAAAGAATTAATTATGGTAATGTTAGTTAAACTTGGAGTAAGTAGTCTTGCATGGGGTATATTCGCATTTATACCACTCGTTCTGTTCCAAGCATTTGGATCATTTATCGGTACACTTCAAGCCTTCATTTTCTGTATGCTGACAATGGTTTACATGTCACATAAAGTTAACGAAGAACATTAAAGTCATACGATTAATAAAAAATCGTATCACTTAACAAAGCTTTTATCACTCTTGGTAATTTTGCTCTTATTTTTTTTAGAGCGTTACAAATAAAACAAATAATGAATGGGACTTAAAGGAGGATATTTATCATGGAATTTCTTTCAGTAGCAATAGTTGCAAGTATCGCTGCAGTAGCAGGTGCATTTGGTGTAGCAATCGTAGTACGTAGTGTAGTTCAAGGTGTAACTCGTCAACCAGAAATGAGAGGGCCACTTCAAACACTTTTATTCATTGGTGCTCCATTAGTAGAGGCGATTCCTATCTTTGCAATCGTTATTGCCTTCATGTTATTAGGTAATCTATAAGTAACACATGAAATGATATTATGGCGGAGAACGTTACATACTTAATCTTCGCCATTCCTTTTATGTAAAAAATCGATACATGTCCTTCTAGGAAAATATATTTTTTGAATAGCATGTACTCGTTCTTACCACATTTTAATGTGTTTTTCTTATTATTACTGTTATGAAGGGGGCGAAATCGTTGTTTGAGTTACATGATATTGCATGGATAAATGCAGGTTATCAGCTATTAGCATTTTTGGTTCTCATGTTGATACTTAAAAAGTTTGCGCTTGGACCTATCATTAATATGATGGAAAAGCGTGAAGTTCATATCGCTGATCAAATTAAATCTGCAGAAAGTAACCGTAAAGAAGCAGAAAAATATTTAGCGGAGCAACGGGAAGCCATTCAAGATGCCCGTCGTGAAGCAAAAGAAATAGTTGAAAATACGAAGAAATTTAGTGAGCAACAAGCAGAAGAAATCCTTGCAACTGCGAGAAAAGAAGCGGAACGCTTAAAAGAAACTGCCGTTGCGGAAATAAATCAAGAAAAAGAACAAGCTATCTCCGCTCTTCGTGAGCAAGTTTCTACCTTGTCTATCCTTGTGGCATCCAAAGTGATTGAAAGAGAGTTGGATGAAAAGGAACAAGAAAAGCTCATCCAAGAAACTCTTAGAGAAGTGGGCGAAGAGCTATGAGAAGACATCCAGTAGGTTTTCGATATGCGAGCGCACTATTTGAACATGCACAGGAAAACTACCTATTAGATTCAATAGAACAAGAACTAAGTGATGTTTCACAAGTATTTCAAGCTACGAACCTTCTTGACGAAGTGTTTAATCATCCTAAGATGACATCTGAGGAGAAGAAGAAAATTGTTAGAGAAAGCTTTTCGTCGAAAGTAAGTGATGTTGTAGTTAATCTTCTACTACTCTTAATTGATAATAGAAGAGAATCCGTATTCTTCTCCATTGTGGAGGATTATAAAAAGTTAGCGAACGAAGCAAAAGGAATTGCAGAAGCTACAGTTTACACTGCAAAGGCCTTATCAGATGATGAAAAGGAAGCTGTTGCCCAAGTCTTTTCGATAAAGACTGGTAAACAAAAACTTCTCATCAATAATATCGTAGACAAAGAAATCATTGGCGGATTAAAAGTGAGAGTCGGAGATAGTGTCTATGATGGAACTGTTGCAAGTCAATTAGAACGCATACAAAAGCGTATGATATATGGGAACGTTAGCAGATAGGGGTGAACGTAATGAGCATCAGAGCCGATGAGATCAGCTCTTTAATAAAAAAACAGATTGAAGGATATCAATCTGAAATTGAAGTGAACGATGTTGGAACCGTCATCCGCGTAGGGGATGGAATTGCCGTTGCTCACGGTCTCGAAAACGTTATGGCTGGTGAGCTTTTAGAATTTTCTAACGGTGTTATGGGTATGGCACAAAACCTTGAAGAAAACACTGTTGGTATTATTATTCTTGGTCCTTACACAGACATTCGTGAAGGAGACGAAGTTCGTCGAACTGGCCGTATCATGGAGGTTCCAGTAGGTGAACAATTACTAGGACGTGTAGTTAACTCATTAGGTCAGCCATTAGATGGTCAAGGTCCAATTGAGACAACAAAAACTCGTCCTATTGAAGCGCCAGCACCAGGAGTAATGGATCGTAAATCAGTACACGAGCCATTACAAACAGGGATTAAATCTATTGATGCTTTAATTCCAATTGGTCGTGGTCAACGTGAGTTAATTATCGGTGACCGTCAAACTGGTAAAACAGCGATCGCTATTGATACAATTATTAATCAAAAAGATCAAGATATGGTTTGTATTTATGTAGCAATCGGACAAAAAGAATCAACTGTGGCAGGCGTAGTAGAAACATTACGTCAACACGGTGCATTAGATTATACAATTGTTGTTACAGCAAGCGCATCTCAACCAGCACCGTTATTATTCCTAGCGCCATATGCTGGGGTAACTATGGGTGAGGAGTTCATGTATAACGGAAAGCACGTTCTTGTTATTTATGATGACTTAACAAAACAGGCATCTGCATACCGTGAGCTTTCGTTATTACTTCGTCGTCCTCCAGGTCGTGAAGCATATCCAGGGGATGTATTCTACTTACACTCCCGTTTATTAGAGCGTGCTGCAAAGCTTAGTGATGCGAAAGGTGCTGGTTCCTTAACAGCATTACCATTCATTGAGACACAAGCAGGGGATATTTCAGCATATATTCCAACAAACGTTATTTCCATCACAGATGGACAAATTTTCTTACAATCTAACTTATTCTTCTCGGGTATTCGCCCTGCCATTGATGCAGGTCTTTCAGTATCCCGTGTAGGTGGTTCTGCACAAATCAAAGCAATGAAAAAAGTAGCAGGTACGTTACGTCTAGATTTAGCTTCGTATCGTGAACTAGAAGCATTCGCTCAATTTGGTTCGGATTTAGATAAAGCGACACAAGCGAAACTAAACCGTGGTGCCCGTACTGTAGAAGTATTAAAACAAGGTTTACACCAACCACTTGCTGTAGAAAAACAAGTTATTATTCTTTTTGCTTTAACGAAAGGTTTATTAGATGACATTAAAGTAGATGAAATTCAACGCTTTGAAGCAGAATTATTTAGCTTCCTAGAACATAATAACCGTGAACTTCTTGATGAAATCAAGAACACTGGTAACCTTCCTGATGAAGGTGAAATGAGAAAAGCGATTGAAACTTTCAAACAAACATTTACGGAAGCATAAAAGATAGAAATGACGAATGAAAATATAAAAGGTTGGGGAAAAGGTAGTATGAATTAATTCTCCTCCCTTTTAGAAGTTCGTTAATAAAGGTGGTGAACAACGGTGGCATCATTAAGAGATATAAAATCAAGAATCGGATCGACGAAGAAAACAAAACAAATTACGAAGGCGATGCAAATGGTTTCTGCAGCGAAACTAAATCGCGCACAATCAAAAGCAACTTCCTTCGTACCATATACTGAAAAAATTCGTGAGGTTGTAGCAAGTATTGCGTCTGGTACTGAAACGAATGTCACTCACCCAATGCTCGAAGCTCGGAGTGAGGTAAAAAAGACGGCATATATTATTATCACCTCGGATCGTGGATTATGTGGTGCTTATAACGCAGGGCTACTTCGTAAAACGATGCAAATTATTAATGAACGACACGAATCTCCGAATGAGTACGGAATCATTGTAATGGGTCGTATAGGTCGTGATTTTTTCAAAAAACGCGGTATGCCTATATATCAAGAAATCATCGGATTACAAGATCAGCCTGAATATGCAGAAATCAAAAACATAGCTTCTACAACGATTGATATGTTTACCGACGGCATATTCGATGAGATTTATGTTCACTATAACCACTTCGTGAGTGCCATTAGTCAACAAGTTCAAGAAACAAAGCTTTTGCCACTAAATGAGTTTTCATCCGATAATGAAGAAGACACTGGGAACAACTTAGAGTATATTTATGAGCCAAATGCAGAAGTGATTTTAGAACAATTGCTACCACACTACGCAGAGAGTCTTATTTACGGAGCATTACTCGACGCAAAAGCAAGTGAATTCGGAGCTCGTATGACAGCGATGAGTGCTGCAACGGATAACGCATCATCGAGAATTGATGAATTAACGTTAGTATATAACCGTGCAAGACAAGCGGCCATCACACAAGAGATTAATGAAATTGTTGGTGGAGCTTCCGCACTTAATTAGAATAAGGCTTGTAAAAATAAGGCAAGAATTTTTACAACCTAACAAGAATTGTGTCATTTAGGAAGTAAGGAGGAAAGAAGATGAATAAAGGAAGCGTCACTCAAGTAATGGGTCCGGTTGTAGACATTCGTTTTAACCGTGGTGAATTACCTGAGATCTATAACGCATTAACTGTACAAAAACAAGCCCAATCTTCAGGTGAAGTTGACGTGAACCTTACGTTGGAAGTAGCTCTCCACTTAGGAGATGATACTGTTCGAACGATCGCTATGTCCTCTACTGACGGCCTTGTAAGAGGAATGGAAGTAGTAGATACAGGAAGCCCGATTTCTGTACCTGTAGGAGACGATACACTTGGTCGTGTTTTCAACGTATTAGGTGAGAATATTGACTTAGACGCGCCACTTTCAGCAGGAGTTAAGCGTGATCCTATACACCGTCAAGCTCCAGTGTATGAAGAATTATCTACTGAAACGGAAATTCTTGAAACTGGAATAAAAGTAGTAGACTTATTAGCACCATATATTAAAGGTGGAAAAATCGGTCTATTTGGTGGTGCGGGTGTAGGTAAAACCGTATTAATTCAGGAATTAATCAACAACATCGCGCAAGAGCACGGTGGTATCTCTGTATTCGCTGGTGTTGGTGAGCGTACTCGTGAAGGAAACGACCTTTACTTTGAGATGAAAGATTCAGGCGTTATCAATAAAACAGCAATGGTTTTCGGTCAAATGAATGAGCCTCCTGGAGCACGTATGCGTGTTGCCTTAACTGGTTTAACAATGGCTGAACACTTCCGTGATGAAAAAGGTGCAGACGTACTTCTTTTCATCGATAATATTTTCCGTTTCACACAAGCAGGTGGCGAGGTATCTGCCCTTTTAGGACGTATGCCTTCAGCCGTAGGTTACCAACCTACATTAGCTACGGAAATGGGTCAACTTCAAGAGCGTATTACATCGACGAAAAAAGGTTCGGTTACGTCAATCCAAGCGATTTACGTACCAGCCGATGACTATACTGACCCAGCACCAGCAACAACGTTTGCTCACTTAGATGCAACTACAAACTTAGAGCGTAAACTTTCTGAGATGGGTATTTACCCTGCGGTGGATCCATTAGCTTCAACTTCACGCGCATTATCTCCAGAAATCGTAGGAGAAGAGCACTATTCCATTGCTCGTCAAGTACAGCAAACACTTCAAAAATATAAAGAACTTCAAGATATCATCGCCATCTTAGGGATGGATGAGTTATCAGAAGAAGATAAACTTACTGTACACCGTGCCCGTCGTATTCAGTTCTTCCTTTCTCAAAACTTCCACGTGGCGGAGCAATTTACGGGTCAACCAGGTTCTTATGTACCGGTAAAAGAAACAATTCAAGGATTTAAAGAAATCATCGAAGGTAAGTACGATGATCTTCCTGAAGATGCTTTCCGTCTCGTTGGTAGGATTGAAGAAGTTGTAGAGAAAGCGAAGCAAATGCAATAAGAAGCGTCTAGTGGTTAGTGAATAGTGGTTAGGAATATATTGAGGATATAGCTTTACAGCTTGTAAATACCTTCAAACCCCTAACCAACTAACACCTAACCAACTATGTTAAGCTTCGTTTAAGGAGGGTGAACCGTGAAGACGATGCAAGCAAATGTCGTCACTCCTGATGGCAGCGTATTCGAAGCACAAGTAGAAATGGTTAGCGTGAAAACTACGGAGGGTGAATTGGGGATATTACCTATGCACTTACCTTTAGTTACGCCCCTTACTATCGGTGCAGTACGAATTAAAAAGGATTCTAAGGTTCAGCTCATTGCTGTCAGTGGCGGTTTTATGGAAGTTCGCCCTGACGAAGTTAACATTCTAGCTGAATCAGCTGAGTTACCGTCAGACATTGATATATCCAGAGCACGTGCTGCAAAAGAACGTGCTGAGCGTCGCCTAGAGCAAGCGAAAAAAGATCACGTTGATTTCCGCCGTGCTGAGCTTGCCCTAAAACGTGCTATTAACCGTATCGATGTAGCAGGTGGAGGCGGAAGATAATATAACTACGGCCAGCTAAAATGTTGCCGCAGGAATCTAATTAGATATATAAACTATTGATTACCACCGTTCGGAGAAGCATCTCTGGACGGTTTTTTTATGTTTTGGTGGGGGAAGGACCAAGGTTTAATGCTAGGGGATGTTGGGGGGATATCACATAAAAAAAGTGACTAGGTCATCTGGTAGTGCCTACGAAAAGACCAGGTTAAACCCATGAGCATGCGAGAGAATGAGAGAGGTTTTGACTAGGTCATCTGGTAGGCACTACCATGGTAGCGCCTACGAAAAGCCCAGGTTAAATCCGTGAGCATGCGAGAGCAAGAGTGAGATTTCGACTAGGTCATCTGGTAGGCACTACCGTGGTAGCGCGTACGAAAAGCCCAGGTTAAATCCGAGAGCAAACGAGAGAATGAAAGAGATTTTGACTAGGTCATCTGGTAGGCACTACCATGGTAGCGCCTACGAAGAGACCAGGTTAAATCCGTGAGTAAACGTGAGAAAGAGAGAGGTTTTGACTAGGTCATCTGGTAGGCACTACCGAGGTAGCGCCTACAAAAAGACCAGGTTAAATCCGTGAGTAAACGAGAGAAAGAGAGAGATTTTGACTAGGTCATCTGGTAGGCACTACCGAGGTAGCGCCTACAAAAAGACCAGGTTAAATCCGTGAGCATGCGAGAGCATGAGGGAGATTTTGACTAGGTCATCTGGTAGGTACTACCGTGGTAGCGCCTACGAAAAGACCAGGTTAAATCCGTGAGTAAACGAGAGAAAGAGAGAGATTTTGACTAGGTCATCTGGTAGGCACTACCGTGGTAGCGCCTACGAAAAGACCAGGTTAAATCCGTGAGTAAACGTGAGAAAGAGAGAGATTTTGACTAGGTCATCTGGTAGGCACTACCGTGGTAGCGCCTACCAAAAGACCAGGTTAAATCCGTGAGTAAACGAGAGAAAGAGAGAGATTTTGACTAGGTCATTTGGTAGGCACTACCGATGTAGCGCCTACGAAAAGACCAGGTTAAATCCGTGAGTAAACGTGAGAAAGAGAGAGATTTTGACTAGGTCATCTGGTAGGCACTACCGAGGTAGCGCCTATACCTCCTCAACTAACAATATATAGGGTAGATTACTTATTACACCAATCAATAAATTGCTGCTTTTGATTAATTTCTGTACCATGGAATTTGTTAAGAATAGTAGAAATGTTTAAATATTGTGGAAGTTGGTCAAGATTTTTTGGTGAGTAAAACTTGGCACTACTCCAATGATACAAAGATGCATTTTTGACAAGTTTTGCTTCAATAGGATTAAAGTGTATATACCTTGTTAAATTAAGTTTACCTCGTTCATTTGTTACTGGTAAAGCAGTATATCTGTTTTCAAACACTCTGCCTTTATAATTATATTGGTGATTGAAATACCTAGCATAATACTTATTAATGTATTCCATTATTCTAGGGATCGAATTATCTTCAGAGAAAATATGAAGGTGATAGTGGTTTTTCATGAGGCAATATGAACAAAGGTAAAATGAATACTTACTATGTGCTTTCTGGAGCAGGGATAAGAAATATTCGTAGTCTTCATTACGTTTGAATAAAGGTTCTTTTCGTATTCCGCGATTTAATACGTGATAATGTGTATCAGGCATCCATATTCTTTTCTTGTAGCCCATAATTTTGATCACTTCCTTTTGAGGATTAGGTTTGTGAAATAAAGGGGATTGTTGAGGTATCATTATGAAATTAGTATACAAGATAATAACACAAGACTCTATTAATCTTTGTCTTCATTTTAGATTACGAAATATGAATCAACTTCACCTTCCTAGTATTTAAAGAAACTACAAATAGAAATCAAAACAACTTCTCCTAATTATAATAAAGAATATTCTATTTTGATCACTTCCTTTTGAGGATTAGGTTTGAGAGTAAAGGGGATTGTTGAGGTGTCATTATGAAAATAGTATACAAGATTTTAACACAAGATTCTATTAATTTTTGTCTACATTTTAAATTACGAAATAGGAATCATCTACATCTTCCTAGTGTTTAATGAAACTACAATTTGAAACCTAAACAACTTTTCCTAATTATAAAAAAGAATATGCTATTTTTTTCACAAAAAATAAAAGAAATATTTGTGAAATTGGAAACATTTTATTAAAATTAGTATATGGATGCATAATTCTAGGTTTTTGCGAATGAAATGTACTATATGGACTTGTTTTTTTCACTCGCGCAATAAAAAGTCCTTATTCCTATTTATGCATGAACCATATAAGACTTTGAAACATACCTACATAAAAAAGGGAGGAATGTTTATTGCCCCAAACTTAATAAGGATAAAGTGAAACACCTCAGCACGTTATTATTGAAAAATATCTTTTATTTCAAAACTCAGTTAAATGTCTGACAGCATTTGAAAAACTATCTCCATCAAAAACAATCAAATCTTATTAAGATTACTGATCCTGCCATCTTGTATTATTTAAGTTATCGTTAAAAAAGCGACTCAAATAAACACATTCACCAAAAAATATTTCAAAATCTATCATCATAAACAATAAATTAATTCCGAACTATCTAGGTAACAATTAAAAGAAATATTTTATAAAAAATCAATTCATCATCTTTATATGGTAACTTTAATTTACATTTTGAACAAAAATGTTTGTCAACTGAACTGTTATATCGAAAATGAAGAATCTGTTATAGTCCAGTTGATGGAATATCCTTCTAGGTGAGCAAAAACAAAGCTCTGTTTTTCCAATAAAATATAAGGATTATTACCACGTATATTTACTGGTTATTTAGGATAAAATCTACCAAAAATTAAACAGTCCTAATTTTTAACAGAAACACATGTAGAAGATTATAAAGTTTAACAATTCTGAATTTGTAATAACTCTAATTAAGCGGAGCTTTATAGAAAGCAGCAAAGCCTATCGTACCAACGTTCTTGAGAAAAGAATTTTAGTAAACAATATTATTAACTTAGTAAACGTATCAAATTGAGAATTCAGAATAATATAGACATTAATTTCAACGCTTTGTTATAATTTTAGTGGGTACAGTATTAAAACAGATTTACTAAATGGAGGGGAGTGAATATATGGGGCTGGGAGTCTATTTTGACAACTATATTTATGTGTTATTGTTTATGCTTTTAGGTGTTGCACTTCCAGTGGCGGCGCTTACATTCGGTCGTTTTGTTCGACCAAGTAACCCGTACGCCAAAAAACTAACAACGTATGAAAGTGGAATTGAACCAACCGGAGATGCTCAAGTAAGATATCACGTTGCTTACTATATCGTAGCACTCGAGTTCGTCATCTTTGACGTTGAAACCGTTTTCTTATACCCTTGGGCTGTTGCACTAGGAGAGCTCGGTTGGGTAGGTCTTAACACAGGATTGATCTTTATAGGGATACTGGGATTAGGACTTGCATATTCTTGGAAAAAGAAGGTGCTAGAATGGAACTAAAAGGATTTCGAGATACGGAACAATATGATCCTCGTGTCCTCGAGGACGTAAAGCGTAGTGTATTTTTTACAAAGGTCGAACAACTAAAGGCATGGTCACGTACTACGTCACTTTGGCCATTAAGTTTCGGTCTCGCTTGCTGTGCAATTGAAATGATGGGTACAGGTGCAGCAAGATATGACTTTGACCGTTTCGGTGTAATCTTCCGTGCTTCCCCACGTCACTCTGACGTAATGATTGTAGCAGGAACAGTTACATCAAAAATGGCACCAGTTCTTCGTACTCTATACGATCAAATGCCAGAACCAAGGTACGTTATTTCAATGGGATCCTGTGCTACATGTGGTGGACCTTATAAAGAGGCCTACAGTGTGGTGAATGGAGTTGACAAAGTTGTGCCTGTGGATGTTTATGTACCAGGCTGTCCTCCAACGCCTCCAGCCTTATTGGACGGTGTTGAACTGCTTCGTGAAAAGATTCGTCGTGAAGCAAAAGGAGAGAAGGTGGGTCAAGAATGAGTCAAGAGCTCTTAAATACGATAGTTGAAAAAGTAAATAAAACTGTTGGAAAAGAAGTTCTATTTTTCAAACCTGCTGAGGATGAGGAACAAACAGAGGAAAAAGAAGAAGTAGAAGAAACAGCAAAGCTTAATTTTGGCAAGCCTATGATTATCTTAGATTCCGGAGATTGGAATCTTACGCTTGCAAAAATGCTGCGAGATGACTCTGATTTAGGCTTTGATTTCCTCTCTTGTGTAACAGGTGTTGACTATGATGAACATATGGAAGTTATTTATAACCTCTACAATTCAGAAAAAATTTATTATCTATATGTAAAAGTAAAAACACCAAGGGAGAAAGCTTCTGTAGTATCTGTGGAATCTGTTTGGAAGTCTGCAGATTATATGGAACGAGAAATTTATGATCTACTCGGAATTGATTTCCCTGGTCATTGGAACTTAAAGCGTATCTTGCTACAAGACGAGTGGGAAGGTCATCCTCTCAGAAAAGACTATGTAACAGATAAAAAAGCGCTAGGATTGGATTAGGGGGGTGCTGAACGGATGTCAATAAAAACGGAAACGATGACATTAAACATGGGTCCACAACACCCTAGTACACACGGCGTTTTTCGTTTGCTCGTGGAAGTAGATGGGGAGACGATTACAAAAGCGGAGCCAATCATGGGGTATTTACATCGTGGATCGGAGAAACTTGCAGAACGCTTTCTTTATACACAGTTTATTCCGTATACAGATAGACTCGATTATATGAATGCGATGACGAACAACTACGTATACTGTTCCGCAATTGAGAGATTACTCGAATGGGAAGTTCCGGAGCGAGCAGAATACTTACGAGTTATCGTGATGGAGCTAAACAGAATCGCTAGTCACCTTGTTTGGTGGGGAACGTATTTGTTAGATATTGGAGCATTAAGTCCTTTCTTATATGCATTCCGTGATCGTGACCACTGTCTTGACTTATTAAATGAAATCAGTGGTGCTCGAATGACCTTTAACTATGTCCGTATTGGCGGAGTGAAGTGGGATGCTCCAGAGGGATGGGTTGATCGAGTGAAAGAAAAGGTGAAAGTGCTTCGTGAAAATATTAACGAGTACGATACCCTTGTAACTGGAAATGAAATCTTCCAATCTCGAACGATCGGTGTTGGAAAACTATCAAAAGAACAAATATTAGATTGGGGAATATCTGGCCCTCTTGCACGTGCGAGCGGTTTGAAGATGGATGTAAGAAAAGATGAGCCTTACTCTGTTTACGATCGATTTGATTTCGATATACCTACTCGTGAAGAAGGGGATGTGTATGCCCGCTATAAAGTAAGAATTGATGAGCTTTATGAATCATTAAAAATCATTGAGCAAGCTTGTGAGCAAATTCCAGATGGAGATATCATCACGAAAAAAGGACAACGAATCATGATGATTAAACCACCTGCAGGGGAAGCATACACAAGAGCGGAAGCATCCAAAGGAGAAATTGGTGTTTATGCGATTAGTAACGGAAAAAATAAGCCGTACCGTATAAAGTTACGACGACCTTCCTTTGTAAACGTAGCAATACTTCAAGATTTATTAGTAGGACAAAATATTCAAAACCTCGTTGCGATATTCGGAAGTCTTGACATCGTATTAGGGGAGGTGGATGCATAATGGACACACTTATGATGTTTCTTTATGCAGTTGCCGTTTTAGGAGCACTCTTAGGTGCCGTTACATACGCTATTCTCTTTGAGCGTAAAGTTATCGGATATATGCAAATTCGTAATGGTCCAAACCGTCACGGTCCATGGGGGTTGTTCCAAACAATCGCAGACGTTACGAAGCTTTTAATGAAGGAAGACATCATTCCTACAGCAGCAGATAAAAAAATATTTGTGCTTGCTCCAGTTATTGCATTCGCACCAGCTTTTACTGTTTTTGCTGTTATTTCTTGGAGTGATACTATCTATGCAGCTGACCTAAACATTGGAGTTCTTTATTTCTTAGGGGTTTCTTCCATGACAATGTTAGGTGTGTTAATGGGTGGTTGGAGTTCCAACAATAAGTATTCCCTATTAGGTGCGATTCGTGGGGTTGCACAAATGATAAGTTATGAACTTCCACTTGTTTTATCTGTATTGGGGATTGTTATTTTAGTAGGTTCTTTGAATTTAAGGGATATAGTTTACTTCCAAGCTGAGATCGGATTATGGTTTATTATTCCGCAGTTCCTAGCATTTGTCATCTATATCATCTCTGCAATTGCGGAGTTGAACCGTTCACCATTTGACTTGCCAGAGGCAGAATCAGAGCTTGTTTCAGGTTACCATACGGAATATACTGGTTTTCGCTATGCCTTCTTCATGCTAGCGGAGTACACATACGCAATTGCAATTTCGGCATTTGCTACAACCTTATTCTTAGGTGGTTGGTTAGGACCAGCCTTTTTACCAGGAGTTGCATGGTTCCTATTGAAAATGTGTTTGTTCATGTTCTTATGGTTCTGGCTGCGGGCTACGTTGCCACGTGCAAGAGTAGATCATTTGATGCAGTTTGGTTGGAAGGTGCTCATCCCGTTAGCGTTACTGAACATTGTAATAACAGCGATAATTAAAGTGTGGATGGGGTGGTAGAATGTTTCGATTATTAAAAGGCTTCGGCGTAACATTTAATTATTTTAGGAAGAAAAAAATCACCATCCAATACCCTGATGAAAAAGTAGTAATGCCAGAACGCTTCCGGGGTATTCATCGTTTTTTTCCTGACAAATGTATTGTTTGTAATTTATGTGTTACCGCTTGCCCGACCGATGTTATTACGTTGACGGGGAAAAAATCAGAAGAAAATCCAAAAAAGAAAATCATCGATACGTATAATATTGATTTCCAAGGCTGTATTTTGTGTGATTTCTGTACGGAGGTATGTCCAACAGATGCCATCGTTATGACAGCTCGTTATAACAACTTAAGTTCTTTTAACCGTTCCGAACAATTTAAAGACATTAAGTGGCTCACGGACAATCATGTCTATGGACATTACGAAGAATCAGATCCTGTACCAGAAATGGGAGAAAGAGGTGAACGTAAGTGAATACGCAAATGATCTTCTTTCTCGTCTTTGCAATCATTGCCATTGCATGTGCAGTCCTCGTTATGAAGCTTAGCCGTATTTCACACCGAGTAGTTGCTATGGCGTTCAGTTTCTTTGCAGTAGCAGGTCTCTATTTTCTTTTAGGTGCAGAGTTCATTGGGATCATTCAAATCATCGTCTATGCTGGGGCAGTTACCATATTATTTATATTCGGTATGATGATGACAGAGCATCGTAATGTTACGTTTGGTAGTCATCCTAGAAAAGCCCATAGGGTTCTAAGCTTTTTGGGAGTTGGTACGTTGTTAGGTGTCTTGCTTTATGGAATTCTAAATATGGACCTAGCAACAAAGGAACCAACCATTTACGAAAAAGGCACAGCACATGAAATAGGTCTAGAACTATATGGAAACTACGTTGTTCCATTAATAGGAATGGGCTTCTTGCTTACAGCTGCCCTTATCGGAGCTATCGTTATAGCACGAAAGGAGGCGAAATAATATGGTTTCCATTAATCTATATTTAGCTCTTGCTGCCATATTGTTTTGTATCGGACTATACGGGGTGTTAACGAGACGACATTTAGTTATCGTACTTGCCTCTGTTGAGCTAATGCTAAACGCAGTAAATATCAATCTAGTAGCTTTTTCAAGTATTGGCCCAGTTGTAAATATAACAGGTCAGGTGTTTACACTGTTTGTCATCTCTGTTGCAGCCGCAGAAGTAGCGGTGGGATTGGCAATACTTATTGCTCTCTATCGTAACAAAGGGTCTATTGATGTGATAAAACATGACTTGTTACGTTGGTAGAAAAAGAGAAGCTAACAGACATGATATGTTATCGTAATATCTCAAAGCAAAACAGCAAAGGAAGAGAGAATCGATCTTCTTGCTGCACAAGATTAATAGAGGAAAAGGTGATGGTATGATACAAAATGCCTGGTTAATCCCGGTTTTTCCGCTAATCGCCTTCATCATCCTGTTATTCGTAGGAAGATTTCTTAAAGAAAAGGCGTCCTACGTTGGAATAACAGCCTTGGCCCTATCGTTCATTCTATCGGTATTGGTGTTATTTGAACGAATTGGTGGAGAAACTAGCACATACGTAATAGACTGGATTACGTTCGGTAGCAGCACAATCACAATGGGGTATGAAGTAACTCCATTGAATGCAATGATGCTGATCGTGGTAACCGTTGTAAGTTTATTAGTACACGTATTTTCAAAAGAGTATATGCATGAAGATGATAGAATCCATGTTTTCTATTCTTACTTAGGACTTTTCTCATTTTCTATGCTTGGATTGGTGTTATCACCAAATATTTTACAATTATTTATTTTCTGGGAGTTAGTTGGACTTTGTTCGTTCCTACTCGTAGGTTTCTGGTACTTTAAGCCTGAGGCTGCAGCAGCGGCGAAAAAAGCATTTTTAACTACTCGTATCGGTGACGTTGGTTTACTTATTGGTCTTGTACTTCTATTTAATGCAACTGGAAGCTTTGAATACGGAGCCATTTTCTCTGCAGTAGAAGCTGGACTTGTTAATGACACAATGATCACAGTTATCGCAATCTGTATTTTCCTTGGAGCTGTTGGTAAATCCGCTCAGTTCCCGCTTCATGTGTGGTTGCCTGATGCGATGGAAGGTCCAACGCCAGTATCTGCGTTAATCCATGCTGCTACAATGGTAGCTGCTGGGGTGTACTTAGTTGGTGTAATGTATCCATTATTCCTAGCATCAAGTACTGCGATGACAGTGGTAGCATACACAGGTGCCATAACTGCCATTTTTGCAGCAACAATTGCGCTAGTAAATACAGATATAAAACGTATTTTAGCATATTCAACCATAAGTCAGCTCGGATTTATGATGCTAGCATTAGGAACAGGTGGTTATGTGGCAGGTTTGTTCCACCTCATGACACACGCGTTCTTTAAAGCTCTTCTATTCTTAGGAGCAGGTAGTGTTATCTATGCAGTACATCACCGTCAAGATATAAGAGAAATGGGTGGCCTTTGGAGCAGAATGAAAGTCACTTCCATTACCTTTTTGATCGGTGCATTAGCGATTGCAGGGATTCCGCCATTAGCTGGTTTCTGGAGTAAAGAGGGAGTATTAGCAGCTGCTTGGGAAGGCGGAGATATCTTCCTGTTTACCATTGCAGTGATCACGGCATTTATGACAGCCTTCTATATGTTCCGATTATTCTTTACAGCCTTCACTGGGAAATTCCGTGGAGATCACGAACCACATGAGAATAAGAAGCTTATGACTGTACCTTTATCTGTGTTAGCGTTCTTAGCTATTGTAGCAGGTCTTATTAATACACCATTTGGTCTTGGTCTGGAAAACTTCTTATTACAAGATGTAAATGTTGGCTACCAAGCACACGGAGAGCTTTGGTTAGCAGTTTTATCTATTGCTATAGCAGTAGGGGGTATTGCATTAGCTTGGGCGATGTACTACAAAGGAGCCATCGCGAAGGATACTTTCACTAGCAAGTTTCCTGGAGTACACAAGCTTCTTCTTAATAAATATTATATGGATGAACTTTACGCTAAGGTATTTGTTCAGCCTACGGTCGCTATCGGACGATTCTTTTGGGAATTGGATCGGAATATTGTCGATGGTATCGTAAATTTTGTTGGAGCAACCACTCGTATAACTGGTCGTAGCTTTGCAAAGCGACATGATGGTCAGCTTCAAACATATGGCTTAGTTTCGATCATCGGAGGACTTGTTGTAGTTGCAATTGCCTTCGTCATAAGGGGGTATTTCGGATGATCCCAAACTTATTAACTCTACTTATTTTCTTACCTTTAGTCGGAGCGTTGTTCATCTTGGTTACTCCAAAGGAATATACGAATGCGATTCGGTCTTTAGCAATTGGAACATCGAGTGTTGCGCTTATTCTTTCACTTGTTATCTGGGGGCAATTTGATCGTTCTATATCAGAAATGCAGTTCTTGCATTCTGTACCTTGGTTTGACTTTAATATCGTTCAAATTAACTATTCTGTTGGAATTGACGGATTATCAATGCCGCTTCTTGTTTTAACAACAATCGTAACAACATTGGCGTTATTTGCATCATTGACTATTACGAGCAGGGTAAAAGAATTTTACATTTGGTCGCTTCTCTTGCTCACAGGAATGTTAGGGGTATTCGTATCCTTAGATATGTTCCTTTTCTTCCTATTCTTTGAGTTAACGCTCATTCCAATGTTCTTCATCATTGGGATATGGGGTGGAAAAGAGAAATATTATGCAGCATTTAAATTCTTAGTTTACACAGGGTTAGGTAGTGCGATCATGTTCATCACCTTTATCGTGATCTTCTACTTAGGAGCACAGGCATCGAACTTCTATTACTTAACATTTAACATGTTGGATCTAGCGTACATTTTCGCAAACCCTGATAATCCAGAGGTATTAACTTCCGGTGTAAGGGCAGCGGTATTCTTGTCACTATTTGTTGCTTTCGCGATAAAACTACCAGTTTTCCCATTCCATACGTGGCTTCCAAATGCACACGTAGAGGCACCAACTGCAGCGAGTATGATTTTAGCAGGGGTGTTACTAAAAATGGGTGGTTACGGTTTAATTCGTATTGGTGTAGGGATCTTACCGGATCAGGCAGCACGCTTTGCAATGCTGATCGCTATTTTAGGGGTAATCAACATCGTTTACGGTGCATTACTCGCTCTTGTACAAACGGACTTAAAACGACTAGTTGCATTCTCAAGTATTAGTCACATGGGGATTGTATTACTAGGTATTGCATCCTTTACTGCATCAGGTATGCAAGGGGCAATCTTCCAACTTGTATCACATGGTTTCATTTCTGCATTACTGTTCTTTATGGTCGGAGCTATTTATGAGCGTACGAAAACAAGAACGATTTCGGAGCTTGGTGGATTATCTAAATCCGTACCTATTCTTGCAGGTTTCATGCTTGCCGCAGCAATGGCGTCGGTAGGATTACCAGGACTTTCTGGATTTGTGAGTGAGTTGCTTGCATTTATCGGAATCTTTGGAGCTGATGCGTCGATTCTTCCAGGCGCAAAAGTACTAGGTGTTATCGCAGGTTTAGGTATTATTTTAACAGCTGCATATTTATTATGGGCAATGCAGCGTACTACGTTCGGTCAGTTAGATGAAAAGTACAAAGGGTTATCGGATGCTCGTCCATTGGAGTACATCCCTATGATTGGGCTGTTAGCATTTAGTATTCTCATCGGGGTATATCCGAATATCTTAAGCGACGTTATTAACATTACAGTGATCGACATCTTGTCGAAGATAGGGGGTTAAAGACAATGTATTCAGCTTTTAATGCGGACTGGTCTTTAATGACTCCGGAAATCGTTTTAGCAGCCCTAGCTTTAGTAATTTTCACGCTTGACTTTATGACTGGGATTAAAGGGAAAAAACCGTTCCTTGGACGTCTAAGTATCATCACGTTAATAATAACAGCCGTTCTTGTATTCTTAACAAACAGAACAGGTGGTTCAATAGCAGATGTTTTTGTTGTAGATCCGTTTTCCATGGTATTTAAGCTAATCATTCTCTTTTCTGTCATCATCGTCATTGCCATTAGCTTATATTATCTAGATAAACATGAAGATATTTATCAAGGAGAGTTCTACTCCTTATTGCTCTTTGCTACATTGGGGGCAATGCTCATGGTTTCGTCTGCTGACTTAATTACGTTATTCATCGGACTTGAGTTATTGAGTATTTCCTCCTACTGTTTAGCAGGTTTTAAAAAGCACAATCGAAAATCTACAGAATCAGCTATTAAGTATATCGTCCTAGGTGGAACAGCATCTGCGTTTATTTTATATGGGATGTCCTTCCTTTACGGTTTAACTGGTTCTACTAGCTTAGTTGTAATAGGTCAAAACATTAATACACTATTTGTAGATTTCCCAGTAATAATCAGCGTTAGCTTTCTCTTTATGCTCGTTGGTTTTGGTTTTAAGATTTCCATTGTTCCTTTCCACATGTGGGCACCAGATGTGTACGAAGGTTCACCAACACCAGTTACGGCATTTTTAACAGCTGTTTCAAAAATCGCTGGTTTTGCCTTAGTTCTTCGATTGTTCTATGTAGGAATATTCGGATTTGGTGAAAGAGGTTCTTTACTACCAGATAGTTTATATCATGAATTTTTCATTGTATTAGCGATCATTGCAGCATTGACGATGATCATAGGTAACTTAATCGCCCTTACTCAGCAAAATGTAAAGCGATTAATGGCATACTCAGGTATTGCTCAAGCAGGTTACTTATTCGTTCCAATCGCTGCAACACTTGCACCGTATTTTTCCATGACAATCATAGCATTCTATAGTATTGCCTATGTTGTAATGGTACTAGGTGCTTTTGCGATCATTACATTAGTTACGGAAGATACAGGAAGGGAAGACTTTTCTAGCTTCTCTGGGCTATATAAACGCTCCCCATTTATGGCTATTGCCATGACTGTTTTCCTAGTATCGTTAGCAGGTTTGCCACTTACTGCAGGCTTTGTAGGAAAAGCTTGGATCTTCTTTGGAGCAGTAACTGCTGACATGACTTGGTTGGCTGTCATTATGATTGTTACAAGTGTTATTTCCTTCTATTACTATTTTGGAATAATGAAGCAAATGTTTATGCGAGATCCAAATCCAAATGATGCAGATCTTAAAGTACCAGTTGGAATAACAGTTGCTGTTAGCATTACTTTAGGGATCACAATTATCTTAGGAGTAATGCCAAACTTAATTGTAGATAACTTCTCCCACTTTAATTGGATGTATATGCTTACTAGGTAAAAACTGTTAATTTAAATGACGTACAAAAACATTACTCTCCTATCGAATAGATAGGAGAGTATTTTTTTAAAAAAAGTTAAAGAAGAACATTTTTGGACTTAGATTGTTTTCCAGCTCCAGGCGTCATCGGCTCGTGTCAAATTACCTGCCCGATTTACAAACCAACAAAGTTAGTATAACTAGATAGTCTTAAACGCTTATTTTCAGGATAGAATTCCATGCATAAGGAATTTGTAACCTGGAGGATGAATACATTATTAGAGATTTAGGAACATCAACTATCTAAATTGAGCGCGCGTCCACGAACTCCTGTGGGAAGGAGTGCAAAGGCAAAGCTCGATGCCGGAGAGCTCCTGACGGAAAGGAGCAGACAGAAGCGAATAGGATACGAAAAAAGTTACTTATCAACACAAGTATTTTCAGGGAATAGACTTTAAAGTAATTACTCCAAAAATGAAAAAACAAGTTTATATTCACTTTTAATGGGATAAAGGATATTTAATCACTAGAAAAGTGTAAAAAGCGCTTTCTTCCCTACATTCGTGAAATTATTACAAATACTTTATGCAAAAGTATGGAAAAAGCAAAAAATAAATAGCATTTTGTAAAAAAATTCGCTATTATTAACATTGTCTTCGTGTATTATTCGTGAAGTCAATACTTAACATTGGAAAGTACAAGCAAGAAAAAAAAGCAACAAATGGAATAATTTATATTATTGCGCGGAGGGGAAAACATGCTTGAGTCGTTGGGCCAACAAGGCTTACTAAACATAATTGTTAATTTAATGGTTTTAGTCATTGTCTGGTGGTCCATTCAATCATTTAAGCTTGATTTGTTTGTGAAAAATCCAGATGGTGTAAAAGCAAAAGCATTACTTATACTTATTACACTCGCAGTAACCCAGTTAGTGAGTAGCTTTCTGTTAAATTATTTAAATTGGTCCATGACGTTGCGTCACTTGTTTTAATTAATGGGTAAAATCGAACTATTAAGAGATCATTATTTGAATCTAAATAGTTAGAAAAAACGTCTAAATAACAAATGTAATCATAGCGAATAATATTCCAAAAACATTACTATGTATTCCTATTCATTAATGGTATTACTTATAGGTGAAAAATATCGACTATTGTCGGCTTTTAGTGGATAATTCCATGTATGTCTCTCCTGTCAAAAGGCAACAATTTTAATAAGAGATGGTTGTATTTTGAGAGAGAAAAAGGGAGAGGGAAGTATGGGGAAAAAATGGAATTTACTCGCTGTCATAGCAGCATTTTTACTATGCTTTACATTTATTTTTGAGGAAAATAGAACTCGTTCAGAAAACTATTTACAACTGCCGCAAGAAACATTACAGCTCATTGAGGATGAGATAAGTAGCTTGGAAATCGAGTCAAATAAATTTCATATTTATGCTCGTAATCACCAACAACAATTTCAATCATATGATGAAGTAGTGAAGTATTTAAAACAATGGAAGATAGACGAACGAGTGGATTGGATAGTGGAAGAAACAGAGGAACAAATAAAATGGTTGGGAAAAAATACGGAATCCAATTCTTATAAGGAAAAAATCAGCATTATAGTTACACCTTATAACAATGGTCAGTTTGACGCTTATACCATTTATGAAGCATCCTTTTCACCTAGTCCTCAATGGCAAGAAACGTATTCTGAACTGTTTACCTCGAAGTTAACTCCGTTTGATGCAGAAGATATATTTTTACGAGTCGAAGGAAGTATATTGGGTGAGAATGCGGATGTGAAACAATGGGGTACAACAATTTTAGAATCGTTGTCGGCTGAAGTTGTAGAAGATATTCAAGAAGAATCGTTTGTATCATATTCTGCATACACTCCACTTTGGGGTCAAGAAATCATGACAAACGGTGGAAAAATGAACGTACAAATAGCACTAAGAGAAGTAAACGATGGAATGGGCGGTGAAACAACCGTCACAATTGGAACGCCACTAATAACGACTGAATATTAATAATATAGAATCTAGGACGCGGAGGGGAATACGTGTGGAAAAAATTATCGTCCGCGGTGGCAGGAGCTTAAACGGCACTGTCCGAGTTGAAGGAGCTAAAAATGCCGTTTTGCCGGTCATCGCCGCATCCATTTTGGCCAGCAAAGGTAAGAGTAACATTTATGATGTACCAGCACTTGCTGATGTTTACACTATAAATGAAGTTCTTCGAAATTTAAATGCAGATGTAACGTATGAAAATGGGCAAATTTCAGTAAATGCTGAAGGAATGTTGAATACAGAAGCACCTTTTGAATATGTCCGAAAAATGCGAGCTTCGTTTCTTGTAATGGGCCCGTTATTGGCTCGTGTGGGACACGCGAGAATTGCATTACCAGGAGGATGTGCAATCGGTTCAAGACCAATAGACCAACATCTTAAAGGTTTTGAAGCGATGGGTGCTGAAGTAGAAATTGGAAATGGTTTTATTGAAGCAAAAGTAAATGGTCAACTAACTGGAACAAAAATTTATTTAGATTTCCCAAGTGTTGGTGCCACTGAAAACATCATGATGGCAGCGACGATGGCAAAAGGTAGTACTATCATTGAAAATGCTGCAGAAGAACCTGAAATCGTATGTCTTGCTACGTATTTGAACTCTATGGGCGCAAAAGTTCGTGGAGCTGGTACAGGAACTATCCGTATTGAAGGTGTAGAAGAATTACACGGTGCGGAGCATACAATTATCCCGGATCGAATTGAAGCCGGTACGTTCATGGTAGCAGCTGCTATTTCAGGAGGAAATGTTCTTGTAGAAAATGTTCTTCCAGAGCATCTACGTCCACTTATTGCAAAGATGACAGAAATGGGCGTATCCATTGAGGAAGAAGGCACAGGAGTTCGAGTAATCGGGCCTGAAAAGTTAAAGTCTGTAGACATTAAAACGATGCCACACCCTGGTTTTCCAACAGATATGCAAGCACAAATGATGGCTCTCTTACTTTGTTCTGAAGGCACAGGAGTTATCACAGAAACGGTGTTTGAGAATCGTTTCATGCACGTGGAAGAATTCCGCCGCATGAATGGAAATATTAAAATTGAAGGTCGTGCAGCCATTATATCTGGTCCTTGTGAACTTCAAGGAGCAGAAGTAGCAGCTACTGACTTACGTGCAGGAGCAGCACTGATTTTAGCCGGACTCGTAGCAGATGGGTATACTCGTGTAACTGAGTTGAAACACATCGACCGTGGCTATGTTGATTTTGCGAAAAAATTAGAATCACTAGGAGCTGAAATCGAGCGAGTGTTTGAAATTGATGAAAGCGAACTTGAAAACCTAGAAGCTCCAGCACCACTAACAATGAATCCAAGTTTAGCACAAGTGAAATAAAGGAACAGATCTTCTGCACCAAAATGGAAAACGCCATTGAGAAGACCTTTTCGATAAGGCGAGTAGGACTTATTGACCCAGGATGACAAACAACATTTCACTAATTAAATAAATTCAAAAGTCACCATCCCCTTATACTGTACAGAACAGGAAAGGGGATTTTTTATGTTTGATTCGTGGAAGAGGCGTCTTCGCGACATTTGAAGGAGTACGACGTTGTGAAATGTCGGGGAAGAAGCGTCAACGGAAAATTTAATCATCGTGAAATATTGCAGATCGAGCCGGCAATGTGAGGAGGTTGGTACAGGATCTATCACAAAATTTGAAAGATACACTTTCTTTTTCACTAAGTTCGAGGCATGAAATGATAGTTTTCCCATATAGAAATAATAGGGGGGAATAGAGGGCGTTAATCCGCTTCCCTTAAAGGTCCACACACCTGAAGAGAAAAAAATAGTAGATATAATCTAGTATATTCTTTCTGTTTTTTGTTCTAACTAGTAGTAGGTTGTCATAGATATGTGGTGTATGGGCGCAGTGCTCGAAGATTGTGGAGAGGTGGGCAAATTGATGAAGCAAATGATGGCGGCATTTTTAGTTTTAGTAGTGATGATATTGGTGATTCCTTCCATTTTGGTTGTTGGGTTTTCCAACGAGGGGGTGGAATCTTCGAGTGTAAATGTTGGTTCTGATTTTACGAGTGAAAAGCCTGTATCTTCCGTTATGAGGGAAGGGATTGAGGATGAAACGGTTATTTCCGTGTTTCGATCTGAAAAGGAAGTAATCGAGGAAGTTCTGTTTGAGGATTATATTGTTGGTGTGGTTGCGATGGAGATGCCGGCAAGATATGACTTGGATGCGTTGAAGGCGCAGGCGTTGGCGGCAAGAACATATATTATTCAGCATTTGACTTCTGAAAATGTGCTAGGGCTACCTGACGGGGCAGATGTGACGGATACGGAGCTTCATCAGGTGTATGCGAGCGAGGATGAGCTTCGTGAGCGTTGGGGTGCCGAGTATGAGAAAAATATAGCTAGGGTGAAGCAGGCAGTGTTTGAGACACAAGGAAAGGTAATTACATTTAACGGGCAGCCTATAACTGCATCGTATTTTTCCACAAGTAACGGTTACACAGAGAACTCAGAGGATTACTGGACACATGAGTTTCCTTATCTGCGGAGTGTGGAAAGTCCGTGGGATTTAGATTCTCCAAGATATTTAGGGGAGAAAACGATACCAGTATCTGATTTTCAGTCTCGTCTGTCTGTAACGTTATCAGGTCAAACTGCTGGAACGGTGCTCGACCGAACAGCCGGAGGAAATGTTGCGCGCGTAGAAATCGGAGGCAAAGAATTCACAGGCCGAGAAATTCGCAATCTACTCGATTTGGATTCCACCGATTTTACCCTGACACGCCGCGGGAATAATATCATTATCGAAACGCGCGGCTGGGGTCACGGCGTCGGCATGAGTCAATTTGGCGCAGACGGAATGGCGAAAGAAGGCTACACCTATCAGGAAATAATCGAGCACTATTATGCTGGAGTGACCATTTCAAATGTTGCAGACGTCATAGGCAACATGACGGCAGATGAGACGGATGCATCTTCGGGAAAACAAGTGTCGGCAGCTCCTTAAAATGAATCTATGCTAACAATGACGAAAGCGACTGAATCGCGTGGGGATGGTCTTGAACGTAGTTCAATCAAATCTCCCACTGCGACGGTCGTTTTTAACTTAATGGAGTTCTGAACATTAAATCGGGTGATATGCACATATATTTCGCCATTCGCACATAAAAGTGTGAAATTGCACATATATTCCTGGAATTCGCACATATAATCGCTCAACCCGCACATATATTCCGTAAATTCGCACATATATTCTCGAGATCTAAATAGAATTGTGTGATTTTTCATCACTTTTTAAAAAACATTAATATTCTAGATAAATCAATCAATGAAATGATGTAACAACCTCAAATTGTAGGATACATTATAAAATTACCTCCAACTTAACGTTGTTTTTACAATAAAATAGCTTGTTTTTGAAAAAAAATTGTAGATTCGATAAATAATTTTCTAAATAATGTATAAAGTTTAATCAATTTGCTCAGAATGATTGCTGAGGTGGTGATCTAATGAGTAATCATGAGGAGAAACAAGAAACAATGCAGGTTAAATTGAAGCGTCTAATGAAAAATCGTTGGGCAGTACCTGCAATCTATTTAGGACTAGCAGCTGTAGTATTGACGACATTTATGTGGATTTCTAGTACAGGAACGGATGTTGCAGACGATGAGAGAGAATCAGAGTTTGATATTAACAATCCGAATTTGGACACACCGTTAGATGATGGTGATGAAGATGCGATTCCTGTAACAGCAACAAACGAAGTTTTTCAATACCCAGTGTTAGATGAAAATGAAGTTGCAGTTGTTGGTACTTTTTTTGACAGAGAGACTCCTTCGGAGGATCAAGAACAAGCGTTTATCGAATACAACAACTATTTTTACACAAACAAAGGTATTGACTTATCTTCGGAGGAAGGTGAGAGCTTTGATGTAACAGCTGCGATGAGTGGTACAGTTGTGAAAGCAGAAGATGACGCTTTATTTGGTCAAGTAGTACACATTGAGCACGATGAAGATATCGTAACAATCTATCAAAGTCTTGAAGGTACTCTAGTAGAAGTTGGCCAAACTGTAAGACAAGGTGATGTAATTGGTAGAGCTGGTAGAAATCTCTATAATAGTGATGCTGGAGTTCATCTTCACTTTGAGATTCGCAAAGATGGTGTTCCTGTAAATCCAATTGCCTACATGGAACAACCAATGAGCGCATTACCAAGCATGGATCCTGAAACTATTGCAGAAACTCCGGAAGCAGAAGCTAATCCGGAAGAAGCACAACTGATGCAATAAGAATAGTGAAGTCTTAGCCTTATTTACAAGAAGATGGTAGAACACTCTACTAAAGATAGTTGAATTGGTAAGAATGATTACAAGGTCAACAATTAAATCTGATTAAACCTATAAACTTAATAAAAAATAAATTATAGGATTAATGAAGAGGGTTCTACCAAAGATTCAATCAGTAATGATGTAATCAGATGTTGGACGAAACTTGTATTTTGAAGAATTAATATAATGTAGGTAATTGCACACCCGCCTGGTATAAAACTCAAGTCACAAAAATTCAAAAATTCTTCACAGGCCAGACCTGTGAACAAAATGTCGGAGACTCAAGTCTCCGACATTTTTGTAAACCTCAAAAGATAATGCAAATTTTTTCTATGATGTTGTTTTACTTTTTAGTTGATCCTATATAATCTCTTAGTCTGTAACCTAAATCTAGCAGAATCAGACTATCTTGAACAAAACAACAAAAATTACCCAAGCCTTTAGCATGTTCCCCACACAATCTACATATAAATGAAACATCGACCTACATATTGGCTTTTAGGCCAAAATACATGGTGCAAACTGTGTGCAGTTATCCGAGTAATCAAATGTGATAGCAACAAAAGAAAACATCAAAGTAAGTTCTATTTGCACCAAAATCTCAATTAAAAATTCCTAGTTGTAAACTCAATTCACAAAAATCTCATCATCTAATCCTGAAATTAATGATACTAACAATCTATCCTATAAAAGAAATAATCCAAGAAAAATGACTTTAGCCTACATTTAATCGGGATTAGAAAATACGAACTATTACTGTGTCAATTGATACCATTTGTCACAATTTTTGAAATATTTTTCGTCGGATAAGCACTGTTCTTTGTTTTTATGCATATATGTTTGCTTACGTTAATAGAATTTAACAAACCTTACCATAATGATAGGTCGTTCAAGAAGAGCGAGGAGGTGGCAGACAACCTGCAAGCACCTGGGATCGCAGCTTAGACATCATGAGTATACAAGTAAGGGTGCTGTCTTTTCTTTGTCTTTTTGAACTCCAGAAACACTCTAGGGAGGCGAGAGGTGTGCACGATTACATCAAGGAGAGAACAATCAAGATTGGAAGGTACATCGTAGAGACGAAGAAGACAGTTAGAACGATTGCGAAAGAGTTTGGTGTGTCCAAAAGTACAGTTCATAAGGACTTAACAGAAAGACTGCCGGAGATCAATGCAGAGTTGGCGAACGAAGTAAAAGAAATATTGGATTATCACAAATCTATAAGACATTTGCGGGGTGGTGAAGCAACAAAAGTTAAATATCGTAAATCAGATAAAAAAAAGGAAGTTGTGGTAGAAACAAAAGTATAAATTTTGAAAATCCTTTCCCCTCATTCTGGCAGATTATGATAAAATAAGACAATGGATATGTATGTAGTAAATTCGGATCATTTATACCAAGTCGTTTGCACTATGATGTCAGGGAGGAAGAGACATGTTTGGAAGGGATATAGGGATTGATTTAGGTACAGCAAACGTACTAATTCACGTAAGAGGAAAAGGAATTGTTTTAGATGAACCATCGGTCGTAGCGATCGATACAAACACAAATCGTGTTTTGGCAGTCGGAGACGAAGCATTTCGTATGGTTGGCCGAACACCTGGAAATATTGTTGCAATTCGTCCATTAAGAGATGGGGTTATCGCTGATTTCGATACAACAGAATCAATGCTAAAGCATTTCTTAAACAAGATTAAAGTAAGTAGTATGTTCATGAAGCCACGCATACTAATATGCTGCCCAACAAATATTACCTCGGTTGAACAAAAAGCAATTCGAGAGGCTGCGGAAAAAAGTGGTGGGAAAAATATTTATTTGGAAGAAGAACCGAAAGTGGCTGCTGTTGGCGCAGGAATGGACATCTATCAGCCAAGTGGAAACATGGTCGTTGATATAGGCGGTGGGACAACTGATGTTGCCGTGCTTTCAATGGGGGACATCGTCACCGCCTCATCGATCAAAGTTGCAGGAGACCGCTTCGATAGCGATATCCTCAACTATATTAAGAAAAAGTACAAGCTCTTAATAGGCGAACGAACATCAGAAGAAATTAAAAAGAATGTAGGAACAGTTTTTCCAGGTGGACGGAATGAAGAGATGGATATTCGAGGTCGTGACATGGTTTCTGGATTGCCAAGAACGATTACTGTTCGATCTAATGAGATATGCGAGGCATTAGAGGAAGCAATCTCTCATATTGTACAAGCATCCAAAAATGTATTAGAGCAAACTCCTCCAGAGTTATCTGCGGATATAATTGATCGTGGAATTATCCTTACGGGCGGTGGAGCATATCTGCATGGAATTGAACAGCTTTTATCGGACGAGCTTAAAGTGCCAGTTTTAGCTGCAGAAAACCCAATGGAATGTGTAGCAATTGGAACAGGAATTTTATTAGAGAACTTAGACCGTGTGAAAAAACAAGCGATAAGATTATAATAAAAAATTTTTATGAAGTATAAGACCAATAAAATGTGTTAGTAATTTTTGCACCATGGCGGATGAAAATACGTTATGAAGCATATTAGTACTCTTCACTTTATATGGAATGAGCGTAAGCAAGCGAGACTGCAGTGGGAAGTAGAGTAGAGTCGAGACACCGTAACGACGTAGTCGTGAGGGGGCTTGGCAACTCCTCACAGGAAAGCGAGCAGGCTGAAGCGAATGGAATACAAACCTACAGAGTTAGTAATACTGGATAAGTTTGACTACCACTAACTAGTGTATTTTTCGAGGGTAGACTAATCAATAGAAATATAATGAGGTGAAATCATTGCTACGAGGATTATATGCAGCTGGAGCAGGAATGATCGCGCAACAGCGTAGACAAGAAATGTTATCTAACAATATAGCTAACGCAAATACACCAGGTTACAAAGCAGATCAGGCATCCTTACGCGCCTTCCCGAATCAGCTAATCCAAGCAATGGGAACAGGGCAATCAAGAGTGACTGGTTCCTACCGAGTTGGCGAGCTTACAACTGGCGTATATATGCAAGAAAAGATACCAAATTTTCGCCAAGGTGATATACAAGAAACATACAACACAACGGATATCGCTATATTACAAGGTGTAATGCCACAAAACGAAGCAGGTCAATCTGCGGTATTAGTATACAATATTGAGAACAACGAAGGAGAGCTTCGTTTTACTCGAAATGGTAATTTCACAATTGACGGAAACGGATTTCTTACTACCTCCCAAGGAAACTACATACTCGATACGGACGGAAACCGAATCGATGTAGGAAACGAGAATTTCCAAGTACGTGCAAACGGCGAAATAATAGACGGAAACGAGCAATTCATTGCTCAATTAAATGTCTCAATGGTACAAGATCCAACACAACTTGTAAAAGAAGGTAGCGGCCTACTTCGTTATGATGGCGAAAACGAAGTAGTCTCTGCAATTAACAATCCCAATGTCACCTTTCAACTTCAACAAGGATTTTTAGAACGATCCAATGTAGACGCAGCCCAAACGATGACAGAAATGATGAGCGCCCTACGATCCTTTGAAGCAAACCAACGAGTACTCCAAGCATATGATCGAAGCATGGAACGAGCAGTAAACGACGTTGGACGAATAGGGTAGACCTCCATGTAAGTGAAATTTGCCGCATGCCGTATGAAATACGTTATGGAGTAGATTCGTACTATAACTTAAGATGGAATGAGCGTAGATCCACGAACTCCATTGGGAAACAGAGCAACGGCAGCCACCTTAGCGGGCGAAGTCGCCAAGGTGACTCGGCAGTTCCCACGGTAATGAGTGGGCTGTAGCGAATCGAAGAATAACTAACAACAAAGTTAGTAGTACTCAATAGTATAGTTCACGTAATTTCAAGGTAGAACCCAACCCAACAAGAAAAATTCACAAACATAATGAAAGAACCGAGGTGCAAACGATGATCCAGTCTATGATAAATTCCTCAGTAACCATGGGGCAACTACAACGCAAACTAGACACGATTGGACATAACCTATCCAACAGTAACACAACAGGGTTCAAACGTAGAGATGTAACATTTTCGGATCTTCTTTCTCAGCAAGTAAACAATCAAAACGTAGTTCATCATGAGATTGGACGTCAAACGCCAAACGGACTACGCGTAGGTACAGGAGCTGCCGTAGCACAAACAGCCCTCCGTTTACAACAAGGTTCCATCCAAACAACGGAACGCCCGCTGGACTTAGCCATCACGGAAAACAGTTATTTCTTTGAGTTGGAAGAAGCTGATGGGAACAGACGATTTACGAGAGATGGGGCATTTTACTTAAGCCCGAACCCTAACAATCCAGAAGAAAACCTACTAGTGAATCAAAACGGGGAATTTGTTTTATCAGCAGAAGGGAACCGAATTACCTTTCCATCACAATATGAGGACATACTAATCAGTAATAATGGTATGATAGAAGTAAGAACAACCAACGAGGGTAATGTTGTGGTAGGACAGCTTCAACTCGTTCAGATAACGAAGCCCCAGCTAATAACAATGTTAGGAAACAACACCTTTGTTTTTCAAAATCTAGAACAACAACAGCTCAACTATGGTGATGTACTGAACGAAGCAGCGGGAACTGACGTAATCATGCAACGAGCATTGGAGCACTCCAACGTGGACATGGGGAAAGAAATGACCGAACTCATGTTAACGCAGCGGAACTATGAGTTTAACGCCCGCGCGATCTCGATTACCGACCAAATGATGGGACTTGTCAACACCATTCGGTAACGATAAAATGAACGCGTAGGTAGAAACGACACGAGGGATAACTATGGACAAGAAGGACCTAACAACCCAACAACCGAATAAGGATCATGCAGAAGATAAGACCAATACTTCTTCCTCTTCGGAAAACAGTCGTTCAGGTGAACGGAACGATGAGAACTCTTCTAAGCAGGACGAACTGTCTTTGTCTCTTGTTAAGTATGATTTGGAAACAGGTGATGCTGATGCTCCCGTAAGAGCGGTGTATCGTTCTAACGGTGGACAAGCTTCTGGTGTAACTTCTGACAAGGGGGAGGCTTCGTTTCGTCGTCCAGACGCGGATGAGAAGGAGAGTGATGTCTTTGATTCTTCTAAGGATGTTAAGGGTGAAGTCTCGGATGACGAGGGAATTCCTGTAACAAAATTTAGTGCTGTCTTACCTTCGCGCAAAGATCGTTTTTTAAAGGAGTCAGTTGAAGAAGGGAAACATGGTAATTCTGATGAGTTGAAATCTTCAACGCAAAAGCCTTTTTATAACGATGCTGTAGATACTTCTGAGGGTAAGCCAAAGTATAATGATGGGATCAATTCTTCTATTGGAAAGTCTCTAGATGATGAGGAAGAATCATCAAAAGAAGAGCCTATATATAATGCTAAGGTGCAATCTCGTGTAGAGCACCGTAGGGGAACGGAGATTGGTGACGTGGAGCAAAAGGATTATAGTCTAGCCGAAGTGGAGGAGCAGGATGAGTCACAGATGACTCGTCGGCAAATCCGAAAGCAAAAGAAGAAAGAACAAGAACGAGAAAAAGGATTGAAGAAGGCTGCGCGTGGACGAATTCGTGCATTTCCTATTTGGTTCCGTCTTGTCATAGTATTGCTTCTTTTTGCAGGAAGCTTAGTAGCTGGTGCTATGTTTGGTTTTGGTATTATGGGTGAAGGATCACCACGTGACATTTTGGAACCTGAAAGCTGGTATAAAATTTACGATTTAATTTTTGATGGAACAGAGATGGAACGAGCTCGATAAAAAATAGCGTGTTTTTTCTTAGGAACCCTAGTGGGCATTTGGTTATGCTAAACAAGGGTTTTTTATTTTTATTAGGTACCATTTGGACGATTCATGTAAAGCAATTTAGAAGAGAATTATTCATCAGTTAGTGTTGCAGTTGCATGTAGTCGTGAACATAAGATTAATGTAGATAGCAATGCATCCATGTAAGTTTGAAGATAAGACTTGTTTCATAGCAGGAAAAAAAGTAAACTAGAATGAGGATTACTTTGGAACCTACATATAGGAGGAGGTCATAATAGTATGCTAACTGTCGAAGAAATAAAGGAGATTATTCCGCATCGATATCCATTTTTGTTGATCGATCGTATTTTAGAGGTAGAAGAAGGGCAACGCGCTGTAGGACTGAAAAATGTGACTGCAAATGAAGAGTTTTTTAATGGGCATTTTCCTGATTACCCTGTAATGCCAGGAGTTTTAATTATTGAAGCACTTGCTCAAGTAGGTGCTGTTGCTATTTTGAAAAAGGAAGAAAACCGAGGAAAACTTGCTTTTTTTGCAGGGATTGATAACTGCAGATTTAAAGGACAAGTGAAACCTGGAGATCAATTACGATTAGAAGTTGAAATGACAAGGCTACGTGCAAAGATTGGAAAAGGAAAAGCAGTAGCTTCTGTGGACGGAAAAGTAGTCGCAGAATGTGAAATAATGTTTGCCTTAGATGATCCAAAATAGTACACAAATTCTTCAAGGGCCAGACCTGTGAATAAAAAATCACAGGTCTGGCCCTTGAACGTTTAGTGAACACTTGATGTTCTGGAGGATGTTTTTGTTGAATGCTCTCACTAAATAAACGTTTGTTTAATGATAAAACGACACATCCAATCTGTATAGCAGATTTTTCAACATTTATTTCCAAGGAAATAAGAACAGGATAAACGTTTCTGTGACAAATATAAAAATATCTCTAAAATGTTGGTGGGAATATGGGAAAATCTAAAAGATCCGATAAATGCGTTTGGATAGATTGTTTAGGTGAAATATGGTTGTTAGAATCACCTATAGGTTAGCAAAAGAAAAGGGATAGATGTTTCTTTTCAAAACCTAGCCATATAAATGAGAAACCTTCATGAGACTTTCTTATTTATTAAAACCATTAACCACTACAAAGGAGATGTTTGTTTATGAAGAAGAAACTACTTTTAACAATTATGTCTAGTGTGTTTGCGATCGGAATGTTAGCAGCTTGTGGTGATATTGAAAATGACCCAATGAATGATGACATCCAAGGAGACATGGAATTTAACGATGACATGTAGGTATATCCACTTATAGTTATATGTACCAATAGTTGAGTAGTGAATTCTAACATAACTTCCTCCTGTTTAGGTGATCATAAATATGAGATAAAATTTAATTCAGGAACTTTCTGAATGACTAAACAGGAGGAAACTAAACATGAAGAAAAAGCTAACATTGTCTTTCTTATCGGGAGTTCTTTCTTTAGGTGTCCTTTCAGGCTGTGGAACAGCCGATGATGATATAATTGATGACCCAATGATGGATAATGATCCTATTGTTGACGAGGACCCACTGGAGGATGACGGGTTTCATGACAACAATAACAATGTAGATTTAAATGAAGGATTGGATGAAGAATATGATCCTGATGAACCGGGGTTAGAAAATGAAGATATGGATGACAACTTCAATGATGAACAATATGAGGAAAATGGTGAAGAAGATTTTGGAGAAGACTTAGAAAATAATACGTACAATGAAGACGACGCTTAAATAAATAAGATATCGTTAAGTGAAAAATAGAAGTTTAAAATTATAAAAAACGAGGTATAAAAATAGTAAAGAAAAGAACATGATCCCTTAGCCAAGGATTATGATCTCATAAATGGAGGAAAGTATTTGCCACCACTTTCCTCCTTCACAAAATGTAAATTTTGTGTTTTTACTCCCCTTTTACAATATATAAGAAAAAGCTAATGAGGATTGCCGCCCTCATTAGTTTTTTCGTTTTTGAAATTACTTAAGAATCAATACTATACCTACTATCCTCCATTAAATGAAGTTTAATTAAATGCCAATACAACAGGTGCCGTTGAATTTTACTACAGGTTGCTCGCTTTCCTTTGTGAACATGTTCCTTAACATAGCAAATGAAATGAAAAATTAAAATACAGAAATAAGAAAGACCTGAAATAAAGAGGAGATGAATTAGAAACCTCTGATAAGGCTAACAACCTCTCATTTACTCACGATAGAGTTCCCACAATATTCCACTAAATGTATTTGGTAATTCATGATAAGATTATATAAAGTTTCCACTAGAGGTATATTGCAGGAGGAAGAAAAATGGGTAGGATTATTTTATATAGCGTGTTTGCCCTTATACTTTTTACACTAATGATCAAACCTATAATCCGTAACGAACAAGAATTAATTTCTGAATTGGGTGGGAGTTTATTAATAATACATAATGAAAAGAATCCCTTGCTAGAAGCTCGCCACTTTGTTTTTCCAAAACGATTAGAAGTTGTGACATTGATGAGAGAAGAACAAGTGGTGGATGAGGATAAAGATGAAGAAGAAAACTCAATGGGTGAAATGGAAGAAGTTTTGACTGAGCCAAAGGAAATTGTCGAAGAAAAAGAAGTTATAGCTTCATCTACGGTTCAACCTATAGAGAAGGAAGTATCTTTGGAAAAACAAGTGGAAGAGAACAGCGATAAAACGACGGAACAATCAAATGCCAAAGAACATGATTCAACAGAAAAAGAAAAACCGAGTCAGGAAGTGAATGCGATACAATTGCTATCGCAGTTAGAAGCTGAATTCATTAGCGGGATTTTTGCAACGAAAGTTTTTCAATATGAAATGCTCTTTTCCCAGAATGAGTATAAAGGGGACATTCTTTCCGCAAATGAAACGAAATTTCTGAAAGGGAACCACAAATCGAACATCTTAATCACAGCACCACACACAACGAGCCATATCCGTGATATAGGGATGAAAGTGGCTGATGTATATACAGGTTCTATGAGCTTATTATTACATGAATATACTGGAGTACATGTCTTGTATAGCACCAAGGAAGCACGAGATGGGAATTTCTACAATGATGTAGAATTTAAACGAGAATTGGCAAGGATTGTTCAAGAACACAATATCGTTCTAGTGATAGACCTTCATGGTGCAGCAAGGAGTCGACCTTTTCAAGTGGACATAGGAACAGCGAATGGAACGACTATTGGGAAAACGAAAGTGGAGAAGCTTACATCTGTTTTTCAGCAAAATGGAATTAATCCTGTCTATGAAAACCATACATTCTCTGCTGGAAGCTCAGCAAATATTGCAAATTACTCCCGCAATCAGTTAGGTGTGGAAGGTGTTCAATTAGAGTTTAATCGGAACCTACGCGATCCGAGAGTAGATATGAAAAGTTTCTATACCGCAGTTTACTCCTTAGCCGAATACTTAGAATCTCAATAAAAAACCCCGATATGAAAATACTCATATCGGGGTTTTTAGGTGCACAGAATTCTGCCACTTTTTATGAGTGTGCAAGTTTAGGAAAGGTAAATTCAGAAGGAAATGAATCAGAGGAAGGGCGTACAAATAACACACTATTTTCCATTATATTAGCGATTTTCTTCATTTCAATCTCTGAAAAAGACGGGGTAAAATGAAAAACGACTTCCTCTGAGTTCGGAAGGTATTTTCTTATATCCCGAAAGGATAATTCATTGGAAGACATCACGTCTATCAGATGGCAGACGTTGTTTTCCATAAAGTAAATAAGAATCAGTTGTTTATTTTCTATATAATAAATATTGCTGTGATACACATTCAAGCTGTAAAACGTGAGTAAGTGTTCTGCGTTATTAACAGAAAAGGTGCGTGACTTGATTTTGTTTTTACGATATATATCTAACAGCAGTGTCATGTCACAGAGTTCAGATGGTTGCAGTTGTCGTATTTGATGTGATGCCTTATCTGATGAATCTGGGAGTATTGTTGAATACTGTGTCTCTGTATGACTGTGGTAACCAAATTTCGGGTAAAAATCAAGCACTGTTTCATTTGCAAAGAGAAAGGAAAAGTCTACTTGGTGGTCATAATCCTGGAACACTTTTTGAATTAGATTCGCAGCAAGTCCTTTTTTTCTGTAGTCAGGGTGTGTCATTACCGTACCTAACTGAATGGATTTTGTGGAGGTGCCGTTAATTAAAAGGTCCATTATGTTAACTGACACGTTTGCGACAACATTGTTGTTATGTAAATAGGAGTAGCAGATATAATTGTCGCTCCAATAACCTTTCTTATACCAAGGTTCAAAATTTATGCCAAACACATGTTGGGCGAGGTCAAGAAAGCTTTGGCGATGGACATCATGATGCTTATAGTCCTTGATAAATGTAAACTCGTTCATGGCAGGTTCCCTTCTTTTCTGTTCTAGATATGTAAAGAATATCATACTAACAGGAGGTGAATGAGGTATTTGTGAGTAGTTTATGACTTTAGTTTGATATAAGTAAAAAAAAGTAGATTCAAAACTGTATTTTGGGTCGTATAGTAGAGCGAAGGTGAACGAATGTAAGATTCCTTTTAATAAAGAACAGAAACATGTTACTATGGATTCATTCTAGTAAAAAAATGTTGAAGCATCGGAAATGAATTTCTTTCAATTACTTAAAATCAAGGGAATGCACCAGGCAATGCTTGTGAGTATGCTAACTCTAGCGGTGAGAGAAGCTATGACAACCTATTTTCCCCTTTATGGAATAGAAAAGGGTTTTTCCCTCACTCAGATTGGATTAATAATTGGTATACAAGGGTTTGCTGCAATGATTATTCGGCTTCTACAGGGGAAGTTATTGCAAGCTTTTTCTGTGAAAAACATCCTCTTTATTTGCTTATTCAGTAGCGGATGTTGTTTACTCAGTTTATATTTTTTTAGTGATATTTTGATTTTTAGCATAGCAGCACTGCTATTGGGATTAGGGTTAGGGTTAACACAGCCATTATCAACCGTAAGTGTAGTGAACATTGCCCCCGTGGCATTTTCAGCTCAGGCCCTTGGGATACGATTAGGCGGAAATCGTTTATCACAGTTGGTTTCTCCTCTTTCGTTTGGAATGGTAGCTCAGTGGGCTACAGTGGGTTTTGTTTTTGGGATTGCCGCAATACTCTTAATGGGAGGATCCGTCTACTATAAATACAGCAGTTCAGATTCACGATCGAACCACAATAAGCCATGAAGTTGGTGATCATCTATGCATTATAAAAAAGTAAGATATACGTACATTACAGTGGAGGATACGTTACCTTTATTTGTAGAGAGTGTTGGATTCAACCCGCAGGAACAGGATTTTACTAGACCAGAGGGGTATCCGTATTATCACTATCTTCAAACGGTGGAAGGAGAAGGGAACTTTACTTTTAATGGAAAAGAGTACAGTCTCCCAAAAGGTCGCGGTGTATTATTAAAACCTTATGAACCTCATTCCTATTATACAACTGGGAAAAAATGGTCTACCATTTATGTAACATTTGGTGGTGCTTCTGTCGTTTCCATATTAGATACGTTAAAACTCAATTTCTCCAGCATGTACTCCGATATGGAGGATTTTCAATTTGCACAAATAATAGTAGAAATGATGAAAAAAATAGAGGCGGATGCGGAGTTCTCCAAACATGATTTGTCTAGTTATTTATATGGATTTCTGATCAATCTCCGTAAGCACGGAAAGATTAACAATCAACCTTCTTTGTCTCACTTTTATGAGAAGGTTCGCCCCATTGTAGAATGGCTTGAAACGGTGTATGCGGAGGAAGTGGGTCTGGAAGATATGGCAAATCATATGAACGTGAGTGCCCAATATTTAAATCGCCTCTTCCAAGACACATTTGGTTTAAGTCCTTATTCCTTCTTGATACAATTGCGTATTAACAAAGCAAAGGAAATCCTAATTCGTAACCCTGATATTCCTTTGAAAAATGTAGCCTTTCTCGTTGGATTTAATGATGCGAGTAATTTTGTTGCAACCTTTAAAAAGAAGGAAGGAATTACACCAAAACGTTTTCGGGATCTACATGTAAAAAAGAAGAGAGAATAGCTTGAAACTGCTAGTGATGCAGGAGGACACTGAAAAAAGTTTATTTTTTCCTTTTCGGGGTTTCTGTTACGCTAGCAGTTTTTTTAGCTTGCGTATGCATGGAGGAAAATTAAGTTTGCTACACATAATAGAGTTAGTTGCGCCGAATTTTAGTTAGATCGCACAGAAACATGGTTTTAGATCGCACAGAAAGTTGAAAATTCAACCCAAAAAAGGTAAACAAGCATGTTGATCTTGAAAAAAGCTCTGAAGATGAGAGTAATCTTGCCCCAAAGTTTCAACCCTCACATAAATTCCGACATTTACGCATAACTAAACTTAAAAATCCAAGCAAATATATTATTATGATTTTTTATACATTTTTTACCATTAAACAAAAAAGAATCATAGAGAGCATGTCGAATTTTGCAATTGTAATTAAAATTTTAATAGAAAATAAATGAAATAAACGGCACTATTACCTTGGATTGCAAGCATAATATACCTCAACCTTTTTTACCAAATTATGTAATGTAATATAGAGAGATAATTGTGTTAGTTTCATATTTTTATATAAATAAAGAATTTATTCATACATAACCTTCTTGGCATCGGTTACAATAATATCATATTCTTACATCAAGAAAGGAAGAAAAATAATGAAGAAATCACTGTTAACGATGTTATTGTTAATTTTTGCTTTAGCGGTAGTAGTTGTTGGTTGTGGACCAGCTGACGACAATAACCAAGATGATACGACAAATGTCGTAGACGATGGAGATACGAATGAAGGTGCTGCAGATGGAGATGTTCCAGCAAAACCTGAATCATTGGAAATTTGGGCAAATGATGATGAATATCAATTTGCTGCAATTGAAGAATTAGTTCGTCAGTTCGAAGAGGAAACTGGAATTGAAGTAACAGTAACTCCTCGTTTAATGGCAGACCAAGATGAAGCATTCCAATTGGATGCTCCAAGTGGTATTGGTCCAGATGTTATTTTCCAACCACATGACAGACTTGGAAACTTTACAGCACAAAACTTAATTGCTCCTCTTGAAGTAGATGAAGCAACTTTAGCTCAATACACAGGGGATGCAGTTGGTGCATTGACTATGGATGGAATTGTTTACGGTGCTCCATTAGTAATGGAAAACACAGCTCTATACTACAACAAAGAATTAGTACCAGAATTACCTGAAACAATGGAAGATCTTTATGCACTTGCAGAGGAGTTAACTAATACTGCAAATGATGAGTATGGTTTCTTATTTGAAGCATTAAACTTCTATCATGTATTCCCATGGATCGGTGGATACGGGGGATATGTTTTCACTCAAGATGAAGAAGGAAATTACAATCCAGATGATATTGGTTTAAATAACGAAGGTGCAGTACAAGGTTTATCAGAAGTACAATCTTTATTTGATCGTGGAATCATTCCTCGTAGTGTAAATGAAGATGTATTAAACGGTTTATTCACAGATGGAAAAGTAGGTATGGTTGTTTCTGGACCATGGGCGCTTGCAAACTTCTCTAATGCATTAGGAGATAATTTAGGAGTGGCTCCACTTCCTCCATTAGCAAACGGTGAAAGTCCAACTCCATTTGCTGGGGTAAAAGGTTGGTTAATCTCTGCTTACTCAGAGAGCACATATTGGGCTTCCCAGTTAGCGTTACACTTAACAACTGCTGATTCTCAAGCATACTACTATGCAGAAACTGGAGAAATTCCAGCTCGTCCAGATGCGGACATCGATAATCCATATGCGGAAGGATTCTTAGAGCAGTCTCAAACTGCTATTCCAATGCCTAACATTCCTGAGATGAACCAAGTATGGGGTCCAATGGAAGATGCACTACAATTTAATGCAAGTGGTGATGATCCACAAGAGATTCTTGATGAAGCTGTAGAAGAAATTATCGGCTACATCGAAATGATGCAATAAAGAAACGATAAGGATAAATTAGATACAATAGAAAATAGTAATATTAGGTGTAAATAGGAAGGCGCAATGCCTTCCTATCCCTTTATAAGGGTGCTTATCGAGGGTACTGAAAAGATAATCTGTGTTTTCAGTGGTCTACGTAAATTCCCTTTTTTGATTATTCAATTGTGTTAGGAGGTTCATGGATGGATTCAAAACAGAAAAATAATTCTGTAAGAAAAGAAAATAATAATAACCATGCATTTTCCAACCATAACCCGAAGTTAGCTCTTGCTTTGTCGATTATCCCTGGCTTAGGTCAGTTTTATAATCGTCGGTTTATGAAAGGAACAATATTTCTTGTGTTAGCTGCTGCATTTATTATTGTATTTGCAGACTTTATTGATATAGGGTTATGGGGGATTTTTACACTGGGAACAGTACCTGGTAGAGATCATTCTTTGCAGCTAATCATTCAAGGACTCGTAGCTTTTGTATTACTTGCCTTTGCTTTAGTGTTTTATTTTGTTAATCTTCGTGATGCCTACAAGGATGCTGAAAAATTAAGACAAGGATATAGTGTACCAACGTTAGCTGAGTCTTTTCATAACACATATGATAAAACATTTCCTTATTTCTTAGTAGGACCGGGTTTAATACTCGTTATTTTTGCTGTAATTTTACCGTTAGGATTTATGCTATCTTTAGCATTCGTGAATTATCATTTAAGAAATTCTCCACCCGCAAACTTGCTTGATTGGGTTGGTTTCGATAACTTCGTGTCCCTTGCTACTACTCCAATGTGGCAAAACACATTTATCAGTGTATTTAGCTGGACAATCATTTGGACATTAGTAGCAACAACACTCCAAATTGTGTTAGGATTATTCCTTGCTATTTTAGTTAATGACAAGCGAATTAAACCTAAACGAACAATCCGTACGATTCTGATCTTGCCTTGGGCTGTACCAGGTTTCGTATCAATATTAATTTTTGCTGCGATGTTTAACGATGGTTTTGGTGCAATCAACCGTCAGATTATGGAGCCACTATTCAATGTAAGTATTCCGTGGTTAACGGATGTATTGTGGACGAGGGTTGCTCTTATTACGATTCAAGTTTGGCTTGGATTCCCGTTCGTTTTTGCACTTTTCTCTGGGGTACTTACAAGTATTTCTGATGATTGGTATGAGGCCGCGACAGTGGACGGAGCGAACCGTTGGCAGAAATTTAAGGCTATTACGTTCCCACACGTTATGTTCGCTACTGCGCCATTAATGATCATGCAATACACGCATAACTTTAATAACTTTAACATTATCTATCTTTTCAACGAAGGTGGACCAGCTGTTCGTGGTCAGAATGCAGGGGGAACCGACATCCTCATTTCCTGGGTGTACAGTTTAACTTTCTCTCAGCAAAACTACAGTATTGCTGCTGCCATTTCGATGATTATCGGTCTTATTGTTGCGGTATTTGCGTTCTTCCAATTCCGCAAAACAAGATCGTTTAAAGAGGAGGGGAAAGTATACTAATGAATCTGAAAACGAAAAACAGACTCGAAGTGATTGGTATTTACCTCATTTTCGCTATTATGTTTGTCATCATTGCTTATCCCCTTCTTTGGGCAGTGGGGATGTCACTAAATCCAGGTCGGAGTATGTTCTCAGCGAGCATGATTCCGGAAAACTGGAGTTTGGAGCATTACCGTTGGTTATTCTTTGATGACCCACGTGGTCGTTATGTTGTTTGGTATAAAAATAGCTTAATTGTAGCTGGATTTACATCTATATTCTCTGTTCTTGTGGCAACGTTAACTGCGTATGCGTTCGCACGTTACAAGTTCGTTGGTAGGAAAAATGGGATCTTTATATTATTAGTTCTTCAGATGTTCCCAATCCTAATGGCAATGGTTGCCATTTACTTATTACTAAGCTTAGTAGGTCTATTAAATAGCCTAGCTGGATTAGTTATTATTTACGTCGGTGCAAGTGTGCCGATGATGACATTCTTAGTAAAAGGGTTCTTTGATACAATTCCAAGAGAGTTAGATGAAGCAGCAAAAATCGATGGTGCAGGTCACTTACGAATATTTGCACAGATTATGCTGCCATTAGCAAAACCGATATTAGCGGTAGTTGCATTGTTCCAGTTTATGACGCCGTTTATGGACTTCTTACTTCCTCGTATCGTTCTTCGTAGTGAAGATAAGTTTACGTTGGCACTTGGTTTATTTAACTTTGTTAGTAATGAATTCGATAATAACTTTACACGTTTCGCAGCGGGAGCGATTTTAGTTGCGATTCCGATTGCGTTAGTATTTTTATTCTTACAGCGATATTTAATTGCAGGATTAACTGCAGGAGGAACGAAAGGATAAGGGGGAACCCTTTCCTTTTTTTCCATGTGATTGGAAGAGGTAAACAAATACTTTTCAAAAAAGAATAGAAAAAAGGTGATTTGAATGAGTAAAAAGTTTCCGCCGATTAGTAGTAAGGCGCCGATGATGCTGCATGGTGCTGATTATAATCCGGAGCAGTGGTTGAAGTATCCTGGTGTGTTTGAAGAGGATATTCGGTTGATGAAGCTATCGAAGTGTAATGTGATGAGCGTTGGGATCTTTTCGTGGGTATCGTTGGAGCCGGAGGAAGGTAAGTTTACGTTTGAGTGGATGGATCATGTGCTTGATACGTTTGCGGAGAATGGGATTTATGCTTTTTTGGCGACGCCGAGTGGAGCGCGTCCTGCGTGGTTGTCGCAGAAGTACCCGGAGGTTTTGCGTACGAATGAGTTCCGTGTGAGAAATCTTCATGGGGAGCGTCATAATCATTGCTATTCGTCTCCTGCATATCGTGAGAAGGTTAAGATTATTAATACGAAGCTTGCAGAACGTTATGCGAATCATCCTGCGGTAATCGGGTGGCATATTTCCAATGAGTTGAATGGTGGTCATTGTCACTGTGATTATTGTCAGGAGAATTTCCGTGAGTGGTTGAAGAAGAAATATGGCACGTTAGAGGAATTGAACCATGCTTGGTGGACGACGTTCTGGAGTCATACGTTTACGGACTGGTCGCAGGTAGAGTCTCCCTCACCTCGTGGGGAAAAGTCTACGCATGGGATGAATGTAGATTGGAAGAGATTTATTACGGATTTGACGTTGGATTATGTACGTGCGGAGGTAGAGCCGTTGCGTAAGGTGAATCCCGATGTACCGGTTACGACGAACTTTATGGAAGGGTTCGAAGGGCTTGATTACTTTAAGTTCAAGGATATTTTGGACTTTACTTGTTGGGATTCGTATCCGACGTGGCATGATGGTGAGATGGACAAGAATGGTGATGTAGCTGCTTGGATTGCGTTAAATCATGATATTATGCGTTCCATTAAAGGCGGCCAGCCGTTTGCGTTGATGGAAAGCACGCCGAGTTTAACGAACTGGCAGAATGTATCGAAGTTGAAGAAGCCTGGCATGCATGTATTGTCTTCGTTGCAGGCGGTGGCGCACGGATCGGATACGGTGCAATACTTCCAGTGGCGTAAAAGCCGTGGTTCTAGTGAAAAATTCCATGGTGCCGTTGTGGATCATGTTGGTCATGAAAACACACGAGTTTTCCGCGACGTAACAGATGTTGGTGAGGCACTTGAGAATTTGAAAGAGATCGTTGGTACATCGGTAGAGCCTGAAGTTGCCGTGATGTTCGATTGGGATAATCGTTGGGCTGTAAAGGATGCTCAAGGTCCTCGAAATGTTGGTATTAAGTATGAAGCGACCGTTCGCGCTCATTATCGTCCGTTCTGGGAAATGGGTGTACCTGTTGATATTATTGACAGTGACTTCGATCTTTCTAAATATAAAGTTGTTGTAGCACCGATGTTATATATGGTGAAACCTGGTTTTGGTGAAAAAGTAGAAAAGTTTGTGGAAGCGGGCGGAACGTTTGTTACGACATATTGGTCTGGAATTGTAAACGATACGGATCTAACTTTCTTAGGTGGTTTCCCTGGTCCATTGAAGAAGACGCTAGGCATTTGGTCTGAAGAGATTGACGGACTTCATGATGGGCAAAAAAATAGTGTGGTGCTTTCGGACGGTAATGCACTAGGGTTGAAAGGTTCATATGATGCTGTTGAACTTTGTGATTTGATTCATACCGAGGGTGCTGAGGTACTTGCAACGTATGGGGATGACTTCTATGAAGGTCGCCCAGCTTTGACTGTTAATTCTTTTGGTTCTGGTAAAGCATATTATGTTGCGTCTCGTAACAGCGCTGATTTCCAGTATGATTTCTTTAAGCAGATCGTGGAGGAAGCGGGAGTTACTCCGGTACTTGGTTCAGCTGACCTTCCTGAGGGTGTTAATGCTACGTTACGTACGGATGGTGAGTCTGATTATGTCTTTGTAATGAACTTTAGTGATAAGGAACAAGTTGTTGAGCTTGGATCCGATGGGGAGTCTTATGAAGATATGTTAGACAGTGGAGCTGTGGTGAGTGGTTCCTTGAAGCTAGGATTGCATGGGATAGCGGTGTTGAAGAGGAAGAGTAAGTAAGGATTGATTGTTTTGGGAGCGCTTGACGGACGCTAAGAGACGATTTGTGTAGGAGCAGCGAGGAATTGTCTCGAAAGCGGTGGATGACAGAACTCCATGACTGACAAAATGAGGATGAAACGCGGGGAATTGTCAAATAAGAGGTGCTTGATTGACAAAACGAGGATGAACCCGAGTGGAA
>NZ_JBGUAU010000040.1:0-44965 GCF_041820985.1 Evansella sp. AB-rgal1
TTGTTTAGAAGGTAAGCATCAAATACTAACAACATTTTTATAACTGAAATATCTTGAGATAATCGTAAGAGCAAAGTAAGCGCAAAATAATCAGGTAGATTCTCTTATTTAATTTCCCTCTTTACAACATTTTGAAAAATGTTTGAACCTTCTGAGGTTATCTTAATATACTTTCCTTTTTCCATTGCTTCCGTAAAAAATTAGGGTGTTGCTCTTTACACTTATGATTTGCTTTGATTATTTCATTATTGTCTTTCTTCTCTTAACTTCATTATTTCAGATTGAACAATTTCAACAAGCAAGTCATTTTCTTTTATTTTAAGTATAAGCGAAGCTATGTTCCATAGCGTTTAAAGCTTCCTCTCCCTTTTCCTTACCCATTAACCACATGCTTTTCCCCTTTTGATAGTACAGCACACTTAAATTAAACAACGAATTATTTTTAGTGCAGTACTTCATAACCACTGTCTAATGCAATACCATTGTACCGCTCCTATATCTCCTCCTCTTTAAGATGTTGCTCCAACAATTTAAGGGTATTCATGAAAGTTACCAGGCAATAGGAGTGGTTTTCTATGTAAGCGTCAAATACTCCCCCCATTTTAATCAGTAGATTTTGAGATAAGAGGTTTTTTTATGTCCAAAATACCAAATACAGAAATGCATAAAGAATGACAACAACAAATTGCTGATTTTAGAGCAAGTGGCCTAACCCGAAATGACTGTGTAAAGTAAAGAATGTCAGCATTCATAATCTAAAATATTGGATCAGGAAAGTGGAAAGTTCGCGAAAAAAAGAACAAACTACTAACTCTAAATGGGTTCTCTTATTGGTGAAGGAAGAATCACCTATTGTGGTGAACAAAACATTACAGATGCAGAATGAAACATAGATGGGATTTTAAAATCATTATGGTTTTTTGGGTACTTTTTAAATGGTTTTCTTAAACAATATTTTACCGATATACAAGGAAATTAAAAAGGTGTAGAGCACTTAGGTTGGTTGTGTTTACTAAGCGATTTAAAATTTGTTCGTAAACGTAAAACCCTTCTTTTTTCATAAGATAGCTAAAGAGATCTTATCTTCCAACAGAACGTTGAGTTACTTAATGAATACTCTAATGAACTTGTCGACTTTGAAAAGAATAGTAAGTTTCAAAAAAAAATCTTGTGTTTATACACTAACGTTACTCATAAACTATATATATAAATTTATATTTTATTTTCCTACACTGACATTTATATATTTGAGCATCTATTCTATGCTCTTTTACAATATATTGGATTTGACGAGGAAATTTTTAAAAATTTACCTAAAGTCTAAGGAGGCAGTAATATGGATCTATTTTCTAGTAGTAATGAAAAAAAAGGTAGACAAGAATTTACAATGTTTTCTGGTGAATTATTTGATCGATTAATCAATGATGACCTAACAAAAAACATACTTATTAGTCCTTATAGTATTGCAGTAGCTTTGTCTATATTAGTTCCGGGTGCTTCAGGAACTACAAAAAAAGAAATTCTTCATTCAATAGGTTTAACGGAAGAAGAGCTTCATAGTACTCATAAAGAGATAAGAAACAGATATCTTCATGAAAATCAAAAGTCATTGACGTTAGCTAATTCGTTATGGTTGACGAAAGAATTATCCTTTTCAGAAGATTTTCAGCAGGTGATTAAAAAACATTATGATGCTCATGTAAGTGAGTTGGATACTGCTGAAGTAATCAATTCATGGATTAAAGATAAAACAAATAATAAAATTACCGCAATACTAGACCATGTACAGTCTGATCTAGTTTTACTTGTATTAAGTGCTGTCTATTATTCAGGAACATGGATGGAGCCTTTTGATGAAGATTTGACTAGTGATGGATACTTTGACATATCCTCAAATGGTAGTACGAATAGAAAGAGTGTTCCTTTTATGATGAGACAAGGTGAATATTACTATGAGGAAACAGATAATTGTCAAACAATTAAATTGCCATATAAAGATAATACATTCAGCATGGAAATATGTTTACCTAAAACTGCTGAAGGAGTTAAAGATACCCGTAATAAGATGATTTCAAGTGATTGTTCATGGATAAATAACAAAAGGGTGAAAAAAGGTTTAATAAAAATTCCGAGATTTTCGTTGGAGTCAGATTTATCATTAAATGATGTACTAAATAAAATAGGGATAAACGAAGGGTTTGACCCTCAAAAGGCTAACTTCTCCAAAATGATTACTGAGCCAAAAGAACAGTTAGTAATTGATGAAGTAAAGCAGAAAACTTTTATAGAAGTTAATGAAAATGGTACAGAAGCAGCTGCAGCAACGTCTATTACAGTAAGAGATAAAAGTATAGAAGATGAGTTTATCATGGAAGTTAACCAGCCTTTTTTCGTTCAAATTCTTGATGAAGAATTGAAATTAGTACTATTCATTGGGTATGTTGCAGATCCTACTTAAAAATATTACTATATAATAATCAAAATGAGGTTAGGACAAAACTATATAAAAATACTAGATCGCAGGAGTTCAATTTAGTTACATTGATTTCTTGCGGTTTTTTTATTTGAATCGTATCAAATAATTAGTTTTCTACTAATATTAAAGCGGAACCTTTTCAGTTAAATTTCGTATAAAATAGTGGACTATGAAATAGAACGTGATTTTATACAATTGATTGTGCATACTAAGACTGATTATAGAAATCTGACATAAAATCAAGTTCATGTTGATAGACCTAGGATAAAAACCAAAAGAGGTGAGAGAGCATGGAAGAGATCTTACAAGATTTACAAGCGTTACCTTGGAACTTATTAATACCAATTATCGTTATTCAGTTTATTTTAATGGTTGTTGCATTAGTTGATTGCTTTAAACACAATAATACGAAGGGCCCACAATGGATTTGGGTGTTAGTTATTGTCTTTGTTAATATCTTCGGACCTATTGCTTATTTTATTTTTGGAAGGAGAAATGAGTAAATGAGCTTGATTCGAACGGAGGAATTAACGAAGTCGTTTCATGGTATAAAAGCTGTTGATAACTTGAACTTATCAATTAGTGAAGGCGTTTGTACTGCACTGTTGGGTCCTAATGGTGCGGGTAAAAGTACAACACTCAACATGATTACCGGATTGATGAAATCCACATCTGGAAAAATCGAGTTTGACAGTAGACACCAGGGAGATCGTCGGAAATACATAGGGTATTTACCTCAATATCCTAAGTTTTATGGTTGGATGACAGCTGAGGAGTATTTACATTTTTCAGGACAACTTGGTGGACTGTCTAAACAAAAAGCAATAACTAAAACAGAAGAACTATTAGACTTAGTTGGATTAGGACAAGATAAGAAAAAACGAATAGCAGGTTTTTCCGGTGGTATGAAGCAACGATTAGGTATCGCTCAAGCCCTCGTGCATGAACCGAAGCTTATTATTCTAGATGAACCTGTTTCTGCTTTAGACCCGATTGGACGGAGAGAGGTTCTTGAGTTGATGAGTAAACTTAAAGACAAAACCTCTATCCTATTTTCCACACACGTTTTGCATGATGCGGAAGAAATTTGTGAAGATATTTACATAATAAAAGGTGGACAAGTTGTAGTTGAGGGGAATTTAGTCGAACTGCAAAAAAAATATCAAAAACCAACAATCTATATTGAAACAGAAGAAGTTTTAGAAGATTGGGCAAGAACGATAAAAAGCATGGAATGGTTGCGTCATATGGATGTAAAAAAACATAAGGCTACTGTGACAGTAGAGGATATGGACAAAGCAAGAGACGCGTTGCTGATGAATGAAGGTCTACGTAAACTCAAATTGGTCAGCTTTGAAATTGCAAAGACCACGTTAGAAGACCTCTTTATGGAGGTGACGAAGGGATGAGTCAATGGAGTGTTTTATTTCAAAAGGAATGGAAAGAATCTATCCGAAATTATAAATGGATTTGGATTCCAATCGTTTTCATCTTATTAGGGGTAATGCAGCCAGTTACATCCTATTTTTTACCTGATATTCTTAAAAATTTCGGTGGGTTACCAGAAGGAATTGAATTTCCTTTACCGACAGGACCAATAGTGTTAGCAGAAACGTTAGGACAGTTTAGTCAAATTGGTTTCTTAGTCCTTGCTCTCGCATTTATGGGAACTGTTGCAGGAGAAAAAAATAGTGGAACTCAAATAATGGTTTTAGTGAAACCTGTATCAACTAGTGCGTATATATTGGCCAAGTGGATACATATGAGTTTATTAGGATTAGCGTCGTATTTCATTGGTTTTTTATTAGCCGTATATTACACTTTTGAATTAATTGAAACTGTTGCAATTAGTAATGTAATCAAAGGTGCATTCGTTTATAGTATTGGGTTACTATTTGTAATTACGCTTGTCTTACTCTTTAGTTCTATTTTCAAGAGTACTGCTGCAGTTGCCTTCCTATCATTAGGGATAACCATTGCTTTTAGCTTATTAAGCAGTCTTTTACCTGATATTATGAAATGGTCTCCAGGTACACTTACTAATCATAGCTATCGATTTTTTGAAACTGGTTCAGGAGGAGATGGATTTATACTTTCCATTATTGTGACAATTGGATTAATAATTAGTATGATTTTCCTTTCTATCTTTGTTTTTAAGAAAAAAGAAATTGCTTCACATACAACATAATGAATATAAAATATAAGATAAAACGGTGAATATTAATTGTTCACCGTTTTGTCATTTTTGTTAAATATACTAATTAAATAAAAAAATATATATAAACTTACATGCTATATATCTATGTATTTTGAAATTTTTAGACAATTGGTGTTGTTCACAGTGGAAATTTTTGATATAAATAGAGTAAGGAAAACGCTTTCAAAACTTTTTATAGCGTTTTGTTTTCAAATTCTTGGGGAAGAATTCTTGTTCTACTGTAGGAAAGCGTTCAACGAAGGGAGGATTCATAATTTCATAATCTTATATGGGAATCAAGGAACTAGCAACATATAGTATTATTTTAAAGAAAAACGAATGGGAGCCATAAAAGTAAAATATATTTTACTAGTGATTGTGGACAAAATTACTTTCTGATTATGTTCGTGAACGATTGAACAAGTTCATTAGCTTAATGGATGTATCCTAGTATTCGTTTTGATTTTTATTAATGAAAGAGGGTGGGGGATAATATGAACATTTTAGTTTGTATTAAGCAAGTACCAGATACGAAGATCATAAAAGTAAATCCTAAAACAAATACGTTAGATCGATCAAGTGCACCTGCAATATTAAATCCGTACGATGCCCATGCAGTGGAAGAAGCAGTAGGATTAAGAGCAGTTCATGGAGGAAAAGTAACAGTATTGTGTATGGGCCCTCCTCAAGCAAAAGAAGCAATTAAAAAGTGTGTAGAAATTGGTGCGGATGAAGGATTTTTAATATCTGACCGTAGATTTGCAGGGGCAGATACATTAGCAACAAGCTACGCATTATATAAAGCTATACAAAAGATGATGGTAGATGACGGTGTTGACCTAGTTCTCTGTGGAAAGCATGCCATTGATGGGGATACAGGGCAAACTGGACCAGGGATTGCAAGACGACTAGGAATACCTCCTCTTACAAATGTAATTAAAATTGAGGAAGTGGATTTAGAAAATCAACAAATGAAGGTTCATAGGAAAATCGAAAATGGATATGAATTAATTCAATCTTCCCTTCCTTGTTTGTTAACGGTTGAGAAAGAGATTAATGAAGTTGCGTATTCACCATTACCTAATATGTTACGTGCTGCACGTTACACACCAACTATCTGGACAGTAGATGATTTGAACGATGTTGATATTAAACAGTTAGGTTTAAAAGGTTCTCCAACAATTGTAGGGAAAATGTGGCCACCAGCAAAAAGTGAAGGTGCCAACATTATTGAAGGAGATGTCAAAAAGCAAGTAAGTGAAATTGTTTCATTAGTTCTAGAGAAACGAGAGCTTTTTGAAGTGAAAGGTGGGGAATAAGTATGAATCTTGAGGAGTATAGAGGCGTCTGGGTTTTTATCGAACAGAGGAATGGGAAACTTGTAGACGTAGGGTTAGAGCTTCTAGGTGCAGGAAGAGACTTAGCTGACAAATTAGAAGTGGACCTATGTGGAGTGCTTTTAGGTCACAATATTAAGGATCTATCGAAAGACCTATTCGAGTACGGTGCAGATAAAGTGTATGTCATTGATGATCCGATACTAGAGCAATATCGTTCAGAAACTTATATGGTAGCAGTAGGGGACCTAGTAAGGAAATATAAACCAGAGATTTTCCTTTATGGAGCAACATCGAATGGTAAAGACCTTGCAAGTGCTGTTGCAACAGAAGTTATGACAGGATTGACTGCAGATACAACATTACTTGATGTGGATTTAGAGAAGCGATTATTCGAAGCAAGTCGTCCTGCCTTTGGTGGAAATATCATGGCAACGATTCTCTGTAAAAAGCATCGTCCACAAATGGCTACAGTGAGACCAAAAGTAATGAAAAAACGAGATCGTGAAGAAGGTCGTGTTGGGGAGTTAATTGAGGAGTCAATTTCATTACAAGAAGAAAGTTTACGTACGAAAGTACTTGAAATAGTAAGAGATACGAAAAAAGCTGTAAACCTAGAAGATGCGGTTATTATCGTTTCAGCAGGTAAAGGTATCAAGGATGAGAAAGGCTTACAAATGGTTAGAGAACTGGCGGACGTGTTAAATGGTACCGTTGGTGCAAGCCGCGATATTGTTGAAGCTGGACTCATAGGACATGATCATCAAGTTGGTCAAACAGGATTAACGGTAACTCCTAAGTTATATTTTGCTATAGGAATTTCAGGAGCAGTTCAACACACTGTTGGGATGGAAAACTCTGAAACTATCGTTGCTATTAATAATGATCCAGATGCAGCGATTTTCAATGTTGCTCATCATGGTGTTGTAGCAGATGCATTCGAAATTGTACCTTTGTTAACAGAGGAATTTAAGAAAGCATTACAAGAGGAAGCAAAAGAGGGAGGTGTTGCACATGCCTGAAAAATTTGATGTGATTGTTGTTGGTGCTGGACCTGCGGGAGCAAGCTGTGCATATACATGTGCAAAAAATGGTTTGAATGTCTTATTAATAGAGCGTGGGGAATTTCCTGGTGCCAAAAACGTAATGGGTGGAATATTATATCGTAAGCAGATGGAGGAAATTATTCCAGATTTTTGGAAGGAAGCACCGCTTGAAAGACCAGTGGTAGAGCAAAGATTTTGGTTTTTAGACAAGGAATCTATGGTTACAACTAGCTATAAAGGGCTTGAATGGGGAAAAGAACCGTTCAATAATTTCACAGTACTTCGTGCCAAATTTGATAAATGGTTTGCTCAAAAGGCTGTTGAACAAGGAGCAACACTCATTAACGAAACCGTTGTCACAGAATGTCTCGTAGATGAAGATGGGAAAGTAATCGGTGTTCGTACAGACCGTCCTGATGGGGATGTATATGCGGATGTTGTAGTACTCTGTGATGGAGTAAACTCTTTGTTAGCGAAAAAACTAGGGTTCCATAAAGAATGGAAACCAGATGAAGTAGCACTAACTGTTATGGAGGTTATGAAATTACCGAAGAAAACAATTAATGAACGCTTTAACGTAAATGATGATCAAGGAGTCTCAGTTGAAATCTTTGGAGATGCAACTCAAGGAGCTCTTGGAACTGCATTTTTATATACCAATAAAGATAGTATTAACATAGGTGTAGGAACGACATTATCTAGCATGATTAAAAAGAAAATGAAACCATACAAACTACTTGAATACGTGAAAGAACATCCGATGATTCAACCGTATATTGAAGGAGCAGAATCCCTAGAATATTTAGCTCACTTAATTCCTGAAGGTGGATATAAAGCAATACCGAAGCTTGTTGGAGATGGCGTTATTGTAGCCGGTGATGCTGCACAACTTGTAAACGCTATCCATCGTGAAGGATCCAACATGGCAATGTCATCAGGAAGAATGGCAGCAGAAACAATTATGAAAGCGAAGGAATTAGGAGATTTCTCTGAAAGAGTCTTAGATTCTTATCGTACAGATCTATATGATAGTTTTATAGGAAAAGATCTGAAGAAATACAAAGATGCTGCACATACGTTTGAAGCATACCCTCAATATTTCGAACAATACGTACCATTAATGAATAAAGCAATGAATACAATGTTTACTGTTGACGGAACACCGAAATGGGATAAACAAAAGAAAATCATGCAGTCATTTACTGCTGGACGAGGAAAGTTAGGCGTTGCAAAAGACCTTTATCGAGCTTGGAGGGTGGTGAAATAATGGCTAAAACACTTGAGGAAAAGCAGTATTTAGTCCGTTTCAATTGTGATACGAAATCCCATCTAGAAGTAAAGAATCACGATGTTTGTGCTACGAAATGTCCTGATAAAGACTGTACAATCTTTTGTCCTGCTGATGTGTATAAGTGGGAAGGAGATCGCATGTTTGTAGGGTTTGAAGGATGTCACGAATGTGGAAGCTGTCGCATTGGCTGTCCATTTGATAACATTAAGTGGGAATATCCAAAAGGTGGCCACGGAATCGTTTTCAGACTAGCATAAAAGAAAAAGAAATCGACCTCAAGGACTATTCCTTGAGGTCTTTTACGATGTGGAAGATTCGGCAAAGTACCTTAAACACCATCATTATATTGCAATTATAACTTATGAAGTAATTATATGTAAATACTAAAATTGGTAGTTGTATATAGTAAAAAAGACTTTAACATGAAAGTTCATGTACCATCGTTATTCTTATATAAAGTATTATACTTTTCTGAAAAAAAGAGTCTATTCTGTTTTACAAACATCGTGTAAAATGACAGGAAAGGTAATTTTTCATTAGGGACTGATTTACTATCATATACTAAATGTACATTGATAATGGGGGGAATTTATTTTGACGGAAAAGGAAAAAGAATTGCTTTTACTATTGGAGCGAGAAGGAAGGATTACAGAAGAAAAACTATCTAAAATGTTAGATATATCTGTAGAAACAGTAAAGGCAATGATTGAATCATTTGAGAAAAAGAAAATTATTTTAGGATATTCCGCAATCGTTGATTGGAGCAAAGCGAATACAACGGAAACTGTTACTGCAATGATTGACGTAAAAGTTACACCAAAACGTGGAGTTGGATTCGATGAAGTAGCAGAGAGAATTTATCGTTTCAAAGAAGTAAAAGCATTGTACTTAATGTCAGGAACCTATGATTTGTCTGTAGTCATTGAGGGAAAAACAATGTCTGAGATTGCTCGATTTGTTTCCGAAAAATTATCAACACTTGATTCTGTTTTATCCACGACAACTCATTTTCAGTTAAAGAAATATAAGCATGATGGCGTTATTTTTGAAGATGAAGACGAAGACCATCGGATAGTGGTATCTCCATGACGGATTCAAAATCACAGATAACGGCAAAACTATCTGATGCTGTTCAGCGAATAAAGCCCTCGGGAATCAGAAGGTTTTTTGATTTAGCGTCTACCATGGAAAATGTGATTTCCCTTGGAGTAGGTGAACCTGACTTTACAACTCCATGGAGCGTTCGAGAGGCAAGTATTGCTTCCTTAGAACGTGGAATAACATCCTATACTGCTAATGCAGGTTTATTAGAATTGCGAACAGCAATTTCCGATTATTTAATAAATGAGTTTCAAGTGAAATACAGCCCTGAGGATGAAATAGTTGTTACCGTGGGAGCGAGTGAAGGGATTGACTTGGCATTACGAGCAACCGTAAATCCTGGAGACGAGATCCTTATCGTTGAGCCTTCCTTCGTTTCGTACGCTCCGTTAGTTTCATTACTTGGGGGAATTCCAGTAAGTGTACCAACATCAATAGAAAATGAATTTAAAGTATCGTCAGAGGATATATTAGCAAAGATTACTTCTAAAACAGTGGGAATACTTCTCTCTTTTCCAAGTAACCCTACAGGGGCAACGATGGGCAAAGAGGACTTAGAAGAAATTGCTAAGGTAATTTGTGAGTATGATTTATTAATTTACTCTGATGAAATATATGCAGAGTTAACGTACGATAACAAACATACAAGCATCCCCTCCTTAGAAGGATTGTGGGAACGAACGATTTTAATATCTGGATTTTCAAAATCATTTGCCATGACAGGGTGGCGATTAGGGTATGTATGTGCTCCTGAGCCATATGCGAAAGCAATGTTAAAGATCCACCAATATGCAATGATGTGTGCAGCTACGATGGCTCAATATGCAGCAATTGAAGCGTTGAAAGATGGCAAGGAAGAAATGAAAGAGATGGTTGTTAGCTATCGACAACGTAGGAATTATTTTGTGAAATCATTGAATGAAATTGGCTTACAATGTCATCTGCCTGGAGGAGCTTTCTATGCTTTTCCATCCATCACTTCAACGGGACTTAGTTCTGAAGAGTTTGCTGAAAAACTATTGATTGAGGAAAAAGTAGCCGTGGTTCCTGGAACAGTATTTGGAGCAGGTGGGGAAGGTCATATTCGATGTTCCTATGCTACCTCCATGACGCAGTTAGAAGAAGCCATTAAAAGAATGGAACGCTTTATAAGTAAAAATAAGCACTAAAAAAAGCAAAGTGACATTCACTTTGCTTTAAAAAGGGGGAATACTAGGTTGTATACAGCCATAGTATAACCTCTTTTTTTAGGATATATACTTGTTGGTTATATGAACTTTTGGAAAATAATTTGATTTTCATTTGTTTTAAATAAATTATCTAGTAGTTTTGAAAAATAACGAAGCGTTAATTTCCGTTACGGCCTGTTTCTGATGCGATATTGGAAAATATTTAGATTATTCCTACAACATGCAAGAAGGCAATAATAATAGCAACTGGTGTAACATACTTCAATAAAACATACCAAATCTGAAGTACATATAATTTCACACGTGACCCTTTTCTTAATTCAGCAAATAGGGTGCTTTTGCTTAGATACCTAGGTGTAAAGAGTGAAATGAAGAGTGCGCCCATAGGTAGCATGATGTTACTAACTAAATAGTCCAGTGCATCAAAAAATGTATTACCAAAAAATAGTGTATCTGATAAGTACCCAAAAGAAAGTGCGGAAGGTATCCCCATAATAAAAATGAATATCCCAGTAATCACTGTAGTTTTTCTTCTCTTTTCCCCCTCATTTTTCGTAATGGAAGCTACAACCATCTCTAATAAAGAGAAAGCAGAAGTTAAAGTAGCAAATAATAGAAGTGTCATAAATAAGAAGAAAAACACATTTCCTAAGGGTATACTACTAAAGACAGCAGGTAATACAATAAAGACTAATGGTGGTCCTTCTGAAGGCTCCATTCCAAAGGAGAATACTGCAGGGAAAATTGCTAAACCAGCTAATAGAGAAATGAAGATTGTTAAAGAAACAATAGATGTAGCAGATTTGACTAAACTTTCCTCGGACTTTAAATAAGAACTATAGGTTACCATAATGGAAACCCCTAAACTTAAGGAGAAAAAGGCTTGTCCTATAGCGAATAAAGTGGTTTCACCAGTTAAGGAAGAAAAATCCGGGAGTAAGAAAAACCGGATACCCTCTATTGAATTATCAAGAGTTAACGAACGAATGACAATGAGAGTAAAGAACACAAATAAAATAGGCATCATTATTTTAGAGCTGCGTTCAATTCCTTTTTGAATTCCACCTTGTACCACAAGGATGGTTAGCGCTAAGAAAATAAATTGTGCTGTAATTGCTAAAAATGGATTACTAATTGTGTCGGAAAACATTTGTCCAAAATCATTTGTTTCCATAACTTGAATATTTACTGTCAACGAACGAAACAGGTATATTACTACCCAACCACCAACGACACTATAAAATGATAATAATAAAAAAGAAGTAACAACACCAAGTTTTCCAATCCAATTCCAATATGTACCTGGTGCAATTTCCCGATAAGCTGATATCGCTTCTTTTTTTGTATAACGCCCAATGGTAAATTCGGCCAATAATAAAGGGAGACCAAGAAATAAAGTAAATAATATAAAGATGAGAAAAAAGGCCCCGCCACCACTGGTTCCAGCAACATAAGGGAGTTTCCATATGGCACCTAAGCCGATAGCAGAACCTGCAGCAGCTAGTATAAATCCTATTTTTGATGTCCATTGTTCAGAGTTGTGTTTCATACTATTTCTCCTCTGTTGATAAAATAAAAACATTTTTCACTATAGTTGTTTGTTTGCAATATGTCAAATGTAAGTTTTAAGCTCCCAATATATAGGTATAGGAATATAAAGATGAAGTAAGAATTTTTGTCAGAAAAGCAAAGATGTGATATAATTAACCAGTTAAAAAAAGTTAGGAGTTGTTTTCATGTCAGGTCAATATGAAGTAGGAAGTATTGTTGAAGGTAAAGTAACTGGAATTAAACCATTTGGTGCATTTGTTGCATTAGATAATCAGAAGCAAGGACTTGTTCACATTTCCCATATCGCTCATGGTTTTGTTAAAGAAATAAATGATCACCTTTCTGTAGGTGACGAAGTGAAAGTAAAGATCTTATCTGTTGACGAAACATCAGGAAAAATCTCTTTATCTATTCGCGAAACACAACCAAAACCAGAGCAAACGGAGCGTCCACAACGTCAAGATCGTCCAGAGCGCACAGATCGTCCAAGACGTGCAAACGGTGGAAAGCGTCAAGAGCAACAAACTCAAGCTCAAGGGTTTAATACGCTTGAAGAGAAATTAAAATCTTGGTTAAAAGAATCTAATGAAATCCAAGCAGATTTAAACAAACGCATTAAAAAATAATTTCTCTACGACAAAGAGGTAGCTCGAAATGAGCTACCTCTTTTTCTAACCATTTTTTAACGATGTTCACCACATATTAACGCTGTGGTTCTGGACTACGCTCCAACTCTTCATCGGGTTTAAACAGAATAGAAATACAATACAACCCTGCCAGTCCTACGAGGGCATAGATGAAACGGGAAAATCCAGCCGCTTGACCGCCAAATATGGCAGCAACTAGGTCAAATCGGAAGAAACCAATTAATCCCCAGTTTACAGCTCCGATGATGGCTAAAACTAATGCAGTTCGTTGGATTCCGCTCATGTGCTCCACCTCCTTATCAGGGGTAAAATCATACAGATAGAAGCTTAACTAATGCTCCTAAGCTTAGAATGTTTAATAATGCTATTCTTTATGCATGAGATAGAAAAAAATATATCGTATCTTTTGTTATACACCGGAAAATAAGAGATAATAAAAGATGCTACATCAATTAGTGAAGGAGATGCTTATTTATGGATAGTTTTATTTTTCATAATCCAACAAAACTTATTTTCGGACAGCATCAAGTCCAAGAGCAATTAGTGAAACAATTAAAAGCATTAGGGAATAGAGTGCTTCTTGTGTATGGTGGAGGAAGCATAAAGAAAAATGGTTTGTATGCTGAAGTAACATCTTTGTTGTCGGATGGGGAATTCACTGTTTTTGAATTACCTGGAGTGGAACCGAATCCCCGATTAACAACGGTACATAAAGGTGTAGAGATCTGTAAATCTGAAGGCATTGAGGTTTTATTAGCTGTTGGTGGGGGAAGTGTTATTGACTGTACAAAAGCAATAGCTGCAGGTGCAAAGTATGATGGAGATGCTTGGGATCTTGTAACGAGAAAAGCTCCTGTAGAGGCTGCACTTCCATTCGGTACTATTCTGACTCTAGCTGCAACAGGATCTGAAATGAATGCAGGTTCGGTTATTACGAATTGGGAAACACATGAAAAATATGGATGGGGAAGCCCATTTTCATTCCCTGTATTTTCGATCCTAGATCCAAGAAATACTTTATCAGTTCCAAAGGATCACACCGTCTATGGAATCGTGGATATGATGTCCCATGTGTTCGAACAGTACTTCCATCAACAAACAAACACACCGTTACAGGAGCAGATGTGTGAAGCAGTTTTAAAGACCGTGATCGAAGCAGGTCCAAAGCTTGTGGAAAACTTGGAGAATGTAGAGCTACGAGAAACTATTCTCTATTCAGGAACAATTGCATTAAATGGCATGTTGCAAATGGGAACAAGAGGAGACTGGGCATCTCATAATATTGAGCATTCCGTGTCTGCTGTGTATGATATCCCACATGCAGGAGGCTTAGCTATTATTTTTCCACAATGGATGAGACATCACAAAGAGCTTGGTGAACGTAAATTAGTAAACTTAGCTGTTCGCGTATGGGGGATAGATCCCACTGGAAAGTCAAATCAAGAAGTTGCGGAAGAGGGAATTCAAGCACTTGAAAAATTCTGGTCTTCTATTGAGGCACCGAGTCGGTTGGCTGACTATAACATCGACGATAGTCAATTAGAGGTAATGGCAGATAAAGCAATGGTTAATGGTGAATTCGGGAACTTTAATAAATTAAACAAAAATGATGTACTTTCTATTTTAAAAGCTTGTTTATAGGGTATATTAACAGAGGGTTGCTTTTGAATAAGGCGATCCTCTTTTTCCTTTAGTTGCTGTTTTCACGTTGGGACCGTCCGTTTCTCCAAGATCTTACGAAAACAGTCTGTCTAATCAGAGTACCTACTCTATCGAAATAAACTTTTAACACGTTTTATTAAATTGTCATTATTGTGTGCGTTTACATCAACATATGGACTTGATTATTACTTTTTATTTTTATAAAGTGAAGGTTGGAATTAGTTTTTACAAAATGGAGGCGGAAAAAAGAATGACGAAAACAATCTCATTTGATTATTCAAAAGCAACACCGTTTATTTCACAACATGAAGTTGATTATATGACAGAGTTAGTTAAATCTGCACATGCATCCATTCATAACGGAACTGGTGCTGGGAATGACTTTTTAGGTTGGGTTGACTTACCTGTAAATTACGATAAAGAAGAATTCTCTAGAATTCAAAAAGCAGCAGAGAAGATTAAATCAGACTCCGATGTTTTATTAGTGGTAGGAATTGGTGGTTCCTATTTAGGAGCACGAGCCGCAATTGAAGCACTTCAACATTCTTTTTACAATGTAATGGATAAAGAAAGTCGCAAAGCTCCACAGATTTTCTTTGTTGGTAACAATATTAGTTCTACATACGTGAATCATTTACTTCAAGTAATTGAAGGGAAAGATGTTTCTATCAACGTTATCTCCAAATCAGGTACTACGACAGAACCTGCAATTGCTTTCCGTATTTTCCGTGATTATGTGGAGAAAAAGTATGGCGTGGAAGAAGCAAGAAAACGTATTTACGCAACAACAGATAAAGCGAAAGGTGCTTTAAAGCAATTGGCAACGGAAGAAGGCTACGAATCGTTTGTTATACCTGACGATGTTGGTGGACGCTTCTCCGTTTTAACTGCGGTTGGATTACTTCCCATTGCTGCAAGTGGTCTTGATATTGAAGCAATGATGAAGGGTGCAGCGGATGCTCGTGAAACATATGCTAACCCTAATCTTGCTGAGAACGAAGCATATCAATATGCTGCTGTTCGAAATGCATTATACAATAAAGGGAAAACAATTGAGCTTATGGTAAACTACGAGCCGTCTCTACACTTTGTTTCTGAGTGGTGGAAGCAATTATATGGTGAAAGTGAAGGGAAGGATCAAAAAGGAATTTTCCCTGCAGCGGTAGACTTCTCCACAGACCTTCATTCTATGGGTCAATACGTGCAAGATGGAAGAAGAGATCTATTTGAAACTGTATTACATGTTGAATCGGTGAAAGAAGAAGTGTTAATTGAAGAAGCGGGTACTGATTTAGATGGATTAAATTACTTAGCAGGTAAATCAATGGACTTCGTCAATAAAAAAGCTTTTGAAGGTACATTGCTAGCACACCTTGATGGTGGTGTTCCAAACTTAATCGTGAACATTCCTGAGTTGAATGAATATCACTTCGGATATTTAGTGTACTTCTTTGAAAAAGCTTGTGCGTTAAGTGGTTACTTATTAGGCGTAAATCCATTTGACCAGCCTGGAGTAGAAGCGTATAAAACAAACATGTTTGCATTACTAGGAAAACCAGGATTTGAAGAGCAAAAGGCTCAGTTAGAAAAACGTCTTGATGGAAAATAAATGTTTGTGCGAAGGCAGTCCGGTGGGGCTGTCTTCTTTTATGCATTACCCTACATATGAAAAACGGTGGAAGAAGGTAAATCAAGAGCAGTTATGGTTACTTTCATCAGGTGGAATGAGGAGCGTAGATAACCAAAGAGCCGTTTTGGTTACTTTCATGAGAGGAGATGGAGGACGAAGGTAACCAAAGAGCCGTTATGGTTACTTTCATGAGAGGAGATGGAGGACGAAGGTAACCAAAGAGCCGTTATGGTTACTTTCATGATGTGGAATGAGGGACGAAGGTAACCAAAGAGCCGTTATGGTTACTTTCATGAGAAGGAATGAGGGACGAAGGTAACCAAAGACCCGTTATGGTTACTTTCATGAGAAGGAATGAGGGACGAAGGTAACCAAAGAGCCGTTATGGTTACTTTCATGATGTGGAATGAGGGACGAAGGTAACCAAAGAGCCGTTTTGGTTACTTTCATGAGAGGAGATGGAGGACGAAGGTAACCAAAGAGCCGTTATGGTTACTTTCATGAGAAGGAATGAATGACGAAGGTAACCAAAGAGCCGTTTTGGTTACTTTCATGATGTGGAATGAGGGACGAAGGTAACCAAAGAGCCGTTTTGGTTACTTTCATGAGATGAAATGGAGGACGAAGGTAACCAAAGAGCAGTTATGGTTCCTTTCATGAGAGGATATGGAGGACGAAGGTAACCAAAGAGCAGTTATGGTTCCTTTCATGAGAGGATATGGAGGACGAAGGTAACCAAAGAGCCGTTATGGTTACTTTCATGATGTGGAATGAGGGACGAAGGTAACCAAAGAGCCGTTATGGTTACTTTCATGATGTGGAATGAGGAACGAAGGTAACCAAAGACCCGTTATGGTTACTTTCATGATGTGGAATGAGGGACGAAGGTAACCAAAGAGCCGTTTTGGTTACTTTCATGATGTGGAATGAGGAACGAAGGTAACCAAAGAGCCGTTTTGGTTACTTTCATGAGATGAAATGAGGGGCGAAGGTAACCAAAGAGCCGTTATGGTTACTTTCATGAGAGGAGATGGAGGACGAAGGTAACCAAAGAGCCGTTTTGGTTACTTTCATGAGAAGAGATGGAGGATGAAGGTAACCAAAGAGCAGTTTTGTTACTTTCATGATGTGGAATGAGGGACGAAGGTAACCAAAGAGCCGTTTTGGTTACTTTCATGAGAGGAGATGGAGGACGAAGGTAACCAAAGAGCAGTTATGGTTCCTTTCATGAGAGGAGATGGAGGACGAAGGTAACCAAAGAGCCGTTTTGGTTACTTTCATGAGAGGAGATGGAGGACGAAGGTAACCAAAGAGCCGTTTTGGTTACTTTCATGAGAGGAGATGGAGGATGAAGGTAACCAAAGAGCCGTTTTGGTTCCTTTCATGAGAGGAGATGGAGGACGAAGGTAACCAAAGAGCAGTTATGGTTCCTTTCATGATGTGGAATGAGGGACGAAGGTAACCAAAGAGCAGTTATGGTTCCTTTCATGAGAGGATATGGAGGACGAAGGTAACCAATGAGCAGTTATGGTTACTTTCATGATGTGGAATGAGGAGCGAAGGTAATCAATGGTCAGTCCTTTCTATATATCTGCACAGAGATTCTTTCATAGAACACCTAATATTAGGATATGCTATGGGAAGAAGATGTAGGAGGTGCTATCATGATTGAGGTGCAATCATCTCTTGAAAATAAAGAAATCAAACTGAGTCACTTAGAACAGAAAATAAAGCCATTAGGATACGTCATTGGTGGTGGCTGGGAATATGACCATGGATATTTTGATTATAAAATGGTGGACGAAGGTGAATATCTATTCGTGCGATTGCCATTTTCAGCAGTTGATGGTGATTTAGATACTAAAGGTGTCACCGTACGCCTAGGGAGACCATTCTTGTTATCACATCAATATGAGGATGGCTTAGACCATACGAATGAAGAAGATCCCAATCCACTCTTTAATCAATTTGCAGCACCGGAAAATCCTGATGCTACATTTCCTTACGAACATATAAATGTAGGTAAAGAGTATGTTCGGGAACTGGAGCAGGTAATATTACAAAATCTAGATATGAACTAAGATCACCTTATCTTGTGTAAAAAATAAGGTGATCTCCCTTTAATAAAAGGGATCCATGCGATGGATGTAAAAGCGTTTTCCCATCTCTCCTAATACCAAGTAAAAAGGAATCCTTCGTTTGGCATTCTTCAATTGCTTTTTGAAAACTTAGATCTATTAATTCATGAGGAACAGGCTTAAAAATAAGATGTTCCTCTTCTCCGTGCTTAATCATCTGTGAGATAACATCTGTCATGCCATGAGTCAAAACTCCACTCATCAATAATTTGCTTAAATATTGTGAGCTCTCAATAATCTCGTTTGCCCCTGCGCGTTCTGCATTCTTAACTTGACTAGAAGTCATTAGTTCTACAATTGCATAAATACTTTCATTCAATCCTTTTACAGTTAGTAAAGAAAGAACAGAATTAGCATCTGCAGCTTTTTCAGATATGTGATGGTTTGCAGTGATGATGATCGTATGTGCATCATCAATATTTGCCCTTTTATATGTTTCATCAATTGTCGCAGATCCTCTAATGAAAGATAGTCGCTTTAGGTGCTCAGGACGTTGTTGTAGAGTCTCATCGATTAATACAATATTAGGATGTGTATAAGACAACTCTAACTGATGAATAAGCTCAGCACTACGTTCATTCCACCCCACAATAATATAATGGTCTTTATTTTTATACTTTGTAGTTCCCTGTTCTTTTTCTTGCTGTGTTAAAACGGTAGAGCTAGCAAGATTCGTAATGAAAAAAGAAAAAAGTGCAATTCCCAATATTATCAGAAGCATTCCTAAAAATCGACCAAGGACAGTTTCAGGAACAAAATCTCCATACCCCACAGTGGAAATGGTGACAATAGCCCACCATATCCCATCAAAAATGGTTGGATAAGCTTCAGGTTCAATAAAATGAATAATATTCCCTATGAGAATTAAAAAAAGAATGACAATGCCAGTCATCTTCGCTAGAGATTGAAATCTCGCATATGATTCTATAATAAAATCAAATCGGAACATATTACCCCTCTCTTTCTATTTTCATTATGGACAAAACATAGTGCATCTCATTCATAATTTTGATACGATAGGAAAGGAAGGGGAGAGGTGTATGTCGCAGGCACTCATTTTTGCAATAACAATTTTTATTGGTTGGGTCATATTTGATGCAGTGAAGCATAAAAAAATAATTAAGGAAAATATATTCTCAGGGCTCATTACTTCCATTATTGCTGGATTTGTATGGTATATCTTATTTATTATTTTTTAAATTATTAAATTTACAAAATATTAGAGATTTTTTCATAAAAAGGTTGAATTGTTGTAAAAGCAAAGTTATAATAAAACCCATGTAAGAAATGCTACAATCTAATTAGAACGAATGCTTGATTTTTTCGTTTATATATTTTTGAGTAATTCCCGTAATAGGGGCTATAGTTCAGCGGGAGAATGCTTCGCTGGCAGCGAAGAGGTCAGGGGTTCAAATCCCCTTAGCTCCACCATACATTCGTGAGTAGAACGATGTCTACTAGACATCAAAGCAAACGAACATAGGCTGTCCTAAAAAGGCACCAAAAAAGGCTAACTAGTTAGTCACAGCATTTAGTTTCATACATATTGTGTATAACGACACGGTTTTTCGCCATGAAGCGAGGGGTTGTGTCGTTTTTTATTGAGAGAATTACAATCTAATTTTGCTGCATACACTATTTCCATGTCGGAAACTTCCGTAAAAGTGCGAAAAAACTATTAAGAAACTACTTGGAACGAGGTCGAATAACATGTCCGGGATCCAGGTGATGCATTTTTTAGAAGTGCAGACGAACTTCCCAGGGGGCGGACACAGCCTAAAGTGAAATTGCATTCCCATACATCTCTGGAATGCAACTTCACTTCTCTAGTTTAATTATGAATAATATGAAAGATATCCATGTGAAGTAACCATGCAACGAACAAAATTATGGTGAGGCACCTATCAAATTTAGTTAGTTATTCAATTTAAGATACTCATCGATTCCCATTGCTTCCTTTTTAACGCTCCTACGGGAATGGAAGCCGTTCTTCGATTCCCATTGCTTCCTTTTTAACGCTCCTTCGGGAATGGAAGCTGCTCTTCGATTCCCATTGCTTTCTTTTTAACGCTCCTACGGGAATGGAAGCCGCTCTTCGATTCCCGTTGCTTCCTTTTTAATGCTCCTTCGGGAATGGAAGCTGCTCTTCGATTCCCATTGCTTTCTTTTTAACGCTCCTACGGGAATGGAAGCCGTTCTTCGATTCCTGTTGCTTTCTTTTTAACGCTCCTTCGGGAATGGAAGGCCGCTCTTCGATTCCCGTTGCTTCCTTTTTAATGCTCCTTCGGGAATTCAAATATATCTATACTTTTAGAATTGAATGATCGTTTAAATTGGATAAATTACAGTGTTTTAGTAATACTAATGTGTTACCATATGACAAAATATCATGATCATGAGTTACAAGAATAATGCTTTTACCTTTAATGTGCAAGTCCTGTAACAAGTTCATAATATTATTACGATTGGTTTCGTCTAAATTCCCAGTAGGTTCATCACAAATAATCAAGCTTGGATCGTTAATCAATGCTCTTGCAATTGCTACCCGCTGTTTTTCACCACCTGACAACTGTGAAGGCATGTGATATATTCGTTCAGTTAGTCCAACATCTTTTAATAACTCTTTCCCTTTTTTTAGTAAATAGCTTTTGTCTATATAGGGTACAAGGGGCAGAATAACATTTGTTAAAGCATCAAACTGTTCAAACAAACGATAATCCTGATAGATAAATCCGATATTGTTTCTTCGAAAAGTAAGTATTTCTTCCTCTGTTGCCACCATAATAGGTAAATCATCTAGAACGATTTCACTACCTTGATCAGCTCTGTTAATTCCTGCTATACATTGGATTAAAGTTGACTTTCCAGAGCCCGATGGCCCTAAAATTGTCAGCCATTCACCACTTTCCATTGAGAGGTTTATATTTTTTAATATATGAAGATTTTCAGCACCGGTTTTATACGTCTTGTTGACATCTGTTAATTTGATTTTCATATAACATCCTTCCAATCCCAGTATGCTGTATATTTCCTTAACGTATAGCTAAATACTAAAACTGCTAAGATCATAACAAAAATGAGAATGCTAACTATCAAAAGAGTAACTAGGTATATGTTAAAAAATAATCCTGTAAAAATATAATAACCTATTGCACTAACTAGAGCTCCTAATAATATAGCAGGAAATACCCAAAGACATACTTCTTTCATATAAAATTGATAACTCCTCCACTTTCCCCAACCAATCTGATAAAATAGCTTGAATTCATCTTCACGAAGCCTCCATAAAGAAACCAGTGTTTCAACAACAGTAAGACAAGCCAGAGTAAAAATCAATGTGATTAAAATAAAATAAAATATATCCATTTGTCCATGAATATAGATACCTAGAGTAGTCTTAATTGTTCGTTGTTCTTCGTGCTGTAATAATAACAGAAGGAAAATGGTGGTAAATGTTAAAAGTGCTAATTGTATAGCAGCTACAGTGATTCGTCCTTTATGATAGAGTATATTGTGAATTAATATAGGCAATTTTCTTCTCTTAATCACTTTCCTGTATTTTGATTTATTTATAATTATAGGTAATAAAAGTAAAAGCACAATCATAACCGAAAGTATTATCGCTAGCCAAAACAAACTACCTCGAATTTGATAAATGAAAGAAATAATGTATAGACATAAAAATGCGAAAACTCCTGGGAAGCCAATTAGACCAATCAGCTCTTTGTAGCGGAGAAAATGTATATGCTTTTTTGACCATCCCAAATGTTTCAATTGTAATTCATCTTCCAGACGTTCTTTTAGCATGTTGACTGCACTGTATAGAAAATATACAAAACTAACGGATGTAAATAAAATAACAAGAACTATACTTACCACATTCCAGCTTTGAATTATTGTATCTGCTGCTCCTAAACTTGTCCATGATTGAATTACATCTCCTATTTCTTCTACTTTGATGGTTAGTGTTTGATGGGAAGAACCAGCAACAATATCCACAGTAAAACCTTGATCTTCTAGTTCAGTCGCTAAATCTCTGATCTTCATAGCACTTTTCTCATCATACCCATTAATACCAGAGACTTTTACCCTTATTGCATCTATCGGTGCGCTTCCTTTTATTAACTCAGCATGTTCAATAGATATGATTCCATGAGCTGGAGTTGAAATAAAGCTTCCAGGAACAGCAGTAGGGTAAATTAACAAATTCTGATTCTCCGCTAAATATGTTTCGTGAACACCGTAAATTCCAAGCGGTGAAGCTGCTAGAGATTTCTCTTCTTCCTGCCATTCAAAATTGCCTGCATGAATAAATGTAAATCCTTCACCTTCAGTCACCACTGAGCTATTTTTTTCAGTTTTAAAATGCTGGTTTTCTTTCATTTCTCTATAAATAGGAATACCAGTTTCATTATCATTCTTAACAAGTGGAATAGAGATATCTTCTCCATGAAACTGATATTCTACAGGTAATAGTGAGTATGAAATTTGTTGAGTATTGTAGTTAATCGTGCCACTTAGATTAAAATCAAACTATTTCTGTCTTCGTAAGTAAAAACCTTGTATTCATCATCTGTAAATAAAAAATTATCATAAAATGGAGTAACCTTTTGTGTGAAGTCTAATACATATTCCTCACTTGAAAGAAGCTCTATTTCACCTAATTCTTCCAACAAGTCAACATGGATATCTGGGTACCTGTATCCAATAAACTTAAAGTCATTTACATCAACGTCAGTAATAGATAAATAATGCTTAATAATATTATCTAAAGGACTCCCTGGCTCATCGTTGAGCGTACCAATTTTTAAAATTGTTTTTACTGGGCTGGTTACATGATTTAAACTTATAATTGGTATTTCTACATAGTCTATTGGAGCTAAACCTGAGCTATATTGAAGATTTGGAAACGGAATACCCGTTAATGCTTTTTCCTCTTCTATGTCTACAGCAACTACTTGATGAAAAGAAGGGGGGAGTGCATAATTCGGATTTTCTGATGAAAAATATATTTCTAGTAAATCATCGTCCATAACCTCAATTAATTGTTGATTTCCAATTTCATTATATATGGTATATGCTGCTAATGGGGGAGATAGTTGGTATTCTTTTATCCCATCTGTTGTAACCGGATAAGCCTCGTATTTTAGTGAAGTATCAGGTGGACTTGGTGGTAATTGGACAGTAATTTCAGGAGCAGTGAATAAACCAACTGCGGCAACAGGAGCAGCTATTTCTACATCTTCATGATTCTTAATTTGATCCCATTGAGAAATAGTGATTCCACCATCACCTAACCCTAGGTAGTTTTCTTCTACTAAACCCATTTTCTTTTCAACCAGAGAACGGCTCTCAGAAGGACGTACTAATATGTCATAGCTCCCTCTTGCAAAGTCATATATTTCATGTTTAATTGTTTCTGAAGCATCTGAAATGGAAGTGTAAGCAATCGGAAGGATAAATAATATTAGGAAAATAAGAATCATTAACTGAAGCATAACCGCTTTTTTAGTTAGTCGTATAAACAAGCATAAGCCTCCTTACTTCCAAATTTCTCGGACCTAAACCTGTTAGATCCGGTTAATGTTTTAATACGGATAGACAGTTACATTTTTACTAACCCATGGAGAAGCATTCAATTGATCTGCTACTCTAGCTCTTTGAGTAAACGATTGAGAAGAAGATAGTGCAGTGTATGATATAGCATTGAATGTATAGGTTGAATCTAAAATTGTATCTCCTCTCATAATCCTTCGGCCATCTCCCGCATCAAAAAAGAAAGTATGTGGGCCAAAATGTGATGAAGTTCTAACAACTGGTCTAAAAGAACGTCCTGAATTATAGAAATCTGGAGTAGACATAGTAGCTGTCGGTAAAGCTTGAATATTAACTTCCTCTAGGGTTTCTTTATCCAGATCTTCAGCAACTACTGTTATTGAAAATATTACACTAAAAAAAACGGATAAACAAAATACTTTTTTCACAATAATTCACCCCTTTCTATTGAAATATTAAATTAAAACTCTATCTAACTAATGTCCAGAAAAGGAAAAAATTTGTATAATTAAATATATTTGTATTATATTATGGGGAATTATATATAACAACATCAAATATTGTATTATTATTTTTTAGAATATTTCTTAATAAGCACTGGGATTTAGTTAGAAAATTATATATGTGAGGATTTTTACGTTTAAACTTTGATGGAAAAGATACTAAGGGTCTTCCTTATGGTTTAATTGATGTCATTGAAAATAACTAAGTAGATAATTAGGAAGTGTGGAGGAATAAATTGAACCAGTAATGAGGTCCGAAATTGGAAAAATAACATTTCGCTTGAACTACTATCTTTTAGCCTTCTAAAGAAGAGTCATAAGATAACACTAGACTTAGTGACATTATAAAGTACAACTACTATAATATTGATAGTGGAGTTTTACGAATAGTAGTATCAATTCTTTCCCAACTTTTTTTAGAGGGGGAACCTAAAGATGGATGAAATGAAAGATTTACGATGGAGACAGAGGTTTGAAAATTTCGAAAAGTCTTATCTTCTTTTAGATAAGTATTCTCATAAAGAAATAAATAACGAACTAAAAAGAGGTGGTGTGATCCAATTCTATGTAAGGACGATCGAACTAGCATGGAAAGTATTGAAAGATTATTTAGAGGCTCAAGGGTATATTGTAAAAACTCCTAGAGAAACGATAAAACAGGCATTTCAAATAGAAATAATTAACGATGGACACATTTGGTTAGATGCATTAGCTAAAAGAAATATAACTACTAATACATATGATGATGCATTAGCTAAGAAACTATTGGAGGATATCACTGATCTTTACTTACCGGAACTTACCAACCTATATGAAAAACTTTTAAAGGAATGATCAAAATGTTTGGTTTGAGAGAAGAAGATATCCAGTATATTAAAGATGTACTTTCAACTTATGATGAAGATGAGAATGCGTTCATATTCGGGAGTCGTGCTATAGGGAATTACAAAAAAGGGTCTGATATTGATATCGCAGTCAACGGTAGTAATGTAAAATAGTCCATAATTTCTGAGCTATATGATTTATTAAATGAGGAAGCTACTCTTCCCTATTTTTTTGATGTGATACATTATGACAGTATTTCAAATGAAAACCTTAGACGACACAATGATACGGAGGGGAAACTATTATATAGATCACAATAGGATCTATTGTAGGATATTTCCTATTGATGTAAACGACATAATTCTTGCTGAAAAAACAAAGGATTACATCATTTTTATTTTAGAATGTTAGCTTAAGACAAGCATCATGTAAAAGCCTCTATGTATAACGGATATCTGTTTAGAGTCAACTCAGGCTCGTGAATATATAACATTTTTCAAAAAATAGGACAAGAGGTGGATATGAAATGATTCAATTTCCAAAGGATTTTGTATGGGGTACTGCTACATCTTCTTACCAAATTGAAGGGGCAACAAAAGAAGATGGTAGAGGGGAATCTATTTGGGATCGTTTTTGTAAGCTTCCTGGAAAAGTAAGAAATGGAGAAAATGGAGATGTTGCTTGTAATCACTACCATCTATATGAGAGTGATGTAAAACTGATGAAGTCATTAAATATTCAGTCGTACCGTTTTTCTGTAGCTTGGACAAGAATCTTTCCGAAATGCACAGAAAAGCCAAATCAAAAAGGACTAGATTTTTATAAGAGATTAGTTGATTGTTTATTAGAAAATAAAATTTCTCCCTTTTTAACGCTTAATCACTGGGATTTGCCTCAAGAACTGCAAGATAAAGGTGGCTGGACAAATAGAGATGTAACGGATTATTTTACTGAATATGCTTCCTATTTATTTCAAGAGTTGGGAGATGTGGTCCATAAATGGGGAACACATAATGAACCCATGGTAGTATCGTATAAAGGATATTCCTCTGGAGTTAGTGCGCCAGGATATACAGACTTTCGCTTGCACCTAAAAGCATCTCATCATTTAATGCTGGCTCATGGAAAGGCAGTGAAGGCATTTCGTGAGGTCGGTCCGGAAAATGGGGAAATAGGAATTACCTTAAATATAGATCCTACATATCCAGCCGATAATACGATAGAAAGCGAAAATGCAGCAAGAATAAAAGATGGTTTTCAAAATAGGTGGTTTTTAGATCCTGTATTAAAAGGTTATTATCCAAAAGATATGCTTGAATTATATAAGCAGTTCACTGATTTTGACTATATAGAGGAGGGAGACCTCACAAAAATTTTTCAACCGATGGACTTCTTAGGTTTAAACTATTATTCTATTGCTACGGTGAAACAAGGTACAGCTGGAGAATTTGGTTTTCTTGGAGTTGAACAAGTGAAAACAGGGAGACCAGAGACCTTTATGGGATGGGAAATTGAACCGAAAGGACTTTATGATACACTTCTTCGTTTTAAACAGGATTATGGAGATATTCCAGTATATATTACGGAAAATGGCGCTGCTTATGATGATAAAGTAGAGGAAGATGGCTCCATACAGGATGAAGATCGTCGAATATATGTAGAAGATCATTTGAAAGCGACAAAGAAGGCGATAGATGATGGCGCAAATGTGAAAGGTTATTATTTATGGTCTCTTATGGATAATTTTGAATGGAGATATGGGTACTCAAAACGATTTGGAATTGTTCACGTTGATTACGAAACTCAGAAGAGAACACCTAAGAAGACAGCGTATTGGTATAAACAAGTGATTGAAGATAATGGTATAAAGGAAGAGTAGCCAGAGAAAGCCTCCTTACTTTTTGGAGGCTTTCTTTGTAAAGTTTTGCAATTGATGAAATGTTGGTTGCAAGATTTTGAAAAGATTTTCATAAATAGGATATAACTCTTCATATATTTCATTATTTCTCTTAATAGGTTGCATCATCGACTTCATAGGAATATAGTTTTTAATTGATTCAAGGTCCTTCGCCTCATTTATTGCAACCAAACTACACCATGCAGCTCCCCATGCTGAGCTTTGGTGCGATTTTGGTAAATAGACGTTTACTCCAAAGATGTCAGCTAACATTTGAACCCAAAAGTCTGATCGAGCAAAACCACCACTAGCATAAATGGAAGAGGTAGTAATGGCTACATCAGTTAATGCGTTATGAATTGTTTTTAAATTAAATAGGACACCTTCTAAGCTTGATCTAATAAGATGACCCTTTTGATGATTAGCTGAAATTCCAATGTATGTTCCTCTTGCATTCGCATCCCAATGGGGAGCACGCTCTCCGTGTAAGAATGGAAGAAACAAAAGCCCATCGCTTCCTGGAGGGATTTTCTCAGCAGCAGCGAGTAAGCTGTCGTATTTTTTTGAATCTCCCTCTTCCAATACTTCATGTACCCACTGAAGCACATTTCCCCCATTATTTGTTGGACCACCAACAATCCAAAGATCATTAGAGAACGCATAACAGAAAGCTTGTTGGTTCTTTGCTTCCACGGGATTTCTGCTCATTTGTCTAATTGCACCACTTGTACCTATTGTTATTGCTGTTTCTCCAGGGGAAATGGCTCCAGTACCTAAATTAGCTAAAGGACCGTCACTCCCTCCTGCAGCAAATGGTACTGTGTGTAGTATCCCAATTTCATTAGCAACGGAAGGATGTAAGTTTTGATAAAGAAAGGTTGGCTCTACTGGCTGCGAAAGTTGTGATGAGTGAATACCAGCTAAATCTAGTGCTTCTGAACTCCATAAATGGTCTCTGATATGAAACAATCCTGATGCCGAAGCAGTGGAGTAATCAACGGCTGCTACGTTAAACCACCTGCCTGTTAAAAACTCTTTCATAGAAACAAAACGAGTGGCATTCTTATAAGCTTCGTAACCATTTTCACGCATCCAAATGAGTTTTACAAGAGGAGACATAGGATGAATAGGGGTTCCAGTTTGATAATAAAGAGATTTTGTTAAATCTGATACTTTTAATTTGGATGCCTCCATAACACTTCGATTATCAGCCCAGGTAAAACAAGGAGAGAGAGGGTTCCATTTTTCATCCACACAGATAAGAGAGTGCATAGCAGAAGAGAGGCCGACCGACAATACTTGGTTCCCAGAGATATTTGCTTTTTGAATAGCATATTTCATTGCATTGATTGCAGCCGATTCTATTTGCAAAGGGTTCTGTTCAGACCAAGATGGATATGGAGATTCGATTGGATAAAACTGTTCATCCTCGGAAAGTACAGTCCCATCTAAATAAAAGATAACAGCTTTTGCACTTGTCGTTCCAATATCCAAACCAATAACATGCTTTGATGACATAAAAACCCTCCTTTTAGGACATTGCTAATATTATTGTATTTGTCTTAGCTTCATTAGTCTAGCATAGGGAAAAATAACAAACTCCCCTTGTAATTGTGAAGGTAAAATGATAAAGTTACTACATAGTGCAAACGATTTCGTAAACAGATAGAAAAAAATGATTTCAATTAATGTATTGAAAATATATTAACAGTTTAATAGTAGTTAAAAATAGGTAATAACTATTATTTCATGGTGACGCAAACGTTTACACCCTGACTATTTTGTATAAGGAATAAGAAACGATTCTTCCAAGACAGGAGATGAGTAATGTGGAAAAGAATTGGCGAAAAGAAAGTGTCATATACCAAATATATCCGAGAAGTTTTCAAGATACGAATGGCGATGGAATTGGAGATTTAAAGGGTATTACTGAAAAGTTAGATTACTTACGGAAACTAGGTATTGATGTTATTTGGCTATCTCCAGTATATAAATCTCCAAATGATGATAATGGATATGATATTTCTGATTATCAAGCAATAATGGATGAGTTTGGAACAATGGAAGACTTTGATGAAATGCTTACCAAGGCCCATGAACGAGATATTAAGATTATGATGGATCTAGTTGTAAATCATTCTAGTGATGAACATGACTGGTTTGTGGAATCAAGAAAATCCAAAGAGAATCCATTTAGAGATTATTATATTTGGAAGCCTGGTAAAAATGGTGAACCTCCTACAAATTGGGGTGCAGCTTTTGGTGGAAGTACGTGGGAATATGATGAGACAACAGATGAATATTATCTTCACCTTTTTAGTAAAAAGCAGCCGGACCTTAACTGGGAAAACCCACGATTACGTAGTGAAGTTTACGACATGATGAACTGGTGGCTCGATAAGGGAATCGATGGTTTTCGAATGGATGTTGTCAATTTTATTTCAAAAGATCAACAATATCCTAATGGGAAAAAACACGAAGGTGCGAAGTATGGAGATGGCTCTCCTTATTACATGAACGGTCCGAGAATTCACGAGTTTTTACACGAAATGAATCAGGAAACTCTCAGCAAGTATGATGCAATCACTGTTGGAGAAATGCCTGGTGTTGATGTAGAGGAAGGGAAATTATATACGGGGAAAGATCGTCAAGAGCTCGATATGGTCTTTCATTTTGAACACGTTTCTTTAGGTGATGGAAGTTATGGGAAGTGGAATCCTGGCGTGTGGAAGTTAACTGATTTAAAAAAGATTTTCACAACTTGGCAAAAAGGGTTAGAGGAAGATGGTTGGAATAGTCTATATTGGAGCAACCATGATCAACCTCGAGCAATTTCTCGTTGGGCAAACGACTCGGAGGAATATCGTGTCATTTCAGGGAAGATGCTTGCGACTTGTCTTCATACATTACAAGGTACCCCGTATATTTATCAAGGGGAAGAGATAGGTATGACAAACGTATACTTTGATACGATCGATAACTATCGTGATATTGAAACTCAAAATGCATATGAGGATTATGTGAAAACAGAAATTCTCACTCATACCGAATTTATGAGAGCTGTCCATGAACGTGGGCGAGATAATGCGAGAACACCTGTACAATGGGATGATTCCCAGCATGGCGGGTTCACAAAAGGAACACCTTGGATACCTGTGAACCCTAATTATAAAACGATAAATGCAGAGAAAGTATTGGAAGACAAAGATTCTATTTTTTACTATTATCAAAAGTTAATTAAATTAAGGAAGAAATATGATGTTTTTGTATATGGAACATATAACATTCTCCTTGAAGAAAGTGAAGAAATTTATGCATATACTCGCACATTAGGTGACGAGACATTACTTGTAATGTGTAACTTTACAGAAGGAAATACGGTTTTTACTTTACAGGAAAATATTCCGTTTGCTTCAAAAGAGCTACTTATAAGTAATTATGACGTAGAAACAGATCAATCGTTTTCCAAAATGGAGATAAAGCCGTATGAAGCTCGAGTATATTTGTTAAAATAGATAAGTTTGCTACAGAAGTGGAATAAACTAGAAAGAATTACTAAACATATAAATAAATCAATTTGGTGGAACTGCTTGTAAAAGCGTAGAGGAGGAAACATGATGAAACAAACGTGGTGGAAAGAAGCGATAGCATATCAAATATATCCGAGAAGCTTTAAGGATTCCAATGGTGATGGAATTGGGGACATCCAAGGAGTAATCTCGAAGTTAGATTATATTAAAGAGTTAGGTATTGATGTTATTTGGATCTGTCCGATTTATAAATCTCCAAATGATGATAACGGCTATGATATAAGTGATTACAAAGATATTATGGAAGATTTCGGAACGATGGAAGATTTTGATGAGCTTTTAAAGGAAGTACATGATCGTGACATGAAGCTAATCATGGATTTAGTAATTAACCATACTTCCGACGAGCATCCGTGGTTTATCGAATCTCGTTCATCTAAAGAAAACCCTTATCGAGATTATTATATTTGGCATCCAGGATATGACGGAAAAGAACCAAACAACTGGGAATCCATTTTTGGTGGATCTGCTTGGGAGTTTGATGAGAAAACAAAAGAGTATTATATGCATGTATTCTCTATCAAACAGCCAGATCTAAATTGGGAGAATTCGAAAGTACGAAAAGAACTTTATGATATGGTGAACTGGTGGTTAGATAAAGGAATTGACGGATTCCGTGTGGATGCTATTTCTCATATTAAAAAAGTACCTGGTTTTCCTGACTTACCAAATCCTAAGAAAAAGAAATATGTTCCTTCTTTCGAGGGTCATATGAACCGTGAAGGAATCGATGTATTCTTAGAAGAGTTGAAGCGAGAAACGTTCGATAAGTATGACATTATGACTGTTGGAGAAGCGAACGGTGTAAAAGTAGAAGAAGCGGATCAATGGGTTGGCGAAGATAAAGGCTACTTTAACATGATTTTTCAATTCGAGCATTTAGGTCTATGGAATAACACAGCAGACGGTGGTTTAGATTTACGCTCTTTGAAAAAAACGTTAACGAAATGGCAGAAAGGTCTAGAAGGAAGAGGGTGGAATGCTTTATTCCTAGAGAACCATGATCAACCTCGTTCTGTTTCCACATGGGGAAATAGTGAAGAATATTGGGATGAATCAGCAAAATGTCTTGCTACGATGTTTTTCCTCATGCAAGGGACACCGTTCATCTATCAAGGACAAGAAATTGGTATGACTAATGTAAAGTTTAATTCCATTGATGACTATAATGATGTAGCTATCAAGAACCTATATAAAAATGAATTAGAAGAAGGAAAGACCCATGAGGAGATAATGGAAGTAATTTGGAAGAACGGTCGGGATAATTCCCGTACTCCAATGCAATGGAATGATGGAGTAAATGCTGGTTTCTCTTCTGGAAAACCGTGGTTAAAGGTGAATCCAAATTATAAAGAAATCAATGTGGAGCAAGCAAAGAAAGATCCAAACTCTATCTACTATTATTATAAAAAGCTAATTAAATTAAGAAAAGAAAACGATGTTCTTATTTATGGTGACTATGATCTTGTGTTAGAGAGAAACAATAAAATATATGCATACACAAGAACATGGGGTGAAGATAAAATATTAGTTGTAACAAACCTTTTTGGGGAAAAAGCACGACTTAGTTTTCCAACAAACCTAAAAGGATTTACGAAAGAGCTACTTCTTAGCAATTATAATGTAAACGATGACGATACGAAGAGCCGAATGATGTTACAGCCATATGAAGCGAGAGTTTATAGAATAAAGTAAGGCTTCTTAAGAATAACGGGGGCCAACTTTGTCGCTAAAGTATTTAGGTTTAGGTGTTTACTTTTCTTACGTTAGGGGTATTTGATTTGTAAGAAAGGAGGCTGTTCATCATGGTTTATAGGATTCACGCTTATTTCAAGAGTGAGAATGATGCGGAAGCTGCAAAAGCTACGATTCAACAGTTACATGTTTCTCATGTTTTGGTAGATTCAATTCCAGAAAAAAAGGAAAAGTCATTCATATTACCGCCTTTAAACTACTCAACAGCTGACTCCCTTGCCCCTGCTAGAGCACCAGCAAAGGCGTACATGTTATTAAATGTAAATAAAGATGATTCCAGATTAAGCTTAACTCATGTATTGGAATTCCAAGTAGAGGAAGACGACTTAGACAAAGCACTAGAGCAACTTCGTAGTAACAAAGCATATATAGATGTAAACATTGAAGAGCTAATCCCTAATTAGGGGTTAGTTTTTTTAGGGCTCAACCATGGAGTATGAAAAATATTATTAGATGCTTTAGTAACTTCAACTTTATATGGAATGAGTGTAATCACATGAGACTCCTTGAAAAATGCTAACGCATTTTTCTGCGTGCGGTGTGGCACCAAAGATGCTTATTCAAAGTCCTGTGGGAAACTAGAGCAGAGTCGAGATTATTTCGTGACGAAGGAACGGAAGAAGCTCGTCAGCTCACCAGGGAAAGCGAATGGACTGAAGTGAATGGAATATCATCCAACAAAATTAGTATCACTAGATAGTCTGACACGCGTATTTTCAGTCCTACCATGCAAGTTAAAATTTGCACCATGGAGGATGAAAATACGTTATTAGATGTTTTAGAAACATCAACTTCCTATGGAATGAGCGGAGGTCCACGAACTCCGGTGGGAAGCAGAGCAGAGGCGAGACCCCGCAGATCGCTTGCGATCGAGGAGGCTTGCCAGCTCCCCACAGGAAAGGAGTGGACTGTAGCGAATGGAATAATTACCAACAAAGTTAGCAATACTATATAAGTTAACCACTAATTGAGAACACGTATTTTCAGGGTAGACTTACAAAAATGTTCATAAATTTATTTAAAGGATATTCCAAATGAACAAAGAATTATCTTAGTATACGTATTATACATATTAATGAAAAGGTGGAATAAACATGATCAGAAAAGCATCTGTAATGAAGGTATACCCTGACAAATTTGAAGAATATAAAAAGAGACACGATGAGCTTTGGCCAGAGATGGGGAAAATGTTAAAAGAACATGGTGGGCATAATTATTCTATTTTCTTAGATGAAGAAACAGCTACATTGTTTGCGTATGTGGAAATTGAAGACGAAGAAAAATGGAGTAAAGTAGCAGAAACTGAAATTTGCCAAAAGTGGTGGGTCTACATGAAAGATATCATGGAAACAAACCCAGATAATAGCCCGGTATCGAAAGAATTAAAAGATGTATTCTACTTGAAATAGAATCTATTCTGTGGAGAGATAGCTGAAAATACTATGTCTATTTGGAGGTGTATCATTTTGAGTAAGAATAAGCTAAGAAGATCATCTACAAGTAAGTCCATGTTTGGAGTTTGTGGAGGGCTAGCTGAGTTTTTTGGGATTTCTCCCTTCAGCGTAAGACTTATCTTCCTATTTACAATGCCAGGTTCATTTCTCGTATATATTATTCTTCTAAACTCAATTGATGATAGTACACCATCCTTATAAGACATAGTTTCAGTTCCTCTTACCCAAAAATGGCTAAGTCAGATGACTAGCCATTTTTATGATTTTTGAGCTAACACTCTTCGTATGCAAAATAAATTCGAAAACGTGTGTAGAATTAACTAGGACCAGACCTATAACATTTATTTTAGGCTAATTTAAAAGGAAGTTAATTAGAAATATCAATTATTTTCCATCCATTTTCGTCAACTAAAACGAAACTGTATCCAAATATAGAATCGTTATAATCAGAAACATAATTATAGTTGAGTATGATTCTTTTTTCTTTTATTTCAAAACTTCTCAATTCTAGATTTTTAATTGTATTGGTAAAGGTTTCTAGTTCAGTTAAAAAGCTCCTATTTGGAAACTCTAACTCAATTGAACCATCTACCTCATGTATAATTACATTTGCAGAAAAATGCTGCTTGGCTTCCTCAATACTTTCACTCATTGAAAATAATTCGATGATATGTATAGCATCCTCAATAACACTTATATCCTTATTCATTACTGTTGAATAAAAGGTTCCTAACTCTTTCTCTAATTTTCTAACGTTTCTTCTTAACTGCAAATTTTCTTGCTTCATTTCATTAATCAACAGTTCATATTCCAAGTTTTTCTCTGTTTCTTGCAATGTTGTGTTCTCTTGGGCATCGATCGATTTTTCATTTGGTTCGTCAAAAATGGTGAGAACAATAATAACAACAAGGGCAATTAAGACAAAGCTTATATAGTTTCTTTTCATGCTCATACTCCTGTCACATTTTATAAGTATATCTATTAAGAACTTAAAGCTACCTTATTAAAAAAAACGAACCCTTTTTCCTCTTACCTATTATACTTTCAATAATCAAGGTATTCCCTCTTTCCATTTTTTCTACGTCTATTCTATAGTCAAAAATAAATGTAGTTCTTCTGTACTTTAACATAAATATCCAATTTTTCTCGCTCATTTAGAAATTATTAAGTAACAATAACAAGCCGGAAATACTAATTTCACCTTTGTGAATTAGGGTATAAAGCAAAAGCCTGAGATAACAAGAAGTATATAATTATCACACAAATGAGTAACCACTCAGTGTTTATATATTTCACGAAATCTTACATTGCTGAAAAATCTACGTCATATTTCCTTACAAAATTTATGGAAAATGAATTACTTTCGTACAAAATAGAAAGAACATCTTTTGAAAGTTAAGGAAACACGAAAATAATTCTAATAAACTTTTCGTGTTCTGAACCATTATGGGGAGGATTGCCAATGAACCAATTATTGATAAAGAATGGTCAAGTATTCTGGAAGGGTTCATTTACTGAAATGGACATCATCGTAAATGATGGGTTAATAAAAGAACTCATGTTTTCAAATAGAAGGGAACCTTTAAAAGACACTTTTTTTCATAAAGTGATAGATGCTAAAGAATCCTTTATCGTACCTGGCTTTATTGATTCTCATGTTCATTTTAATGATCCAGGAAGAGATAATTGGGAAGGATTTGAAACTGGTAGTCAAGCAGCTGCAGCGGGAGGAATTACCACCGTTTTTGATATGCCACTAAATAGCAGCCCCTCTGTTGTTACCTCCTCCATATTAGCAGGAAAGAAGAAACATATACGAACAAGATCCACCATTGATTTTGGTTTGTGGGGAGGAATAACCTCACATAATGTTCATAATGAAACAGAACTGAAGGCAATGAAACAAATGGGGATTGTTGGATTCAAAGCATTTTTATCAGAAAGTGGAATAAGTGATTTTCCTTACTTACGAAAAAAAGAGTTAAAAGAAGCAATGGAAATCACGAATAAACTAGATTCTATTCTTGCTCTACATGCAGAAGATAATGTATCCATTATAAAAAACACTTCAAAACTTCTAAGTAATAGGAGAAACGACAGAAGAGCATTCTTAGAAAGTAGACCATTAGAATGTGAAGAACTAGCTGTTCGAACTGCTTTAGAACTAGTAGGAGAAACAGGGGCATCTGTTCATTTTGTTCATGTTAGTTCTCCAAAGGCAATCGAAGAAATTCATGAAGCAAAACAAAGAGGAATGGATGTTACTGCAGAAATTTGTCCACATTACTTACTATTCGATGAAGAAGATTTTGTAAGGATTGGTCCTATGTTAAAGTGTGCTCCTCCAATAAGAAAGAATGAGACAGTGGATAAACTTTGGGAATGTGTAAAAGCGGGCACGATAGATACGGTTGGTTCAGACCACTCCCCGTGTTTAAACTCTATGAAAACAGTTGGCGATAAAAATATATGGGAGGCTTGGGGAGGAATTCAGGGAGTACAATTTGGATTTCCTTTTTTTATAGACGAATCTTTGAAACGTGGTATACCACTGGAACGTATATTGCCATTTTTCACTTCTAATGTATCGAAACGGTTTCATCTTGGTGGACGAAAAGGAATTATTGATGCAGGGTATGATGCAGATTTTACAATAATAAATCCTAATAGCGGTACGAAAGTTAGTAAATCATCGATTTTATCGAAAAATAAATTTACCCCTTATGAAAATATGACGATGAATATTGCTGTTGAAACGACCATTGTAAGAGGTGAAGTAGTCTACGGAAAGGAACAGATATTAGGGAAACCAGGAGATGGTAAAGAAATAATTTCATCTTTAAAAATTCGATAAAGAGAGGAGTGTTACATTTATGCACACCCAAATATCACAACCGAAAGATTTACAAGAAGCATGGAGTTTACGACAAAGATTTGATGAAGACGGATGTTATATTTCAGGTGGAACGTGGCTTAGGACCCAATGGGAAGCAAAAGCGTTTGAAATGTCCTCTCAGTTAATAAGTTTAGATAAGCTTCTTGAAACAAAGGGAATTAGTGAAAAAGAAATTTTGGCAGACTCTCTCGAAATTTCTATTGGTGCAATGACTACATTAGCTGAATGTACGACAAGTTCAATCATTCAAAGATATCTCCTACCTCTTTTTGAAGCTTGCAAAGCAATTGCAGCACCATCCATTCGGAATCAAGGAACCATTGGAGGAAATATTCTTACCACTACTGGCGATTCCATAACAGCACTCCTTTTATATGACACGAAATTATGTTGGTATGGTGGAAAGGGTTTAGAAGTAGAGCCTTTGGAAGCTTGGTTATTGAAAAGGAAGGCTGGAGTAATAAAGAAAGAAAGAAGGATATTAGTGAAACTACAAATACCGATAGTGGTGAGCGAGGTGGAAGAAGGTTTTTCTTTCTACCAAAAAGTCGGCAGGAGAGAAGCGTTTATTCCTTCTGTAGTAACTGTGGCAGCGAAATGGATTTCAGTTGAAAGTGACTCGATCCAATCCATAGCCATTTCAGCTGGTGGTGGTAGTGCAATACCTATGAGGCTATCAAAAGCAGAGCAAGTATTGGAGATGCAAAAACGTAATAAATTATATTATCCGAAAATTCAAAAAGTTATTAAAGAAGAATACGAACCCGCAACGGATGCTTTTGCTTCAGGAGAATACCGAAAAATAATGGCTGCTAATGTAATTTTAAGTGAATTTCATAAGTGGAGTACGAAAAGCTAAGGAGGTGTTCAGTTTGTTACTAGATAAGAATTCAGCAAAAGATAAATGGAGAATTCGACCTGATGGAAAGGAGAAAGTTACAGGGAGTCTTCAGTATTTAACTGATATGACCTTCCCTAATATGTTGGTTGGAAGAGTATTGAGAAGTGAGTATGCCCATGCGGAGATCAAATCTATCAATATATCAAAAGCGTTGCAAGTGGATGGGGTTAAAGCGGTATTAACTCATAAGGATATACCTGGTCTAAACGGATTCGGAATTAGTAATCCTGATCAGCCAGTTTTTTGCTCGGAAAAAGTGCAGTATGAGGGCGACGCATTGGCTGCAATTGCAGCTGTTTCGGATGAAATTGCAGAGAGAGCATTGAAGTTAATAGAAGTGGAGTATGAGTCATTACCAATAGTAGACTCACCAGAGAAAGCATTAGAAAAGAATGCACCATTGTTACATCCAAAGGGGAATATTCTTCATGAAACGACTTATTTCCTAGGAAATATGGAAGAAAGCTTCGAGAAATGTACACATATTGTTGAAGAAACCTACGAAACACCTCGCCAAATGCATACGTACTTAGAAACGGAAGGTGGGATCTTTGTTTCGGAGAATGGAAGATTAATGGTGTATGCTCCCACACAGCATGGTTACAAAGACCGAATGCAATTATCAAGAATCCTCGCACTACCAGAGGAGAGTATACGAATTATCTCTAGTCCAATCGGAGGGTCTTTTGGTGGAAAGGACGAACTAAACGTTCAACCTTATGGTGCTTTACTAACGTTGGCTTGTGGTCTTCCAGTAAAAATGCATTATTCTCGTTGGGAATCTGTTGTTGCTGGTTTAAAAAGACATCCAATGAAAGTAACAATGAAAACAGGTGTGGATCGAGATGGGAAGCTGCTGGCACATCAAGTGAGAATTCTCTCAGACACAGGGGCATATTCCACACTAGGTGGACCTGTCCTAAATTTTGCAACCGAGCATTCTGTTGGACCATATATAATTCCGAACGTAGAAATAAAAGGAAAGGCAGTATATACAAATAATGGTGTATCTGGTGAGTTCCGTGGGTTTGGAGGAAATCAGGTTATTTTTGCTTTAGAAGGGCAAATGGACCGGTTAGCTGAAAAACTGGGAATAAACCCATGGGAATTGAGAAGGAGGAATCTTAGAGGAATGTACGATCGTGGTCCTTTAGGCCAGCGGGTTGTTCCAACAAATGGAGCATTAGAAGTGTGGGATGCGATCCGAAAATCTTCTGTTTTTTATAAAAATAAGGAAGAACATCAACCACCATGGATTAGGAAAGGGATAGGATTATCCATGGCTATGCATGGTTCAGGATTAGGGTATGGAATTCCAGACCCTGCGGGAGGACAACTGCGATTAAATGAAAATGGAAAAATAGAAGTGGCATTCGGACATGAGGAGTTTGGGCAAGGATTAATAGGCACATTAGAAATTTTGCTTCAAGATCACTTCCAGTGTGAAAAAGACGATTTAGAAATTATCATCGGAGATACTGATAAAGTTCCTCCAAGCGGTTCATCCACCGCGTCGCGTACAACGAACATGGTTTGGCAAGCGTTGAATCGTTTAAAACCACCATTTTTACAAGCAATCTTCAAAAGAGTAACTCAAATGACAGGTGTAGCAGAGAAAAATTTACAAACAGGACCTGGTGGCATCTGGACAAAAAGTGAAAAAGAAGATATTCCTTCTTTACTGGTTATTACGTACAAACAACTTGCAAAACAGGGAGTAGATGATTTGTTGTTTTCCACACAATTTCATTATCCAGTAACACCTGACCCTATCATAGGAGGGCATTATTTATATACCTGTACATCTGTTGCTGCAGAAGTAGAGGTAAATCTTTTAACAGGAATGGTAAAAGTTACGGATATTCATCATACTGTTGCGGCTGGCCCAGTTATAAACCCAATGGGATATCTAGGTCAAATTGAAGGCGGTAGTATTATGGCACTTGGATTTACCCTAACAGAAGACGCCGTCATGGAAAATGGTCGCTATCTTACGAAAAATCTGGATACGTACTTAATTCCGACCATAATGGATGTACCATCTGAACAAACGGTGGATGCTATTGAAGAATTACCTGAAGGAGATGAATTTGGACCAAGGGGAGTAGGGGAAGTTGGGTCTGTAGCTTTAGCACCAGCCATCGTTTCCGCTATTCATGATGCAACAGGGATATGGATAAAAAAGTTACCAGTGAAACCAGAAAAGCTTATTCGTGAATTACCTTTTTTACAGGAAAGGGAGGCGTGAGCTTATGAACAGAAAAGAAAATCTTGTTATGGAAAAAGGAAGCAGAATGTCATTTGTACTAAATAATAAACCAATCTCATTACATGTAGATCCGTCTAAAAGATTAGTAGATATTCTTAGAAACAATCTTCAATTAACGGGAACAAAAATCTCATGTGAAATAGGACGTTGCGGTGCTTGCATGGTATTGATTGATGGAAAAGCACAAAATTCTTGTTTAACAATGGCTTTTCAATGTGAAGGGAAGCATGTGGAAACAATTGAAGGGATAAGTGAAAATAATGTAGATCCTATTCAAGAGGCTTTTCTAGAAGAAGGTGGATTTCAATGCGGGTATTGTACTCCTGGTATGGTGATATCCTTAAAAGCGTTACTTAATGAAAATACGGATCCTTCCATGGATGACTTAAAGGAAGGTCTCACAGGGAATTTATGTCGTTGTACTGGATACGGGGGGATTCATCGAGTACTTCAACGGTTCTGTGCAACAGAAGAGTGTAATAAGTAATCAATTACCTCTAAAAACATATGTATAACATAAATGGATCGTTGTATGTTAGGAGGGTGTTTTTGTGAAGGACTTTTATCAATATATTTCAATCGTAAAGGATTTTCCTAATCATGCTTTTGTAATGGCTACTATCGTTCACGTCGAAGGATCAGCCTATCGACATGAAGGGGCAAAAATGCTGATTTGTGAAACAGGCGAAAAGTACGGTTTAATTAGCGGCGGTTGTTTAGAAGAAGATATCCAGTTTCATGCCGATGAAGTAATACAATCACAAAAATCGAAAATTGTCTTATACGACTTAAGGGCGGAAGACGACTTAGGGTGGGGACAAGGTGCCGGGTGTAATGGTAGTATCCAAGTACTACTGGAGCCTATACAATGGTCAGAAAATCACTATGTTTTATCAGATGTAGTTACCTTATTAAATATGGGGGAAAATGTCACAAGTATACATGTAGAAGCAGAACGGTTATATTTTTCCGAAAATGGTGTTCAAATAGGGGGGGATTCTCCTAGTTTTATGGAAAGTATCGTTCCTAGTGTAAGAACATTTTTGCGTAGTGAAACTAGAATGGAGTATAAAAAAATTACTGGAATTGATGATACAATTCTTTTTGAAAAATATGAATCGAAGGATATGCTCTATATTTTTGGAGCTGGTCCGGATGTAGAACCTATTGTAAAACGTGCCGTGGATTTTCATTTTGCTCCTATTGTTATTGATCCTAGTGAAGTTAGGTGTAATAGGAAGTACTTTGAAAAAGCAGAAAAACTTATTTGTAAACATCCGAGTTTATTTCTACAGCAGAATAATGTTTCAGAAAATAGCTATGTTTTAATCATGACGCACAATTTTTTGCGAGATCAAGAGATTATGGCTTACTTTTTGAAAAATCCAGTAAAGTATGTAGGAATTCTTGGTCCAAGAAAAAGAACGGAACGACTTATACAACCCAATAGTATTCCCTGTTGGGTTTCTTCTCCAGTTGGAATGGATATATTTGCAGAAGGTGCGGATGAAATTAGTATCAGTGTTCTTGGAGAATTAATTAAGGTTAGGAATGAAAAGGAGCATTATAGAAGAAAGAATAATAGAGAGAACGTTTTGCCGAGTTATTCTATAAAGTAGGTGTCACATATGTCATCCTTACCAATTAGTGCAATCATATTAGCAGCAGGACGTTCTAGTCGTATGGGAAGTCCGAAGCAATTGTTACAGTTTAATGGGAAAAATATGTTAGAAATGGTTATAGAAAGTGTTGCTGTTCACGCATTTGCGCAAGTTGTTGTTGTCGTGGGTCATCAGCATCAACAGATAATGAATTCAGTTAAACTGCAAAATGTAAAAATTGATTGGGTATTAAATGAAAAGTACATGGAAGGGCAGAGTACATCGTTTGCCAAAGGAATTCAACAAATGAAGAATACGATCTCATCCGCTATGTTTTTTTTAGGCGATCAACCGTTTATACAGAAGGAAACAATAGATAATATAATTATGGAAGGAGAGGAAAAGCAAAAACAGGTTTCCTCTCCATTTGTTATACGCCCCTTTTATATTGAGGAACCTGGTCACCCAGTATTGTTCCACAATATCAGAAACTTAGATTTGACCCAATTATCTGGAGATGAAGGTGGGAAAGGGCTCATGCAGCAAATAAAAAATAAAGTGAAACTGCAAATTGATGATCCATTTACAACAATGGATATAGACACGCCGAAAGATTATGAGAAAGCTTTGGAGTTGATAAATAGAGCTAATTTTTAACTTGGAAAAAAACGTCTCACAGAGGAGAAGAGGGGTGAGTATGAATTTGTTTGAAAGAGCTTTTGGTAATGGAATGTACATAAGGACAAAATAAGTGAAGAAAGTCATGAAATTGTCCTTATCGTGTTTACTTGTGAGGTGCAAAACGTCCAATCACCGACGAATTAACACGGTAAATCACACACAACTTTCACAACCGAAATCACATTATCATTCACATATTAAAAGGCATGAAGAATCAGTTCTTCGTGCCTTTGTTTTCATCTTTGCTTATCGCACTAACGCTGCTCTGATAGATAAATAAAAAATTATTTATTTACCCAAGTAGGAATAAAATCTCCAAAGTATTTACCGATTTTCTGAACTTCAGTCATTATACGTCTTATACCAATTTCAGAAAGAAACCAGTTATCTTTAGTTATTCCATGCCTATCAACAACAGGAGAGACAAGGAAATCTACCTCTTTTGGAAATTCGTGTTGATAACATAATAATGCTCGTCGAGAATGTCCTGCCTTACAAACAATTATAGCTTTATTAAAAGATATACCTTTATCTCTTAGAACTTTTAAAGAAAAACGAGCATTTTCCAAGGTATGTTGTGCTTTATCTTCTTTTAAAATTGATTCCTCTGGTAGTCCATATTCAATTGCAATTTTACTAAGATATTCCCACTCAGTAGTTCCAACGTGTGGTTTATATCCACCAGATGGGAGTATGTACGGTGCTAATCCTTGCTTATACAAATCAACTGCTTTTTCCATTAGTTGAGGATGGTTTGCACCAGGAACTAAAATAACATCTGCAGAAGAAATTTCTGTTTCTACGAAAATAAAGTCAGTAATACAATCAAAAGGATAAGTCATCGGTAATTTCCCCTTATATAAAACTGATACATTACGGTATCGGTATTAAACATTCCTGCTCTTTAACTTCAATAAGGACTGCCGCGCATTTCGTCAGCCCCCTTGTTAAAATATTGCTCCCTTTACTTGAAGAAAAGGTTACTGGTAGAAATTCCTATATTAAGCAATAGGCTTCTTATGTACTAATCTTTGCAACTAACATCTCATTTTTAAAGTGTAAGTTTTCATTGTCCTCTAAAGTATATAAAGTACTGTTTTTTTGAGGTGTTGCCCACCTATTAAAAGCAATACGGCGTTCGGTATCATTATAATGCGGACAAAGACTGCCTTTTAACATACCTAATCCTATATATTCTTCGTATATTTCCTTATTTTTTTCACTATAACAAGTTTCGAACCAACACATAGCACCTGCATTTATTCCAGATAAGATGACACCGTTTTGATATGCGTTTCTCAAAACAATATCGAAGCCTGATCTCTGCCAAATTTCAAGCATATATTGAGTAGTGCCACCGCCTACATATACAATATCCAAAGCATTTACAACCTCTTGGATATTTGGTAATTCAAAATCTTTCATTGTAATATGGCTCGGAAATTCTGTTTTAAATGCCTCATAAAATTTATCAATATACCCTTGTGCATCACTACTTGCCGTTGCAATAAATGCAATTTTTAATGGTTCCTGTTTTCTGGCTATTTTCAGCAAATATTCATCTATATAGGCATTATCTTCTTCAGAAAAACCACCACCAGATATTGCAAGAATGTTCCTTTCCATCATGTTTGTACTCCTTCAATTATAACGTCAAATTTCACTAACCTTTATCCTTTTTGTTCTGCTATCTCATCCGTTAATTCAATATAATCTCCATTTTTCTGCTCTTCGTTGTCATACCAATTGACCCATAAAACTCAATTGCAGAAGGATTTTTTTCTGAAACTCCCAATTCAACACTATCAACTTTTAGGCTTCTGCCAAAATCAAAAACATATTGTAAAAGTCTTTTTCCGATGCCCTTCTTTCTTTGCGTTTCATTAACGCATAAACTGTTTATATATAATATCTTTCTCGCATTCACAAAAGAATTTTCAATTACTTCTTCTTCCTTCATAACACAGAATCCAACTATTTCAATACCTATGGTTGCCACAAAAATATGCTGTTTGACATTATCTATTTGGTTTTCAAAGAACTCTTGAGCGACAGGAATAGAATTCTCTTTGTATAAATCTGGTCTTTCAAAAACGTGTAATTCATGAACCTGTCTAAATAAAGGCAATAGAGAATCGTAATCACTTTTGTTTGCGTTTCGAATAGATACAACCATATATTCGTCCTCCCCCTCAGTAGTTCAAAACCATTTACATACTGGCTTGGAATGATTTTTATACTCTTCTGCACCGTTAGCAGAACAGCGATAGCTTATTCAGCTAAAGCTCTCCATATAGTGTAAGTGCAATAATTCACAAACTTCTTCAAAGACACTATTACTCTAAAAATATTATTCATTAATCTGATACTATATCAACACTTATAGCATCCATTTTTGGAGGGAAGGAATCATCTTGCCCTCCATTTGGATTATATCCGACAACCACTTTAGAGCCAACATCTACATTTTCATATGTTTTTTCATCAATATAAAAGTAAATAGCATTATTCTCATCAACTAGAGCGAGTAACTCTTTCTCATACTGTTATTTAACATTTGCATATCAATATTTTGCACCACTAAAATTTCATTTTTTTGTTTTTCTAATACGTATCCTTCAAATTCTTCTGGACTAGAACACCCCATAAATATGACGACAGCGAATAATAACAAACTTAGAAATTTAATGTCCAACCACCCCTTTGAAAAATCTAGAGAAAACTAGAACTCTGTTTGTTATGAAAACCTTGCTCTACAAACCTCCCCATTC
>NZ_JBGUAU010000041.1:0-40847 GCF_041820985.1 Evansella sp. AB-rgal1
TTCCTTCTAATATTTGCTTTTACTTCGGGGTCATGACTTATTACTCCAATTGAGAACAACGAATCGGAAGAGAGTTTTAAAAGTGCTGTAATAACAATAATACGTTTTTCGTGATCTAACGTTCCTAATCCTTCATCAATAAAAAAACACTGTAGTGGATGCTCCCCTTTTAACTGTATGCATTCATTGAAAGATATGGAAAAAGCTAAGGAAGTTAGGAACATTTCTCCACCTGATAACGAATAATATGGGCGTTTAACTCCTCCTTTTTCATTATCTCGAAATAGAAAAACCTCTGCAGTATCTACTTCCATTTCATAACGACCGCTAGTAAAAATCAATAAGTATTTCGATGCAAGCTTACTTACCTGGCTAAATAGCTCTTCGGCAACAAACTCATTGCATGCAGTAAGTCTTTTCGCAAACTCCTCTTTTTCATTCACAGATAAAAGAGACTCTTTTACAGAAGAAATAGAGGTAAAGGTTGATTTTCCAAGCTCTTCCTCCCACGAGTCTTTAGCAAGCTTATACTTTTGTTGTCTACGATTTACTATATCTGCTTGTATTGCAACTTTTTGCATAAGTTTGTTTTTCATATCATTACATTCATTCCAGAGAGTTATAGTTTCCTCATAGTTTTCGCGAAGAATACGTAATTGTCTTACTTTTTGGTCCATTACTGTATTAACGTTTTCATTACCAATAACCTGAGAAATTTCTTTCTCTAATTCGGTTATCCGTTGTCGATGGAAATTTAGTTTTAATTCATCATGTGTATATTTCACTTTCAGTTCATGAATTTCGTTTGAAAGGAATGCAATCTCATCTTGCTTTTCTAGGATAAATGGTACACTATTATCAATTCTTTTTCTTATGAATACTGCTTGTTCCTCTTTATCTTGAATTTCATCAATTTTCTTCTGCACTGTTTCTAGTGTTAGAGGAGAATAACGTTGCAACCAACTTTCTTTTTTACTCTTGAAGTCTTCTTTTAGGTAAGCCAGCTTCGATTTTCCTTTTGATATCTGTTCGTGAACGCGTTTCTGTTCAGAAGATGTTACTACATAGTTTTCTTTTTCTTCTTGATAATGAACAAGGATTGAGTCTATCGGTTTTATTAATTTTTCAATCGTTTCTTTTTCTTTAAGAAATAATCGATTTCGTTTATACCAAAGATCTTCTATCTCTTTTCGTCTCGTTAACTCAGTAAATGTAATGGACTCTCCATGTTCTTTTTCTTCATCGGGTAAACTAACTTTTCTTGTTAAATCATCGCTTAATCTAGCAGAAGTGTTATCCAATATCCACTTTAATCTTTCCAATTCACTTCTATGTGTCTGAACAGCTTCTATCATAGTTTCAACCCATGAGATGTCCTGTTGCTCCTCACTAACTGTCGTTTGGTCTTCCATAAACTCATGGTGATTGGCACCACAAACGAGGCAAGGTTTCCCAACAACAAGTTGCGTTCTTAAGTTTTCCACTAAAATCTGAAGATTTTCCTTTTCAATATCTATCTTAAAATTTCTTAAGAAATTTTGTAATAACGTACAATCTCTTTCTTCACTGGATATACGGTTGTACCAATGAAACATCTGTTGAAAACGTTTAGTTAAATTTTGCTCTATATCCATTATCGTTTGTCCATGCTCTTCGAGTTCCGATTCAACCTCATTATTTTTTCTGACCAGATTATGAATTTCTCTATCCATCTCCATATACCTTGTCAATGCCATATCTACATCTTGCATATTCTGCATCGCATCGAAAACTAATTGTTTTTCTTTTAATCCTAATTCTACATTTGCTAACTTTTGTTTTAACTCAAGCTGCTTTTGCTCATACCATTTTCGTTCTTCAGTTGCTATTTTTAATAATTTCACCTTTTCTTCATAAGATGATTTTTTTTCAAGAAATTGTTTTTCTACACTAACCATATGTTGCATCTCTATCTTCACTGTTTCTTGTTGATGCTTTACTTTCTTCAGTTCCTCAATTTCTAGCTGAATAGCGGTCTCATTTTTCTCTTTTTTGCTTTCCGCTTCTAGAAATTGCAATTCTACATCTTCCACTTGATTTATATAGTCTGCTAAATCTTTTTCCGCTTGCTCTCGTTGCTTTTGTAATCTTTGCGTTTCTATGAAATTATTCTCTAATTCTTTCAAATAAGGTAATAATTTTTCAGCTTCCCTCGAATTGTCCATTTTAACTATCATGGATTCTATGTCTTGTTTCTTCTCTACTAGTAATGTATAAATGTTTTGTAACTCTTCCTTTTCTTTCTTTAACAATAGATATGCATTTTTTTGATCATCATTCGTTTTCATCGACCGTAAACGTTTCTCTTGGTTATCCTTTTCAATAAATTCAATTGACTGCTCGACTTTTGTATTATGAGATTTTAGATTTCTAATGAGACTTTTGTCGTATTTTTCAATATGGAACAAAGATAGTAGCAATCTTTTACGATTAGGTCCTTTTGCCAATAAAAATTCTGAGAAGTTCTCTTGTGGCAAAAAGACTGCACTAATAAAATCGTTGATGTTGAGACCTAACAATTCCTCTACTGCATGATTTACATCATCTTCCCTCTCAGCAAGTACAATAGGCTTGGAAGTAATATCAAGAAAACTACTTGATTCAGAATGAATAGTTATATCTCCTCTTCTTTTATACGTTCTCTCAACTACATATCGTTTTCTCTGCTCGTTTTGACCTAGCTGAAACATAAAAGATACAAATAAAGTATCTTCTCTATGATGTAGTATCCCATTTGTTTTATTTTCTGCACGGACAACCTCACCATATAGTGCTAACGTTATGGCATCGAGGATTGTGGATTTTCCGCTACCCGTGGGTCCGAATATGCCGAAAATCCCTTCCTCGCATAATGATTCAAAGTCTATCGTTTGTTTCTCTATAAAGCTGTGTAAACCTTTGATAATCAGTTTCAGAGGCTTCATCCCGTTCCCCCTCTACCATAAAAATTTTTCATCAATCAATATCATTCATGTTTACTTCGTGACCCCCATCAAAGAAGTAAACAATGGCTTCGTCGATAGACTCATTCCAACTTTTTTCTAGTGCTTCCTTATAAAGAGAGATTTGTAGACGATAGCGATCTACTAGAATAGGATATGCTTCTTGAAATCCCCCTTTAAAACGGTCTGTTATTGAATCCGTTTTGTAATCTAGTAATATTATTTTACCGGATTCATCTTTAAAAACGCAGTCAGCAACCCCCTGAATAAGAACTGTTTCATCTTCATTCTCTGTCCAATCAGGATACGCTTGTGATGAAGGAATTCCTAAACTAAAAGGGATTTCCCGCTCAACCCACTGTGCAGAGAGCAATCTCTTTCCAACATTGGAACCAAAAAATTGTTCCACTTGATCAATGTTTATCACTTCTGACTGTTCTTTCGTAATTAATTCGTTTTCAATCATAAAAAATATCTTTTCTTCAATAGATTCTACGTTAGGTTGACCCTGTAAAGATATATGTTGCATCATCGCATGCATAACTGTACCAGTTTCTGCTGATGTTAGTGATTTTTTTTGCAGAAACTTAGGTCTATCAGCATATTCCGATCGAAAACTACTACGGAATGGTTTTTCACTATATTCATCCATCAACTGGTGCTTTAAATCACTTACTGTTTGTTTAGAGCGATGTTTTGCTGCTTTCTCATATGGGTACTTCCAGTTTAAACGATGAAATACTTTCTCCTTTTCTTCTGACTGAAACGGAACTGGTTCTAACTTAGATATATACGTTTCAATCGTATCTTCCGCGCTCACTTTTTCTTCTTGAATACTTTGAATGTCTCCTTGTTCAACAATCGTTACATTCCATTTCGAATTGTCGTGATACACGTCATCAAAAGATATCAATTCATCTGGAAATAACGTTTCTTGTACAGACTTATGACGTAATACAGCTGGTCCAATCCAATCTAAATAAGTACTCCCTTTTTGTCTGTCTACTGCTGGAAGTAACCACTGTTGTTCATATCTAAATTCCTTCCACTTATCCAAAGTCTTTTCTATTTCATTCACAGTTCCAACGAGATAAAGCTTCTCTTTTGCTCGAGTTAGCGCTACATATAAAACTCGCATTTCTTCTGCTAATGCCTCAAGTTGCATTCGTTTTTTTATTGCTAGCTGAGGTAAAGATGGATATGCTACTCTCAATTTCGGATCAATGTATTTTGAACCAAATCCTAAATCTTTATGAAGTAAATAGGAACCTCGCATATCTTGCATATTAAATTTTTTGTTTGTTCCTGCAACGAATACAATCGGAAATTCTAACCCTTTACTTTTGTGTATCGTCATAATTCGAACAACATCTTCTTGTTCACCTAATGCTCTTGCTGTGCCTAGATCATCGCCTCTTTCCTGCATTCGTTCAATAAACCGTAAAAATCGAAATAACCCACGAAATGATGTAGCTTCATAGGACCTTGCTCTATCATATAATGCCCGCAAATTCGCTTGTCGCTGTTTCCCACCAGACATTCCACCAACATAATCGAAATACCGAGTTTCTCCATATATCTCCCAAATTAATTGAGATAAAGCACTAGTTCGCGCTCTTGATCTCCAACGCTCTAGATGCTCTATAAAGTGGCTTGCTTTTTCTTTTATTTCTACATCTGGTGATTGCTCTGCTGATTTTTTTAACGCATCATAATATGATCCGTGACGGTCTATAATTCGAACGTGAGCTAATTGTTGTTCATTAAAACCATAAATAGGTGATCGAAGTACAGACGCTAACGGAATATCTTGATACGGATTGTCAACAACCTTAAGTAATGACATCATGACCCGTACTTCTACTGCATCAAAATACCCCGTAGATAAATCAGCGTAAATTGGGATACCTTCTTTTTTACATTCATCCATCATTGTAGCTGCCCATGGCATGGACCGCATCAAAATAACGATATCCCGGTACATTACAGGTCTCGTTGTTTTTACATCTTTGTCATACACTTTATGCTGTTGTTGAATTAATTTTTTAATTTGCTTAATAATATATCGCGTTTCCATCTGAGATGTTTCTAAATCTTCTTCTAATGGTAGCTGGTCATCTGTGGGATCCTGCACTTCCAATGGGGTACCTTTGTTAATAATCGCTACTTCCGCCTCTAAGCCTGATTGATCTGGATAGTCTCTGTTTCCCAAACGTAATTCTGCATCTTCATCATAAGAGATTTCTCCTACTGTTTCATCCATAATTTGCCGAAACACATAGTTCGTTGCATCTAACACTTCACAACGGCTTCGAAAGTTTTTAGCTAAATCAATTCGCCACCCATCACAATTCTCTCCTTCTTTCTGAAACACCTTATATTTGTGTAAAAATAAAGAAGGTTCCGCCAATCGAAATCGGTAAATACTTTGTTTTACATCTCCAACCATAAAACGATTATTGCCCTTTGATAATAACGAGACAATTGTTTCCTGTACAAGATTTGTATCTTGATATTCATCCACTAATACTTCCACAAAATGTTCTTGAAATTCTGAAGCAGCACGTGTTGCTTCCATCGCTCCATCGTGATTCTTTTTACCAAGTATCGCTAAGCAAAAATGCTCTAAGTCGTTAAAATCTAATACAGCTTTTTCTCGCTTTTCCTCCATATATCGCTCAGAAAAAGCTTTTATTAATTCCACGATTTTTCCAACGGAGGGAGCCATTTCTTTTAACTCTTCCATGAATTCATTTGGTTTTTTTAGAAACAAATCGCTCTTTAGAGTCTCTACTTGTTTTTTTGCTGAATCACGTAATGATTTTGCTCGCTCTTTCAATTTTTCGTCCACAAGATCCTTTTTCGTGATTCTTTTTATTGTTTCAAAACCATTCTGTTGAAAACCGTTGTACATGTCGTTCCACGTTGATGCTTGTAATAAACTTTCTACATATCGAATGTCATCTTCCAATGTTTCACTATATTTTGCTGGTCCAGCAGGTTCCTTTGTTAATTCCATTGCTTTTGTTAACCAAGACAAGGCACCCTCTAGCTGTAACTTAACATCAGAAACTAATTCGTTCGTCCACGGAAGGTCTTCTAACGTTTCTACATTCTGTAACTCGTACGTTTTGACTATTTCTTCTAACCAGTAGTTAGGATCTGGATGTGATCTAGAGAAATCATATAATTTTCGAATAAGATTACGTAATGCATCATCACTACGATCCCCGCTATATTTATCTACTACCTGGAAAAAAGATTCATTATTTTCTCTTCCATATTCTTCTTCAAAAAGGTCATCTAGTATTTCTTCTCGAATCAATTCACCTTCTGTAGTATCTAGTAAACGAAAGCTAGGGTCTATTTGTATTTCATAATAGAACTGTCTAACAACTTTCATACAAAATGAATGAAGGGTAGAAATGTTCGCACGATTTAATAGTGTAAGTTGTCGACGTAAGTGTAACGATGTTGGTTGCTTTTGTAATTGCTTCTCAATAGCTTCCCCTATTCTATTTCTCATTTCAGCAGCGGCTGCATTCGTAAAAGTAACGATTAATAAACGATCTACATCTACTTGCTCATTCACAATTTTACGAATGATACGTTCTACAAGAACGGCCGTTTTTCCACTACCGGCGGCGGCTGCAACTAATATGTTATTACCTGAAGCATCAATTGCTTTCCATTGGTCATCTGTCCAAGTTACACCTTCTGGTTTTGGATTAATCTTCAACTATTTCCCCTCCTTCTTCCTCCATTTTATTTACAACATCTTTTTTATCTATTTTACCTAGACGGTTATAATCGTTTGTTTCTAAAGTAGGGTCAAATTGACAAACAGATGCAAAAGAACAATACGTACATGCTGTTTTTTGCTTTGTTTTCATTGGATTTATGTCAATTGCTCCATCTGTAATCTTTAAGCCTATTTGCTCTACTTTTTTTCGTAGATAGTTTTTTAATGTAATATACTCTTGATTAGAAATAACAGATGAATTTTTTGAGAAACCACCATCTTTTTTCAATTGTGCTGGAATGATATTGGAAGATTTGCCATCTTCTAAATGATTATCCATGAGTCGAGCTACTTCTGGATTCGCACTTATGAGTCCTTTCATTTTAAACTCTTTAAAAAGCGCTGCCTCTAGCTCGTCTACCTCCATCTTTTGTTGCGCTTGTATAAGTGGGTTATGCACATGAAAGTACAAAACTCCAGCTGGAGAAGCTTCTACTCCTAGCCACTTTTCTGAGAACGATACAACAACATCTAAATAGATGAGCATTTGTAACGAAAGACCATAATAGACCTCCATTAAATCTACATCTTTTTTACTAGATTTATAATCTATTACCCTCAGTAACACACCGTCTTCACTTTCAGCACGGTCAACTCGATCTATTCGACCGATTAACTCCATCGTACAACCATTCTCTAATTTAAACTGTAACGGTGGAAGTTCTTCATTAGGACCAAATGCAATCTCTAAGCCAACAGGTGAAAAACCGGATGATTTTGAATGCTCCGAAAGTACAGAAGATGCTCTTGCAACTACATCTTCCAACTTCTTTTTTATATAATTGTATCGGTTTGAACTGAGTAAAATTTCTCTTTGAATTTTCGGTGCTAATTCATTCACAATATGTTTTGCTAACTTTGCACACTCTTCTTTTGTTAACTGAGAAAAATCTCTACCATTTTTCTTTAAATGGTCTGCCATCCCCTTTAAAGCTGCATGAAATAATGTACCAATATCAGGAGCCTCTAACTTATACGTTTCTCTTTCCCGTAATGAAAGGCCGTAAGTAGCAAATTGCGCAAATGCACAGTTTTGATATTGCTCCATTCGAGAAACACTCGTCTGAATATGATCACCATATAATTCTCGACTTACTTGATTTGATAGTGTATTAGCTTTGTTTTCATAGAACAAACTATGAAGAACCTGCTTTGTTTGAAAATGCCAATTATTGTTCGATGCGTACCAATTATAGACATCCCACCAGTAGGTTGGTATAGAGTACCCTTTTTTCCAAGACTGTAGCTCAGACGCTACATAAGACAACGTCTTACGAGGGTTACTAATAAATTGAAATTGCTCCTCTACATCTGTATCCACTGGTTCATGAAACCATAGTTTCTCCTCCAGAGATGGGAACAGATCTTTTACTCTTTTTAAAATAATGGAAGGTTGTAGACTTCTCCCTTCCTCATCAGCTAATGGAAAAGTAAGATATAACCTTTCTGATGGTATGGATTGCGCCATATAAATAAGAAACGACTCATTCAACAGTTGCATTGTACTGCTTGGAGCCAAACTCATTCCATCTTTAGCTAGCTTTTCTCGTTCTTCCTCCGAAATAATTCCACCCTCGTTTGGCTTTGCTGGAATTGTTCCTTCATTTACACCTAACATAAATCCACAGCGAATATTTGTAAGACGAGAATGCTCCATGTCTGCAACAATCACTTGGTCCATAGCTGGTGGAATAATAGAAAATTTCAAGCCTTCTAATCCTGTATCTAACATGTTTCGGAACATAGAAAACGACATTGTTTCGTCTCCTGCCATTTCTACCATCTCATCCATTAGATCAATAATTGCCGACCAAACTTGATCATGTTCTCTTGAGCTTTGAAGATCTTCCTCGTTAAGAGACTTATCACGTAATATCTCTAGTTTCTTAGGAATGTCACACATTTCTAAATAATGATATAACACTTCACAACGTTCCATGAGTGAAGTTGCTTTCTTCATTTTTTTCTCAAGCCAAATTAATGGCGTTGTTAATTGGGCTCGCAATTCATTAATTTCTTTTTCAAATTTGTCCTCTTGGGCAGTTCTATTACGTTCCTCGTCCGCTGACGTTCGTACTCGCCGATATATCCAAGGATCCTTCTGAACCCATCTAGCTCCTTGTATACCATAGGAAAGAACATAATTTTCCAACTTATCCACTCTTTCTCGCATCATTCTTGTTGGTTCTGACAACGGAAAAAGCATATCGGTTTTAAAGCAACGAAAAACAGCTTCATAACGCCAATGTCCTTGAATTATCTCTAACGAGGAACGAATAAATTCAATCACTGGATGATTTAACATGGATCTCTTTTGATCCATAAATAAAGGTATGTTATATTCGGCAAACACAGTCTCAAGTAAATCCCCATAATCACTTGTATTTCGCAACAATAATGCCATATCCTGAAAACGATAGGACTTGTCTCTAACTAAGTGTAAAATCTCGCGCGCAACGCCTTCAACTTCACTTCGTCGGTGAACGGCTCCTATAACAAAAATCCCATCATTATCTACACTTTGTACAGTAGGTCTTACATCATAGTATTGCTCAAGATGTTTCAATGCATGAGATCGATATCGTAGACTATCTTTTAATATAACAGGCTCTTTTACATCCAATTTTAGCTGACGACAAGTGTGACGAATCTTTTGATAGGTTCTCGCTGTTTCAAAAAACAAATCTAGCTGTTGTAAATGTTCATCGATTTCGTAGTGTTTGTCTAATGTTAAAGAGAATGTTACATTTCTGCAATTTGAAACAAGCTGTTCTATTACAAGTAATTCTAAAGGTGTAAAACTATGAAATCCATCAACAATAACAGTAGCTTTATTCAGATAAGTTGACTTAGGAATTTGCTGTGATAATAATTTTAAATAGTCTTCTGATCCAAGATACTTTTCTGCCAATTCTCCTTGTAAGCGATTATAAATTATGGATATGTCGTGTAATTTTTCTTGAAGTATCTTTTCTTGCGGTTTTTTATCCTGTTTTTCTACTAAAGTATCGTATTTTTCTCGTAATGATTCAGATGTAATATCGTATCTTTTTAACTCTGAAATCATTTGTTCTAGTTGCTCGATAAAGCCATTTGTATCTGTTGTTTTTCCAAAAACCGAAAAATGTTGCTTTTCTGATTCGACAATCTTTCGCAAAACCATTTGTATACCAGTAGATTGTATATGCTGCCTAGAAATTCCCCCAGTTTCCTGAAGAGTTCGTAAAGCTAATCTAGAAAAACTTAACACTTGTACTCTCGTCATCCCTTTTTGTGTAGAGGATATTAATTGCATTTCTGATTGAAATGTCATTTGATCTGGTACAAGATATATGATTGGATCTCCTTGTGGGTTCTCTCTTGTTTTATGAAGCATTTCCTCTAACAATTTCGAGGTTTTTCCCATTCCTGAGCGTCCTAGTAAAAATGAAATGGACAAAAAACTCACCTCTCTCTTCTCTCACTGTTTGTCTGTTTTAATCTATCTCTGTCGAATTTCACTCCTGAATAATCATACCATAACAAGTACTATACCCTCTGTAAACAAACATGAAAATTCGTATTATAAATTTATCCAACAATGATATAATAAATCAATGAAACTACTTTCCGTAATATGATCATAATAGGTGGACTTCTTATGCGTACTTTTTATTATCGTTATATATATAATAATAGTTGGATCGGACAAAGGATTATTAAGACTGGTATTGCTGTTTTTATTACTGCTGCAATTTGCTTAAGGTATGATTTACCTGCTGTTTTTGCGGTTATTACCGCAATTGTTACATTAGAACCAACAGCATCTGATTCTATAAAAAAGGGAGTTGTCCGTTTTCCTGCATCTGCCATTGGGGCGGGTTTTGCTGTTTTATTTGTTTCATTATTTGGGAATTCCCCAGTAACCTTCATGTTAGCGGCAATATTAACTATAACTTTATGTCAAAAGTTAAAATTACATCATGGGACCCTCGTTGCAACTCTAACAGCAGTTGCTATGATACCAGACATACATGATCATTTCTTCTTAGCTTTTATAACAAGATTAGGAACTACTACAATCGGGCTAACGGTATCGACGTTAGTAAATTTATTAATCCTTCCTCCTAGATATGTTCCCTTCATAACCAATCAAATTAAAAATCATTATGAAGATATTCAACAAGTCTTTTCAGAAACCATTGAGCATTTAAAAAATAATGAGACCACATCAAAACAACGGGAAATTCCTTTCTCCAGTTATATCAGTTTGAGACGATCTATTGAAAAAACGCAAGAGATGACTAATTATCAAGAGCTTGAATGGAAATATCATCGAATTAATCATGGGGAATTTCGATTATTAAAATCTTTGAAAAGACAACTAAACATATTACAAAAAATGAGTCTTCATTTAGGGAATTTACAATATATAGATAAAGATATTGACTTTACAGATTATGAGATGGTTTTACTGGATCGTGCATCTTATTTTATTCGTTCTTCTTTAAAGAATCTGCAAGAGGAAATGTCCGATGATCATTATTATGTTATATACGAGCTCGATCAGTATTTAAAATATGATTATAGTTCTGGTCATCGCAAAGACCCTGAATTTTTCCATCATTTCCATGCAAAAACCGTTGTATTTTATGAAGTACTATCTTTTCACGATTGCTTAGAAGAACTTCAACATCATTTAAATCGACCTGATAGTTAATTTTTTTGTATCCTTTCGTTTTATTTAGCGTCTATTTAATCATTATTCAAAGAGGAGTAGATTATATGAAAAAGGAAGCAATCGGAAGTTTTTCGACGGATGTATTACATTCAGCTGCTAGATTATATAATATTAGTCATACCACATTAAAAGAACTTGCAGGCTTTGAAAATTTCATTTATGGAGGAATGATAAATGAAAAGGAAGTAGTGCTTCGTTTATGCCATTCCACACACAGGAATATGAAACAAATTGAAGCAGAACTTGATTGGCTATTATTCTTGAAAAATAATGGTGCTGCTGTGTGCGGACCTGTTTTTTCAAATAATAATTCATTAGTAGAAGAAGTAATAGCGACTGATCAATCATCATTTTTTGTAAGTGTTTTCGAAAAAGCAAAAGGAAAGCAAATTATACTAGAGGAAAATCGAGATAATACAGCACTTTTTTATAATTGGGGAAAATCAACTGGTCAATTACATAAAATTACAAAACAATATACACCCTCCCCTTCCATAAAAAAGAGAGATGATTATATGGAAATGTCTAGTACTGTCTTTGCCACTTACTTACCAGATGACGGCGATGTTAAGCAGGAAGTTACAATGCTTTTTGATGAAATTACTTCCTTACTTAAAACAGAAGAGACATACTTATTAACTCACACTGATCTTCATTCAGGCAATTTCTTCTATGATAATGATCGGTTGTGGATATTTGACTTTGATGACTGTTCCTATCATTATATTATTCATGACCTTGCGATGCCACTGTACTATTCAACGTGGCAGTTTAACGAAACGGAAGACGAGAAAACAATATTTGCAAATAAATTCATGACAACCTATGTTGCTGGCTACTTATCTGAACAGAATCTACCACTTGAAGAATTGAAAAAGCTTCCTTTATTTATGAGATTAAGAGATTGTGATTTATATGCGATACTTCATTTTGAATGGGCAGATAAGCAGCTTAATGAAAAACAAAAAAAACTACTGTTAGATATGAAAGAACGGATTTTATCACGAAAACCTGTAGTAGATTTAGATTATGAAGAGGTTTTACGAATTGCAAAACAATTTGAAAAGTAAAATGAAATTACACTAAGGAGATCGTTGAATGATAGATTCATCTCAAAAATGGGGAACACTTTCAGGAACAAGTGCTTACTTACTATGGGGAACGTTACCTATTTATTGGAAATTGTTGGAACATATCGTACCACAGGAAGTTCTAGCACACCGAATCATATGGTCGTTCGTATTTATGATACTTATTTTCATCGTTACAAAAAGGAGTAATCACTTTATAAGTGAGTGTAAAAGTATTATAAAAAAGCCACAATTACTAATAGGAATGGTACTTGCTGCAGCATTAATAAGTGTTAATTGGTACACGTTTATTTGGTCTGTTTCAAATGATCAAGTATTACAAGCTAGCTTAGGTTATTATATTAATCCCCTTGTCAGTGTCTTATTAGGAGTTGTATACCTAAAAGAAAAATTATTAAGAATACAATGGTTTTCTGTAATTCTTGCTTCTATTGCAGTAATTATCTTAACAGTTTCATTAGGTACTTTTCCAATTGTTGCAATAACTCTTGCTGTAAGTTTTGGTTTATATGGACTTATAAAAAAAGTTGTTTCCGTAACTGCAATGAATGGTGTTGCTATTGAGGCTTTGTTAGTAGTACCCATTGCACTCTCATTTTTAGTATATCAACATGGTATATCTCCGACCGTAGTTTATATGGATGATATGAAAACATTTTTCTTACTAATCGTATCTGGTGCCGCTACGGCTGTTCCACTCATTTTATTTAGTATTGGTGCAAAACGGATCCCGTTATCTTTATTAGGTTTTCTTCAATATATTGCACCGACGATGATGTTACTGTTAGGTATTTTTCTCTATAATGAGGTATTTACGGAGACACACTTTTTTTCTTTCACCTTAATCTGGGTTGCTCTTCTTGTATTTACACTTAGTCGTATAAGATTTAATAAAAGAAATCTGTTAAGAGAGAATGCAGTATCTGTCACTGCATTAACGGAATCTGAACCATTGAAAAAGGTACATCCTTAATATTGTGATAAAAGGACTGTTTACATGAGGGACTACTTTGTTTTACTATTTTTCTTTCTAATTGGATTATTTTATTTGTTTTATTCTACAGCTATGATCAATGCTTACCCATATTTTATGGTAGCAACATTTGTACTTGCACTCAGTCTAGGGATTTTCTTTCTCTTCCTCCCCCATATGACTAAGTCATGGTTTATTAGACTAATCGTTGTTAATATTGCAGTGATTGTATTTATTCCAATTATAGAAGGAATGGATTGGTTAGGCTTTACTGTCCTCTACCTTGCCATCATTTCATTTTTATTCATTGGCTACTCTTTTTATATAAGAAAACACAAGTGAACCATTTACACAGCCTTTATTAGTAACACATTCCAGACCAAAAATTTCACACCATAAGATTGAAAATACACTATTATATGCTTTAGTAACAATAACTTTATATGGAATAAGCGAATGCCCACGGAACTCCAGTGGGAAGTAGAGTAGAGTAGAGGCGAGACACCGCAGAGCGGAGACAGGATGTCGACATGACGCCGTTGCCCACAGGACGTGGGCACGTGCTTAGACGGAATTCCTCGAGGAGGCTTGCCTATTAGGGAGTTGGCAATAGCGAATGGAATAGAAACCAACAAAGTTGGTCATAATAGATAAGTTTGACTACCATGAACCCAGGTATTTTCAGTGTAGACTACTTAAGTTTTCTCATTAAAAAATCGATAGATATATTTTTCTTCTCTAATTTCTTTCGTATAAGATATGGAATCATGAAAGCAAAAAGGAACATAAAAATAGTAATGGCAATCATTCCCCAGTCTGCATGAACAAAACTTGCACCGAAAAAATTAAAAGCCAATGTTCCAGGAATAATCCCAATCATTGTAGCTAGAATATAATGCCGATATTCTATTCGAGACAATCCTGATAGATAGCTAATTAAATCAAAATTAATGATTGGAAGAATTCGTAAGGTTAACACATAATAAAAGCTATTCTCTTCAATTTTATTTTGAATGATCTCCCCTTTACCTCTCCATTGTTTCTGAACAATACCATCCCCAAATTTTCTTACTACTAAAAAAGAGATGGATGCTCCAATTAATGAACCAATATATGTAACAATTGGCCCTAAAAGAGGTCCAAAGGAAAGACCTCCTGCGATGCCAAATAAAGATGCTGGAAAAAGAATAAATGGACGTATTGTTAACATTACAATAAAAACGATTGGAGCCAGCCAGCCAAAAGACAGCACTGTGCGTTGAATATCCACTGGATTAAATTGCAAATAGGAGTGATTTAACCATAGTAATAAAATGATGATACATAGAAAAACGAGAATTTTGATCTTACTAGGCATTGTTTAAACTCCTTTTTTGTTTCCTTATCCCACACATTAAAATATTTGAGTTAACCAAAGCATTCCTAGTAAACCAAAAATAAAAGCGTAGGTTGAGCTTAATGCATGTCCATCTCCATGGCTTTCAGGAATCAATTCTTTATAAACTATATACAGCATAGATCCTGCAGCAAATGCCAGTCCAATGGGAACTAAAAATGATACATATGCAGTTAATGCATATCCAATGATTGCTGCAATAAATTCAAGTATACCTGTGAAGAGAGCTATTAAAAAGGCATATCTTTTTTTTATATTTTGCTGAATTAAAAACAATGCAACAAGAAATCCTTCTGGCATGTTTTGTAATCCAATGGCAAACGCAATTAATGGTCCGAGACCCTCAACTCCACTAGCATAACTTACACCAACGGATAAACCTTCGGGAAGATTATGTAATGAAATGGCAGCAATGATTAACATTGACTTTTGATCAACTTCTATAGACGTATTTTTATGACTTAAATCAATATGAGGTATATTCTGCTCTAACAAAGTTAATAGCAAAACTCCTAATAGTATTCCAAGCGTCACAATTTGAAGATTGGAATATGCTAATGCTTCAGGAATAAGTTCAAATGCAGATGCAGATACCATTACCCCTGCTGTAAATGCTAATAAAACATCGCGAAATTTATGTGTAACTCGACTAAACAATAAAGCGGGTATTGCCCCAACACCTGTTGCTAAAGCCGAAAGCGCACTGCCAATAAGGAAATCCATCAATATCCTCCATCATCTCTCACCAAAAATTATGATTTCAAATTCGAGAAGTATTTTTTTAATGATTCCGCGCATAACTGGAATGTAAACATTGCAAATGTAATAGCTCCTATAGGCGCGAGGGGGATCCAAAACTCATCTCTAATATGATCCCTTGTATCAGCTAGCATGGATCCCCATGTTCCAAAACGATTTTGCACCTCAACTGGCCCAGCCTCCATTGTAAAATATTCCTGTGAGATAAACATAGATAAGAAACCTAATTGACCAAGTAAGAGCATCACCTTGGATAACTCTAGCATAAATAAAATCACTATAGATGGACCTATATTTCTTATATCATATTTTCTTAAACGTAACCAAAAAGTTGAGCCAATCATCTTGGAAGCTTCATAATATGGTTGTTGATAATAACTATGTATCTCGTTACTAAATATGTATGACAGTCTTCCAACTTCTATTAATACAATGAATGCAATTATAAATATCATACGCCAAGGCGATACTTCTACTATTGCCAAATTCATAAATAATATGACCAAAAATAAAATAGGTAATGCAGAAAGATAGTGATGTGCCTTTTCCATTAGCCAATAAAGAACCCCTTTTTTGTTTTTAACAACAAAACCAATGCATAAAGCGATACTAAATCGCAACACTACTATAGTGAACACAACTATCAACGTATTTTTTCCATAAATCACAAGTTGATGAAATAAATCTCTCCCAATAATGTCTGTTCCTAACCAATGTTGTGGAGATGGTCCATACGGCGGAAATAATCTTTCTCCTTCCTCTGTGTTTATAAAAATAATTTCTTGTATTTCATTAGAATAAAAAAACGGTAATAGAAAACAAAAAAGAAGTAATAAACTAGAGCAAAATGTAGAGATAAGGTATAGTGGCTGTTTCACTAGTTTAGCCTCCTATCTAAATAACTAGAAAGAATGGATTGTATGATGTGAGCGAAAAAACTTACAAGTAAAAAACAGGCAAATAACCAAATGATAACTGGTACTTCGAAAGCACCATCGGAAGAAATGGAACGGTATCCTCCACGTATAGATGCCCCATGAAATCCCATTGCTTGGTACAACCTCATTGCTGCTCCTCTCATATAGAACATATATTCAAATATTAATAGATTTCCAATTACCATCACCATAACAGTATGTATATGTCTTACCATTCGATTCATTATGTTCATCCACTGATGTTTCCATAAAACAATAAAAGGTGTTATTCCCTTACTTTTAGCTGTGACAATATACCTTTTATTTTCTTCCTCACCAAGTAAAGGCGCTATTATAAGAGCTAAGAACGCACTTGGAAAAAGGGAGACAATAAACATAGCAATGAGATAATTATGTATATCATCGTATCCATAAAACGAAAAAGACGGAAAACCCCAGCGAAATAATTGAAATAGTAACATCTGTATTAATATGTAAAAAAAGAAGTCCGGTAGTGCTTGTAAACTCCAAACAAAAGAAGATGATACTTTTCCTATTTTCTTCCCTTTCAGTGCAAAGATACAGGTTCCTAAAATTACACCTAATAAAAGAGATAAACTAAATGCTCCAATAATAACAGGTAAACTTCGCTCTAGAAAGTATAAACTGATATCATTCATTACTGGTTGATCATATATGTTTAACCCTAAATCACCTCTGAATAAATGAAAGAGAAAAGATTTAATATTACCAGCGTATTGAGACCACACTATCGAAAAATTCCTCTCGACATGATAATCATGTGAAATGAAAACAACACCTCTTGGCAGCAAAGCTAGCAAAGTAATCGTTATAAAAAGAACTAAATACGTAATAACAATAGCGAATTGGTTTGTTATTTTCCCCATTTAAATACCTACCTTCAGATATTTTTTGAATATTTTTTAATTTTAATTTTTTTATTAATAGTAACATAATAAAAATTAGGAAGAAATAGTAAACCAATAGATTTAGAGTTCTTACTACTTTCGGATTTAAACTTAGATTTTACTATTACTCGCACTCCTTTCAATTACCCTTAAACAAAGCTATTGAATATAAAAAAGAAGACGTAACAGCATACAAGCTGTGTACGTCTCCTTTTATGAATATTACCCTTCCAACAATAACGATTCTGGATCCTCTATTAATTCTTTTACTTTTACGAGAAAACCTACTGCGTCTTTTCCATCAATAATTCGATGGTCATAAGATAATGCGATATACATCATTGGACGATTTTCAAAGCGTTCATCGTCAATTGCAACTGGACGCATTTGTACTTTATGCATTCCTAAGATACCCACTTGAGGTGTATTTAAAATTGGTGTAGACCATAAGGAACCAAATACGCCACCATTGGTAATAGTAAATGTTCCACCTTGTAAATCATCAATGGCTAACTTCTTTTTATGAGCTTTTTCAGCTAAACCTCCAATTTCTTTTTCAATACCCGCAAAATCAAGTCGATCTGCATCTCTTACAACAGGTACAACTAATCCATCTTCTGTAGATACCGCCACTCCAATATCAAAGAATTTCTTTAATACTATTTCATCACCTTGAATCTCAGCATTAACATAAGGATATTTTTTTAATGCTCCAATTACTGCTTTTGTAAAGAATGACATAAAGCCTAACTTCACACCATTATTTTCAAGAAACTTATCTTTACGACGTTTTCGTAAATCCATTAAATTAGTCATATCAACTTCATTAAATGTTGTTAACATTGCAGCAGTTTGTTGAGCTTCTACTAGACGCTTTGCAATGGTTTGACGTCTACGAGACATACGAATTCTTTCCACTGGTTTAGTAGGATTTTCTTGTATAGCTTCCTTATTCTCTTTCTTTTCTATTGTATTTTGTTTCGGTTTTTCCCCATGTTCGATGATATCCCCTTTTGTTACTCTTCCTAACGGATCTCTTGGAGATATGGATTGGAGATCAATTCCCTTTTCTCGAGCTAGCTTCCTTGCAGACGGTGTTGCAATCGGCCTAGAACTACTCGAGAAAGATTGTTTTATCTCTTCCGGTTTCTCTTCGCTTTTGGGTTGTTTCGTTTCTGCTTGTTCTTCTACATTTTTATCTGAAGTATTGTCGTTTTCTACATCCTCTTTATTACTTGATGTATCAATCTTCGCTATCACATCTCCAACTTTGACTATATCTCCTGGTTGAGCAAGTACTTCTGTTAAAATTCCAGCTTCGTCCGCTGCAATTTCTACGTTCACTTTATCTGTTTCCAATTCAACAAGGTTGTCACCTTTTTCAATATATTCACCTATTTTTTTCAACCACTCAGCTACTGTTCCTTCTGTAACCGATTCAGCTAATTCTGGAACCTTTACTTCTATCATTCCTCATCTCCCCCTTCATTGATACGAGTTAATGCTTCATTAATTATCCGTTGCTGTTCTTTTTTATGTGTTTTTGGATCACCTTCAGCAGTACTTGAACGACGACGTCTTCCAATATATTGTATCTCGATTTTATCATTTGCTAACTCTCGTAAATGCGCTAAAGCATAATGCCAAGCGCCCATATTTCTAGGTTCTTCCTGTACCCACGACCATTCATCGACATTTGGATATTGTTCTAATAGACCTTTCACAATATTTTTAGGGAATGGATACAATTCTTCTACCCTTGCTATATGAACCCAATCAAGGTTTTCATAATTATTTAATGCATCTTCTAAGTCAACAGAAACCTTTCCTGAACAAAATACTATTCGCTTTACTTTATCAGGATGTTTTCCTAATCCTTCTTGCATAATAACTGGATGGAATTGGTTTTCCGATAAATCTATCGGACTTGAAGAAACTCGTTCGTTTCTTAATAGACTTTTCGGTGTCATGATAACAAGTGGTCTTACTTCATCTTTTCCTAATAGCATAGCTTGTCGTCTTAATATATGAAAATATTGACTAGACTTTGTTAAGTTTGCTACATGCCAATTGTTTTCCGCTGCTAATTGTAGGAATCGTTCTAATCTTCCACTTGAGTGCTCTGGACCCTGGCCCTCATATCCATGTGGCAATAATAATACTAGCCCAGACTTTTGCCCCCATTTTGCTCTACCTGCTGAAATGAATTGATCAAAAATAACTTGTGCTCCATTAGAAAAGTCTCCATATTGAGCTTCCCAAAGAGTTAATGTTTCAGGAGCGTGAACTGTATATCCATATTCAAATCCCACACATGCCCCTTCTGTTAATGGACTATTATATATTGCAAATGATGCATTTACATCAGGTATTTCATGTAGAGGTGAATATTTATTATCGTTCTCGTAATCGTGTAAGATTAAATGACGTTGAGCAAAAGTTCCTCGTTCAACATCTTGACCAGTTAATCGAATCGGAGTTCCATCACGAAGAATACTAGCAAAGGCCAATGTTTCAGCCAAAGCCCAGTCTATGGTTCCTCCCTCATCTAATGCTTTCAACCTACGTTTTAAGATTTTTTCTAGTTTTGGAAAAACATTGAAGTTTTCTGGGAAATCCAACATCTGTTCATTCATACTAATTAATGTAGTGAGGTCCACTTTTGTTTCAATCCCATTTAATTTATCCTCCACTTGCTTTGGAGGTTGCATTTTCTTCTCTACAGTTTCAAGTTTCCGCTTTTTTACTTTCTCAAACTGTGTTTCAAGTCTGAATAGAAAGTCTTCCCTAAATTTAGAGATTTCTTCTTCCTCGATAATACCTTCTTCAACTAACTTTTGCCCATAAATTTCATAAGCTGTTTTATGATTTTTAATTTCTTTATATAAACTTGGTTGAGTGGCTAACGGCTCATCCATTTCGTTGTGTCCAAATCGTCGATAACCAATTAAATCAATGACAATATCATTATGGAATCTACTTCGATACATGTACGCTAAATGAATAGCAGCCAAACAAGCTTCCGTATCGTCTGCATTTACGTGAATCACAGGAACTTCAAATCCTTTTGCTAAATCACTTGCATAGCGAGTAGAACGGGAATCATTACTTGTAGTTGTGAAACCAATCATGTTGTTTGCAATAATGTGAATGGTACCACCAGTAGAATATCCATTTAATTTACTTAGATTTAACGTTTCTGCTACAATACCTTGACCAGGAAACGCTGCATCACCATGTATTAAGATCGGCATTGCATGCTTCTTGTCTTGTACAGGATATCCTGGTTTAGTTCGGTTATCTTGAGTAGCTCTTGCAAACCCTTCAACTACTGGGTTAACAAACTCAAGATGACTCGGATTGTTCGCAAGTGTTACTTTTGCTTCTACTGTACTTTCTTTTATCTCTCGATCTGCTCCTAAATGGTACTTTACATCACCAGTCCAACCAAAGTTAATACCGATAGAACCCTCTGAAGGAACCAATTCCTTGTTTGGAGCGTCATGAAACTCTGCAAAGATTTTTTCATAAGGTTTGCCTAATGAATGTGCCAATACATTTAATCTTCCTCGGTGTGCCATTCCAATTAATATTCGTTTCGTACCATCTTCTACAGATTCTCGAATTAAATCATCGAGCATCGGAATCATAGAATCCAGTCCTTCAATTGAAAAACGCTTTTGTCCTACAAATGTTTTGTGAAGAAAGTGTTCAAATCCCTCTACTTTATTTAAACGATCTAGAAGCTGGAGTCTGTTTTCCTTTGAAAAATTAGGTCGATATTCACCAGACTCCACCATTCTTATTAACCACGTTCTCTCTTCAATATCTTGCACTTGCTTAAATTCAAATGCCATCGTATTGGTATACACTTTCTTTAAATGTTCAATAGCATCATAACCATTTTTCACATGAGCAGGTGCATCCTCTGTTAATATTTCTACTGGAATCTTCTGTAGCTGTTCTTTTGATAACTGATAATCTTCTAAATTAAATAAATCACGCGTTTCTTTTTTTCCAACCGGAGTAATATTAGCTAATAAATGTCCACTTCTTCTAATAGCATCTGCCAGCTTTATTGCATTTGCAGTTGCTAGAAGGTAATCAATAGAAACCGTTTGATTTGTCTTGGTGTGGGAAGGAGTTTCTTCTGTATCTGGACCACCCCATTTTTCAAAAAATATTCGGGTGTTTTCATCAACTAATGATGGATCATTTAAGAAATTCTCATATACCTCTAACATATAACCATAGTTAGGTCCATAAAATTGGGCCCATCCTTGCTCAAAACGGATGTTGTTCATTTAATTAAAAACCTCCATTGTCATCTTTCCAACAATTTATTCTTAGTATGTTTTTGTATGCAATAATAGCAAAATAAAACACTGCTAATTACATTGTCTTTTCACCTTTAACACTATCTTGATAGGTAAAACGCTTCCACTAGATATTTTAGCACTATAAGGAAAAATCAGCAAAAGAAATTTCCTTATTTTTTTAATATTCTATCACTGTAATATCTCTAAGTAATATTATCTTACAAAGTCCATTGATATGTAATATCGAAATAATAAATACTTCTAGTCAAATGATTATTAAGAAAATCGCAAGGCGCCCCAATTCCGCCTAAGAACAGCCCACGTCCTGTGGGCACGGCGTCATGCCGACATCCTGTCTCCCGGCGAAATGCAAATGTTCTGGACGAACGAAAAGCGGAATCCGCTTGCAATCTGCGAAGAAAAATGTTCTTGCAGTTGAAAATGTTTTTTTCTTTTATCGGTCAGGTTAATTGACACGAGACGATGGCGCCTGGAGCTAGACAACTTTCTAAGTCCAAAAATGTTATACTTATCTTATAAGAAAAAACAACGTCTACTAATAGACGTTGTTTTCATTTATGGATTGAATACAAATTTCATGATCATTTTGTGGAGTATTTACTATTGTAGAGACAGGATATGCTTCCATTTCATCTTTTGGATAAGGAGAAAATAGAGATTCTACCTGCTCTTTTACCTTTAACCATTGTTCAATTTTCATTTTTGGAAGAATCACTGGCATCCTTTCATGAATCGGTCGCATGAGAGAATTAGCTTCCGTAGTTAATAATGTACAACTAATAATCTCATGATCTTTATTTTGCCATCGTTCCCATAGACCTGCAAATGCCATCGGTTCATTACTCTTAAGTTTTATATAATATGGCTGCTTTATCTTATCTGGTCCTGTCTTCCATTCATAAAATCCATTTGCCACTATGATACAATGTCTTTTTTTCACTAATGGACGAAATGATACCTTTTCTTGAATTGTTTCAGACCTAGCATTAATCATTTTATTCCCAATAGATTCCTCTTGTGCCCATCGAGGTACTAGGCCCCATTTCATATAACCTGCACGTAATCCAGTTTTTCCTTGAACCATTGTTAGCACTTGCTGACTTGGTGCAATATTATAACGAGCATATATTTCCACTTCCTCACGATTCTCCACCTCATAATAATCGAGCAAAAAATCTGGGTCTGCATACAAAGTAAAACGCCCACACACTTTCATCACCTATTTTCTAATAGATATCCAAAACCTTTCAAACCTAATCATCGCTTCTTCCAGTTCCTTCAAGCTATATGCATAGGATAAACGCACATACCCTTCGCCGTAAAGGGAAAATGCATCCCCTGGAACAACAGCTAGTTTTTGTTCTTCCAATAATTTTATGGAGAAGTCGAATGAAGATAGTTTAGATTCTGAGATACATGGAAAAACATAAAATGCCCCTTCAGGTTTCACAGTTGGAATTCCTATTTCTTTGAGACGAGATAACATATAATCTCTTCGTTCTTTATATTTCTCCTTCATGTATAATGGATCCTCAAATCCGTTAGCTAGAGCCTCAATGGCTGCAAATTGAGAGATAGATGATGCACAACTTACATTATATTGATGAACCTTTAGCATGTGTTTCATAATAGTTGCTGGTGCAAAAGCAAAGCCTATTCTCCAACCAGTCATGGAATGAGATTTAGACACTCCATTAATTACAATTGTCTTTTCTTTCATACCAGGAAATTGCGCAATTGAAACATGTTCTTGATCATAATTTAATTCAGAATATATCTCATCTGAAACCACAAACATGGATTGAGTATTTAAGTATTCGGCTAACTCTTTTCCATGTTCCAGGCTTAAAACAGCCCCTGTCGGATTAGAAGGGTAAGGTAAAACAACAGCTCGTGTTTTATCTGTACGATACTTTTCAATTTGATCTTTCGTTAATATAAAATTTGATTCCCTCGTATCAACATATATTGGTGTAGCTCCACAAAGAGTAATGATTGGTGCGTAGGCTGGGTAAGATGGGCCTGGCAAAATAACTTCTGTACCAGGGTCTAGAATAGTTCGAAATGCGACATCAATTGCCTGTGAAGCACCAATTGTTGTTAATACCTCCGAATCAGGATCATACTGCAAACCATACTTCTTCTTAACAAAATTACTTGCTGCTTTTACTAGTTCAGGCTCACCAGCATTTTTGGTATACTTCGTTTCATTATCATCAATCGCTCTCTTAGCTGCTTCTTTTATATGTTCTGGTGTTTGAAAGTCTGGTTGCCCTAACGTTAATTGTACAGCATCTGGCACAGATGCAACTCGATTAAAAAATTGCCGAATTCCTGATATTTCTATTTTTTTTACATTTTGATTTATGTACTGCTCCATAGTATTCCTCCACTTTCAACCTCTTATTAGAATGTTTATTGTTTATAGTAGTTTTATAACTAATAACATCGTTATAACATGCATTACGTATAAAATTAATGCACTAATTATCATAAAAAATAGTAAAACGTTTTTCTTCATTTGAACACAGAAATAACTTCTTACTTTGCTTATGAAAAAAAAACAGATCACTGCTACGAACAGAAAAATCAATAAAACATCAAAAATAAAAATTGATATTTGAAATGGTTCAGCTATTGTATTGTTATATAACATATACATCTCTGCAATAACGGCAGTTATTTTAGCAAGAAATAACTTACAATATACAATGACAGTGTACCACCAGCCCCATTGTTTTCGAAGTAATAGTGCGATCGTTGAAGGTATCAATAAAGCATAGGCACTATCTGATAACATAAGCAGCATAAGCCTTTCATTCATTCCCCATTCTATCCCAAGATAGAAATAGTAGATAGAAAGAATAAGAATCAAAATACATTGTATTATGGAGATGGATATAATCGTGTTCGATATAAATCTATTCACTTCAATCTCTCCTTTTTAAGAAGGCTCTGCAAAACGTTGATGCTTATTTTTACTCCAAGTCGCCCCAATTCCGTATAGAGGTTAACAGCTTTTTAAATAATCTTACTTAGAAGAAGGAGCGGGTATTTACTATTATCGCTCCTAGATTATTTACCGTTCAAACAAATTTAAGCCCATTCGCCCTAATAAATATGCTGCTATTGCAAAAGCTTCTGCTTGATCTCTAACTCGATCAACCCCTTGTGGAGGTTGTCTTACTTGTAACTCATAGGTAGATGGAATATATAACGAATCATCATGAGCATTTCTTAAAAAGGTAGAAACTTCTTGTAAGCCATATTGACCACTTTGCATGATCTCATAAAAGGAAATAAAGCCATGCATAACTCCATTGTACCTTGTAGTTCTTACAGGAACATCAAATTCTGCTAACCTTTTTCCATAAGCTTCCCCTTCATCTCGCAATGGATCAAACTCTGCAGTAATGATTAACGTTGGTGGAAGCCCACCTAAATCTTCTGCCTGTAAAGGTGATGTATAGGGATTGGACCACATCAATTCATCAGGAGTATATGTATCCCTTGCACGATACATTACAGACCTTGATAATAAATAATAACCACTATCATATATATCACGTGATGCTAACTCTACATCTAGAAACGTCGTAAGTGGATACATTAGTACTTGTGATTTTATTTCAGGTCCGTTGCGATCTCTCGACATTAACGTCATGACTGTTGCAATATTCCCACCAGCACTATCACCGACCACACTAATCGTCTCTGCATCTCCATTAAAAGTATGTGCATTCTCAACTGCCCATTGTATAGCAGAGTAACTATCTTCTACAGCTGCAGGAAAAATATGTTCAGGTGCGACACGATAACCGACTGCAATAACAACACTTCTTGTTCTAGCAGCTAATGACCGCATGATATTATCATGCGTATTTATATCACCAAAACCTCTCATGAAAGCTCCTCCATGATAGAACATGACAATTGGAAAAGGACCATCTCCTTGAGGACGATATATCCTTATAGGAATTTGTGCTTCACCCGCTACTGGAATATAAAGATCTTCCCGAAGTAATGGATTGCCTCCGCCACCACGACCGCCTGTTACTATTTTGGGAAGTTGAATATTTATATCTAATGGTACCAAATTATTATTTATTGCATGAAGTACTACAGCTGTTTTTGCTGGTAATTTCCCTTCGTCCGTTGCTTGCCATATGTATAGTGAAAGGAATATGAGAAGCACAAGAGATGTAACTAACAATGAGCCTATAATGAATAGTTTTTTCACCATTTTTCTGGCCCACTTCATTTCTGCCCCTCCCCTCTTTAAATCACCAAATATAACTAAACTTATCATTGATATCTTTTCTAGTATTTTATCACTTCAATATCTGATTACAAAATTAAAATCCTTTTTTCGACATATTCCTTTTTCAGAAAAAAATAAACTCAAGTACTTCCAATTTTATAAAAAGAAAAAGCCCTATAAAGGACTCTCTTATGAAAAATAATTCTATCGATATATAAAAAAATAAAATCCTGTTATTAAAAGCCACTCCTTCCACGAAGGTGAACTGTTTACTTCTTGATTCTTTTGGAGTTCAAGGGTTTCTACAATCTTGTCAAACGAAAAGTTAGGTAAATGTAATGGTTCTCTTTTTTCTAACTCCACAATATCAATAATCCTATTGTCTCCTTCGATAGTTACGTAACCATCTTCGGAAATAGTGTAGTGAAGTACTTCTTCCTTATAAGTTGTATACGGTAAATCATGAGGGAAAATAAAGTTGGTTAATAAAGGTTCCTCATTAAAGGAAATCCACTGTGTTTCATAATTCTCGAATCCAAATTGAAATAATGCCAGTGTATCTCTTGAAGCCGTATTTCTCGATGTGCTATTGAGTGTGACAACGATTAGTTCTGTATTGTCCACCACAGCGGCTGTTGCTAATGTATATCCTGATTGAGAAATAAATCCATTTTTTATTCCTATTATCTCTTCATGTGCCCTTAGTAATGGATGATGGTTATAAATTCGTGTTTCCCATCCTTCCCCTATCCAGTCAACAAATTCGGTTGATACTAATTGGCGGAATGTTTCATTTCCCATTGCATACGCACTTATTAACGCCATATCTTTAGCTGTTGTGTAATTGTCTTCTCCATATAAACCATGTGGATTTGAAAAATTGCTGTTTTTTACCCCAATCCTATTTTTTATAAATTGGTTCATTCTTTTTGAAAATTCCTCTACTGATCCATCAATATGTTCTGCAATAGCAATAGCAGCATCATTTCCTGAACTAACCATCAAGCCATGCAATAACTGCTCCAATGTAACCTGTTCATCTTCAAGTAAATAAACACGAGTTCCAATAGCACGTATAGCCTTGTTACTTACTGTAACAATTTCAGAAAGGTCCTGTGTTTCAATCGCAATAATAGCTGTTACAATTTTTGTTAAACTTGCAGGATACATTTTATTATCTGCATTTTTTTCGTAAATCAATTCCCCAGTAGTACGGTCCATTAAAATTGCAGCTTCACTATTCAGATTTGGATTCCCTTGTGCATTCGAAGTTATAGGTATGATTATCAAAGAAATACTTAAGGTTAAAATAGTAAATATAAAGATTGCATTATTCCAATTCCTCATCCTGATCACCTGAGTTGTATAATTTATATGAATAATTTGTATTTTTTATAAACACGTTTATATTAAAACCATATATCTATTTAAAGCATGTTTATGTTTCAAGAACAAGGTATATTTTATAACATTTTTATTACAAATGTAATTGAAAAGGAGTGGAATTTACTTCCACTCCTGCGTTTTTATAACGTGAAGTATTCATTTATTAATTATTTTTAATTTTATCCTTTGTAATAATAACTCCGAAACCTGGTTCTCCCTTCGTTAGCCCTAATGCAAATACTGTATAATTGGCACCAGACATTAATTGAAGGTTTGGGATTTCATATATAACCTCTTCAGACTTGGTTTTTATGATTAAATCTTGAGAAGCTGGGGCAACTTCTTGATATTCGCTGGCATTGTTAAAAGGAACGTCTTCTATGTTCCATTCATCTGTTTGTAACTCTAGTGGAGAAGTATCTTCAGATAGATTTACAAATCGCATTTTGGATATTTCTTTTGTAGGGATAATATTGTCTTGAAATGTATTCAATTCATAGTTACCATCTATCTGAACGACAGCTAAAGTAAAAGCTTCTCCATTATTTATTTTTACTTTATCTTTTATGATTGGTTTCTCTTTATTTGGATCTGAACCTTCTGGAAAAATTTTGATCTTATATGAGCCATCTTTTAACGTTTTATAATCTGTGATAGATTTAAATCCTATCTCACCAAATGCATGTTCTTTATTTATATAAATATCAATATGCGGTGCATCAGTTGAAGCATGTAGAACCCTTACATATCCAAATTGTTGATGATTTGCAGAAACATGACTCACTGTTAAGGTGAAAAACAGAATTAAAACGATAGCTAACATTTTTTTCATGACTACACTCCTCATCATTCTGATTTACACCGTTAGAATTTCCACTTACTACAATTGTATTCATCTTTTTACTTGTAATAAAAAAAGGATGAGTAAAGGTTATTCTTTACCTCATCCTCGTTATTATAAGGGAAGTCGCTTTACTACATTCTCATAAGCGAAACCATTAACTATTTCTTCTCCGTATTTTCTAACTAAGCCTTGTATTAAGTACTGATATTTACCTGAATGTTCTAAACCATCAATATAATAAGCAATACCATCAAAATCGGATCCTAAGGCAATATTACTAATGCCCCCAAGATCAATAAAATGATCTATATGTTTTATTAAATCATTAATTGTTGCTTGTTCTCCCCCTGTAATAAATTCAGGAGTTAATACTAACCCTATTAGCCCATCTTTATTAAAAATTTCTTGTGCTTGTTCATCCGTTAAGTTGCGAACATGGTCACAAATTGTTTTGGAATTTGAATGCGAGGCGATCGGATATTTGGCAAGTTTCATTACATCCCAAAAACCATTTGGAGATAAATGAGATACATCTGTCCATATTTTATAATCATTATTTAATTTTACTACTTCTTTTCCAAATTCCGTTAATCCTCCACCTCTTATTTCTCCTACTCCATCTCCACATAAGTTTGCATTATTCCATGTAAGTCCTATAGATTTTACTCCCAATTGATATAACGTGCGGAGTTTCATTACATCATTTCCAAAAGCGTCTGCTCCTTCAAGGGCGAGCACTGCTCCAATTTCTTCACCTTTTAAAGTATGTATATCCTCCCATGAAGTGATCTTCTTCATTTTTTCATTTTTGTTTACAACTTCTGTATGAAAAAGATCTATTTGTTCTAGTGCATACTGAAATTTTAAGTCACTTGGTAATTCTGGTTCTAAAAATATAGCAAATAATTGGACCTTTACTTTTCCTTGAATAAGTCTTTCATAATTAGCTTCTATTGATGGGTCATTTGTATATATCTTCTTTCTATCTAACCAAAGTCTTAATAATGCATCACAATGTAGATCAAAAATCCTCAACGCACCTACCCCCTTACCTAATTTGTTCTTACAACAATAACACAGAAAATTTTAAACTGTCTATTTAATAATCTTCATTCTTCATTCACAGTATACTGAAACTATTTCTGTTGCCTCTATCGTTCAACTAAATATAAAATACCCAGTATGCTGGTGTTTGCTAAAGGTTCCTTTTTCTTACCTTTTTCAATCCTACCCTCATACTGAGTAATTTTATTATCCTTTTGGATGTACCATATTTTCTGGTTTCACGTATTTATCAAATTCCTCTTCGGTTAAATACCCTAGTGATACTGATGCTTCTTTTAACGTCAAATCTTCTTTAAAAGCTTTTTTCGCAATTTCTGCTGCCTTTTCATATCCAATGTATGGATTTAGTGCAGTTACTAGCATTAAGGAATGGTTTACATGTGCTTTTATAGTTGATTCATTTGCCTCTATACCAATAACACACTTTTCATTAAAGGAATCCATTGCATCGCTTAGTAAAGTAACAGATTGTAAGAAATTATAAATAATTACTGGTTTAAAGACATTTAATTCAAAATTACCTTGGCTAGCTGCAAATCCAATTGTTGCATCATTACCAAAAATTTGTGAAGCGACCATTGTTAATGCTTCACTTTGGGTAGGATTTACTTTTCCAGGCATAATTGAACTTCCAGGTTCATTTGCTGGTAATGTTAGTTCACCTATTCCGGACCTTGGCCCACTAGCTAACCAACGAACATCATTCGCTATTTTCATTAAATCCGCAGCTAAAGCCTTCAATGCTCCGTGAACATATGTAATTTCATCATGACTTGTTAAGGCATGAAATTTATTTTCAGAAGAATAAAATTGATGCTGGGTAATTTCACTAATCTCTTCCGCGGTATATGTACCAAATTTAGGATGTGCGTTAATACCAGTTCCTACTGCTGTACCACCAATAGCTAGATAGCGTAGATGTTCAGAAGATTCTTTTACCATGTCTTCACATTTCTTTAGCATATACTCCCATCCACTAATTTCTTGTCCTAATGTTAAAGGAGTTGCATCTTGTAAATGAGTTCTTCCTATTTTTATAATCGAATCAAATTGATTCTTTTTTTCTACAAGCGACTTTCTTAATCGAGATAATGCAGGTAGAAGTTTATTTTGAATACTAGTAAAAGCTGCAATGTGCATAGCTGTTGGAAACGTATCATTGGAACTTTGAGAACGATTCACGTCATCGTTTGGATGAATTCTGGTTGATTTATTTTCTTTCTGGAAGTACTGATTTGACCTGTGCGCAACAACTTCATTCATATTCATGTTTGATTGTGTACCACTTCCAGTTTGCCAAACAACAAGAGGAAAATGTTCATACTGCTCCTCTTTTCTTATTTCCGAACAAACCTTAACAATTATCTCACCTTTTTCCTTATCCAAGTTTTGAAGGCGAACATTCGCTTTTGCAGCAGCTTCTTTTAAAATAGTAAAAGCTTCAATAACCTCAATCGGCATCTTTTCCTTTCCTATTTTAAAATTCTCCAAACTACGTTGTGTTTGCGCACCCCACCACATTGCAGCAGGTACATTTACTTCACCGAGTGTATCTCTTTCCTTTCGCATTTCCATGTATAACTCCCCCTAACTATAGCTGAAAAAAGGTACTAATCTGATTTACTAAAGAAGAATCATCTAGCTGATTTGCTATTACATAAATTATTAAAAGTAAAAGTCCAACTCCAATTGCAAACTTTAGCACCTTCCCAACAATTCTAATTAAAATAATGCCAACAACGATTAAGAATAGAACCATTAAAATGTCCATATGCTAAAACCTCCTTTATAATGTCTAAGCATTTAAGATTTGTTTCTTACTTTTTTCATATTACCCTACATTTACCATACAGTTCACTAAATCAAAATTCAAGACATAGGAGGTAACTCCAAGTGAAAAGTAAAAAGTATTTCTTACTATTCGGTATTACTTTTGTATTTCTACTTCTTAGTTACACCATCCTCTTTCTGCCTACTGAAAGTAAAACAACTATACCAAATGAACAGAGAGTGCAATCTCTTCAAACTAATAAAAATGAATTTAAAGAACCATTAGAATTACATCCAACAAATGAAAATTCTTATTCTAATTCAGATGAAATAAAAGTAGAAAAGAAAGTATTTATCACATTTGATGACGGTCCCTCAACAATAACACCACCTATATTAGAGTTATTAAAAAAACATAATGTTCCTGCTAGCTTTTTTGTTGTTGGCAAGAATATGGAGGAAAACCCTGAAATAGTACAACGTGCATATAATGAAGGTCATATGATTTTAACCCATTCTTATACACACGATTACTCTATATATACAAGCCTTGAGTCATTTTATGATGATTTTTCAAAAGCAGAAGAAGTTTATCATGAAGTATTGAATAAAGAACCACCAAATCTCTTCCGCTTTCCTGGAGGGTCTTCTAATCACAGTTCATTTGCATATGGTGGGAAACAATTAATGCCTAAACTGACTCGGGATATTAAGAAAAAGGGATATACGTATATTGATTGGAACGTATCTTCTGGAGATGCCGGACCACATGCAAATGATGGTGTTAGCATGGAAGAAAGTATTGTCGAATATTCTGAAGATAACAACCTAGTCGTGTTACTTTTTCATGACACTCCAAACAATAATACAACAGCAGAAATATTACCAAACATTATTTCCTACTATAAAAATCAGGGCTATCAGTTTCGTTCTTTCCGTGATGTAACAGAGTCAGAACTAAATAAAATGAAACACCTTCAAATAGCAAATAAAATAATTGAACATAAATAATTCCATGACTTCATGGAATTATTTTTTGCACATTATTATAATTTGAAGTTTCAGAATATTAGATATATGATATACGTACAAATATAAATAAGTATTTTTATGGAGGTGTTTCAGATAATGGAAGTGTTACAACCAAAAGCTGGGAACTACCAACTACAAAATTACGAAGAGACAAGAAAACACTTTTCCTGGGAAAATGTAAAGGACACATTTTCTTGGTCTAAAACTGGAAAGGTGAATGTTGCATATGAAGCCATTGACAGACATGTAAAAGAAGGTCGTGGTAACAAAAACGCTCTTCTCTATTCGGATTCTAATCGAGATGAAATGTATACGTTTTCAGAATTGAAAACATTAACCGACAAAGCAGCACATATGTTCAAAAAGTTCCATGTTGAAAAAGGAGACCGAGTTTTTATATTTATGCCTCGAATTCCTGAATTATATATTTCTCTTTTAGGTGCTATTAAAGTTGGAGCAGTTGTTGGGCCACTTTTTGAAGCTTTTATGAAAGATGCAGTGAAAAGTAGATTAGAAGATAGTGATGCAAAAGTGCTAGTAACGACACCTGAGTTAGTTTCTCGTGTTCCAGAGAATGAACTACCGAACTTAGAAACTATCATCCTTGTTGGAGAAAATGTATCGAGCAAGTATGTTTCTTACTATGATGAAATGCAACAAGCAACTGTAAAAAAGTCTGTTATTGAATGGGTTGACTTAGAGGATGGTCTTATTCTCCATTACACTTCTGGTTCAACTGGAAAACCAAAAGGCGTTTATCATGTACATCATGCTATGCTTCAGCATTATCAAACTGCAAAATGGGTGTTAGATTTAAAAGAAGATGATGTCTATTGGTGTACTGCCGATCCTGGATGGGTAACTGGAACATCCTATGGAATATTTGGCCCCTGGTTAAATGGTGTAACAAATGTAGTTCGTGGTGGTAGATTCTCCCCTGCTGATTGGTATGAAACGATTGAAAAAAATAAAGTTACAGTGTGGTATAGTGCTCCCACAGCTTTTCGAATGCTTATGGCTGCAGAGCCTTCTATTGTAAAAAAATATAATTTGAGCTCTGTTCGACATATACTAAGTGTTGGAGAACCACTAAATCCCGAAGTTGTTCGTTGGGGTTATAAAGAGTTACATCATCGAATTCATGATACGTGGTGGATGACAGAAACTGGAGCGCAGCTCATATGTAATTATTTAAGTGAGCCAATCAAACCTGGATCTATGGGAAAACCTATTCCAGGCGTAGATGCTGCGATAATCAATGATAAAGGAGAAGAACTACCTCCTTACGAAATGGGGCACCTAGCTATTAAAGCTGGATGGCCATCGATGATGAGAAAAATTTGGAAAAATGATCAAAAATATAACGAATATTTTTCAATACCTGGGTGGTACGTATCCGGAGATACAGCCTACCGAGATAATGATGGATATTTTTGGTTCCAAGGTAGAAATGATGATGTTATAAATACAGCAGGAGAACGTGTAGGTCCATTTGAAATAGAAAGCAAATTAGTGGAGCATCCTGCAATCGCTGAGGCTGGTGTTATTGGAAAACCTGATAAATTAAGAGGTCATATTATTAAAGCATTTGTTTCACTACGGGAAGGATATTCTTATAGTGATGAGTTAAAAGAAGAGATTCAAAAGTTTATAAAAACGGAATTATCAGCACATGCAGCTCCACGAGAAATTGAATTTAAAGATAAATTACCGAAAACAAGAAGTGGTAAAATAATGCGACGAGTTTTAAAGGCTTGGGAGTTGAATGAACCAGCTGGAGATTTATCCACAATGGAAGATTAGAAAAGCGTTGTGTAATAAGTGTAGAAAGGTTCGATTTAGTTTCAAACCTTTTTACACTTTTTCTTTGTATATGTTGAAAACACACTTTCTTAAACCACTTGATATATTCAAAATTAATAGTATTATAGTTTAATAAATGCCCAATTTCCGGCATCCATTGCCGCATTTTCGGCAACTCGAATTACAGGTACGATTGGAGGGAATTTCTTTGTTTGCATCTCACACAGATACGAATGAAATGTTAAAAGCCATATTAAAGAGTATTGATGAAGGAATCCATGTAGTAAACAACAACGGAGTCACCATTTATTATAATGAAATTGCCGCAGAACATGATGGACTTAAAGCTGAAGAAGTAATTGGGAGGCCTTTATTAGAAGTGTTTCCATCCCTTTCCACTGAATCCAGTACGATGCTAACAGTTATTGAAACAGGGAACCCAATTTTTAATCAACATCAATCGTATCGAAATGTAAAAGGGAAATTAATTGATACTATAAATACAACAATCCCTATTGTAGTCAAAGGAAAGGTTCTAGGGGCGGTTGAGATTGCCAAGGACTATTCTCGGATAAAGCAATTGTCTGATAAATTAATTGATTTACAAACAAAAATAGATCGACGCCAACAAAAAGCGGTTGCCGTTAAAGATGATGATGCTCATTATTATTTTAATGATATTATTACATCAGATTCACACATGCTAAAGCTTATTGAAAAAGCGAAAAAAGTAGCTAAAACATCCTCTCCTGTTTTTGTTTATGGGGAAACTGGAACTGGAAAAGAGTTACTTGTACAAAGCATTCATCATGCGTCTGCTATCACCCATGGTCCTTTTATTTCTCAAAACTGTGCTGCAATACCAGCTACTTTACTCGAGAGTACTTTATTTGGAACAATTAAAGGGAGTTTTACTGGTTCAGAAAATCGAGAGGGTCTTTTTGAATTAGCGCATGGTGGAACGTTGTTTCTTGATGAAATACATACCCTTCCATATGATCTTCAAGCCAAGCTCCTCCGGGTATTAGAAGATGGAGTGATTCGAAGAGTGGGTTCAAACAAAAGCTTTAAGACAAATGTACGAATTCTAGTCGCTACAAATGAAAAACCCGAAACATTATTACAAAAAGAGACACTTCGAAAAGACTTATACTATCGATTAAATGTAGTCTCTTTAGCTATCCCTCCTCTTCGAGAACGAAAAGGAGACTTGGAGGCTCTGATATATTCTTTCATTGAATTCTTTAATAAAGAATTTGGCAAAAATGTTAAAGGCATCGACCAAAAAGCTTTTCATCTCATAAGAAGTTATGATTGGCCAGGAAACATACGAGAGTTAAGACATTGTATTGAATCAGCTATGAATCTCGTGGAAAGTGATTATATACAAGAGGAAGATTTACCTAATAACTTGAACATCTCTATACCTGAGAAAAAAAATGCCTTCTCCCCTTCACTTTCTTCAAAAGAAAGCTTAAAGGAGGTATTAGCAACAGTAGAAATGAACTTGATTAAAGAAAAGCTCTCCGAAACAAATGGAAATGTAAAAGAAGCAGCAAAGGGGTTAAAAATTCCGAGACAAACTTTACAATATAAAATTTCCAAATATGAACTATAAAAACAATGCCGAATAATCGGCATTGTTTTTATGTTAATTCAGATTTTTCCATCTTATTTCCTTTATAAATCCTATCATAGTAGCATTTTTATCTTTGGCACGCTTCTTGCATCTAAATATAGTGAGAATAAAATCCTAAGGGGGAAATAATGTGAAGATGGACTTATATAAACCAAAAAAACATTGGAGTGAATTTGAAATTTGGAAGGATGTACCCGAAGAGAAATGGAATGACTGGTTATGGCAACTAACAAATACAATTCGGACACTAGATGATTTAAAGAAAGTAATTAACTTAACACCGGAGGAAGAAGAAGGAGTTAAAATTTCAACAAAAACAATTCCCTTAAATATCACACCTTATTACGCATCATTAATGAATCCGGATGATCCAAGATGTCCAATTCGTATGCAATCTGTACCAGTATCCGATGAAATTATGAAGACAAAGTATGATTTAGAAGATCCTTTATCAGAAGATGATGATTCACCCGTTCCAGGGTTAACACATCGTTATCCAGATCGTGTACTTTTTTTAGTAACCAATCAATGCTCTATGTACTGTCGTTACTGTACTCGTCGACGCTTTTCTGGGCAAATTGGTATGGGGGTTCCAAAAAAACAATTAGATGGTGCCATAGAATATATTCGAAATACACCCGAAGTACGCGATGTACTTATTTCTGGAGGAGACGGATTATTAATAAACGATCAAATTTTGGAATATGTTTTAAAAAATTTACGAGCAATTGACCATGTAGAAATTATTCGAATTGGTACGAGAGCTCCTGTTGTTTTCCCGCAGAGAATTACCGAAAATCTTTGTAATATATTAAAGAAATACCACCCTATTTGGTTGAATACACATTTTAATACATCGTTAGAAATAACGGAAGAATCCAAAAAAGCTTGTGAGATGCTTGCAAATGCAGGTGTCCCTGTTGGAAATCAAGCTGTTATATTAGCTGGCATAAATGATAGTGTTGAAATTATGAAAAAACTTATGCATGATCTAGTTAAAATTAGAGTTCGTCCTTATTATATTTATCAATGTGATTTATCTGAGGGGATTGGTCACTTTAGAGCTCCTGTATCAAAAGGTCTAGAAATTATTGAAGGATTACGTGGCCATACGTCTGGTTACGCTGTACCTGCTTTTGTGGTAGATGCTCCTGGAGGTGGTGGAAAAATTACGCTACAACCTAACTATTTAATCTCTCAAAGTCACGATAAAGTTGTATTACGTAACTTTGAAGGTGTGATTACCACATATCCTGAACCAAAAAATTACACTCCCGATACTGCGGAGGACTACTTTTACTCTTATTATGAAAAGAAGGAAGAAAAGCGCATTGGTGTATCTGCGCTAATGAATGATGATAAATTCAATCTCGTTCCAGAAGGATTGCAACGTTTAAATCGTCGCAAGACATACGAACAAAGTGAAAACCATCAATCTTTAAAAGACCAGCGTGATAAACGAGATCAAATGAAAGAACGCAAGTGGAAAAAAGAAATAGAAAGATTAAAGCAAACGGACAATAAAGAGCAAGCATAGAAAAGTTGAGCGAAATGGAGGGATATCAATGACTTGCAAGTGGTGTGAATCAAAAGAAGCTGAAAAAACATATGATTCAGCTTTTTGGGAGCTACCGTGTGGCACAAGGGCAGTAGAAATAACTGATGTTCCTTCTACTAAATGTCCTTCATGTAATATAGTGTATATTGATGAAACTCTCATTGATGAAATGGAAGATCACTTTATGCTAATTGATACTAAAAATTTACCTAAGAAATTTACCTTTGGTGAATTTATGGAAAAACCAAGGATGCTGAAAAGAAACTATTTTAAATTTTAGGGCTTAAAGTTCCACTCATTTAAGCTCTACTATAATGAAGAATGTAAATGTTTGGTTAGTAAATGGCTTGGGTATCCTGAGCCATTTTTTCTGCAATATTTTTTCCTGTTTTTTTATTTAAGCTAGTCTACCCTGAAAAAAAGTGATCTAAATTAGTGATTAACTTATCTAGTATTACTAACTTTGTTGGTTATTATTTCATTCACTTCATCTCACTCGCTGTCTTGTAGGGAGCTCCTGAGCTATCCTCAAGTACGATACGTGAAATATACTAATTATAAACATTATCTGCACGATACAAAGCTAATAATCTTTCAGAGCTACTTAATTATGACAAGATATAACCACCGACTACCAACCTTTTTAAATACTCATGAAATTCTTCATTTCATAAATAGCATTTATCATCGTCAATTCCTTCAAATAAAACAATATCATTCCATAGTTTTTCACTCGTTCCTTGAATTGTATAATTAGAGATTTTTTTATTATCGATACTTTCTATTATAACGTTAATTCTTCTACCTTCTTCTATATGGTTCCACATTCTTTCTGAATCATTTTCAAGCACTACGTTCTCCTGCTTACCATTTTGGATTGAGGTATACAAATCTATTTTCTCCTCTGTGGTAAACAGTTCCTCTAATACTTTTGGATCGTGAATGACATAATACTTACGAACAACATAAGTATCCTCAACATACCACTCCACATCTGCTTTTTCCGAGTCTTCCTCGAACGCCCTATATTTGTCTTTCATGATTCTATCTATTTCACTTAGCGTGTAGTTATTTGGAACGCTGGTTTTTATATAGTTATTATATAGTTTTTGCATAAAATCTTGTATGTACCTTTCCATTTTATTCTTCCCACTTTCTTTTTTATAGTTGTTTTTTATCTAGTAGAGTTCCCAACAGGGTTTATCCCCAGTCCTCTATAAGCTTCAACCAAGAATAATACAACCTATTTTTTCATATTCTCTTAAAATAATCTATTACATTTTTATTTTCTATCTAAATACGATACGTGAAATATTTTTGTGATTGATATATAACTATCACCGTCATTTGAATTTTCGTCTTATATATTAGTTCGTACTGTACTGGTTTGCAGTCCAATACACTCTCTTCCTGCAAAGAGTGTACATTACGTGTTCAGAATGACCATAATATCGAAAAAAGGAGCTAAAAGAATTTCTCCCTTTAGCTCCCCTTCATGAAACTAGCATACCTCGCTTCTATTCTTTTCCTTATGAAACCAACTACAGTGGCGTCCATTATTCCGCTATAAACAGGTAAAGTTTTTCACTTAGAATATCTCTTTAGCACCTGGAGGTAGTTCTCTCACTTGCTGTAAATACATCGTCATGTTTTTATCATCATCCATAGGATAGGAGAAATGAAATTCCTGAGCAACAACGAGTGCTAAGCCTCTAAATAAATCACAAGTATGGAAGATAGAATCCCATATATTTTCATAGTTTCCATCAGAATAAGTACCTTTATACTTTTCCCAGTATGTTTCAGCAAGATAGACTTTAAAATACTTCCCCATCTTTCCTGGAGATACTTGAAAGTCATGTTGCATGCCAATGTACCAGGATACCATGTCATTCAGTCTTTCTCTTACAACGGAATCTAACATTTCTTTTGCATAGGGAAGTTCATCTCTCCAAAGACCTTTTGCAACATTTTGTAGACACCACCACAAATCATTACAACAGCTATTGAACATCGTTTCCGTTGGTCTTCGAACATGATAATCAGTATCTGCAGCAACTGGAATGTAAGGTAAAATATTGTCTTTATCTAACAATGGAACTGTAAGGGAATCACTAATATAACCTTGCTTCATGTTTTCTACTGTCTCAATATGAAGGTCGATACGATTTCCATCTGAAAAGAGCATTAGAAACCCATAAGATTGAAAGTTATCACCTTTTGCCTCTATAGCAAGATCATTCTTATCAGGTTCCTGGATCATAAGTAATTGCCCGAATGTGTCAAGCCATGTTTTATCATCAATGAACGAAGCCGTTTCTGATACTACATAAACTATGTCATAATCTTGAAATATATCTTTCGGTACATTCGGATTAGTTCTTGAGCCGTTCATATAAACAGCGCGTATACGTTTATCTTCTTTTGCGATGTTTCTAATTATATCCATCATTTCTTTTTCATTTCTCATCTAACTTCTCCTCCATATCCTTAGTTTATAGAAAAATAGTTATCGTAAAAAGTGGAGGAGCGCGTGATCGATATCCATTGGCTACACTACTCGAAGGTTAAAATTTGTTCATGGATTTCTTCATCCAATTCACCTCATATTCATTGTCAGTTATCTATTAACAAGATGTTTCGTCCATATATTCATATCTTCAAATCCTGTGGATATGATGCAATTATTAATCAATGTACCTTCATAATTGTAGCCTAAACGTTTTACCGTCATGTTCATCCCAACAGAGTTTGCACGAGTGATGGAATAGGCAAAATTAATACCATTACCAACTAACTCATCCTCTAAAGCTAAAATAATCCCTTGTAGTATATTTTCACCTCGATAATCAGGTAATACGGCACAATCAGTAATTTCTGCACTTCCAAATCCTGAATCCATCGCAGAAGCAGCTCCAACGATTTTCCCTGAATTATCTTTTGCAACCATAAACGTATATTCTGTATCTCTCGCTTTTTTCAAATAAGCTGGATCGAATATGTTGGTTGGATATACAGGAAATACAGTTTTAAAAACACTTGCTAATTGAGGTAAATCCCTTTCCTCTAACTTTTCAATACCATAATTTATGTTAATCTTTGTTAAGTCTTTTTCATCTCTTTGAACGATAGCTAGGTTCGATTTATTTTTGTCTTGAGATTTTGATTTCGCTCTATCTGCTTTATAATATTTTGTATAAATGAACGTATCTTCTCCTTGAAAAAATCCGGACATTTTTGCTTCTTCTGAAAAACCAAGTTCCTCTACTTCCTTACATTGTTCTTTTGTAATGTATAGAATTATTTTTCCAGGTGGGTTTGCATCAATCATTTCTTTTACCTTCTGTATGTCTTCTCTAGTAATTGTCGGTAGATAGGCTACTATTCTATCATTTACTTTATCCCAATCCCATACACTGTTCATTAGATCACTCCTTTATGGATTATTGTTTATCCATTATATCTACCCTGAAAATACGTAATCTCAATTAGTGGTTAACTTATCTAGTATTCCTAATATTGTTGGTTTCTATTCCATTCGCTACTGCCCACTCCCTTTCCTGTGGGGAGCTGCCGAGCCA
>NZ_JBGUAU010000042.1:0-39364 GCF_041820985.1 Evansella sp. AB-rgal1
ACCCGTGCTGGGCGCACCAAAGAAGCAGCGAGAACCGTCCCCGCTGCTTCCTTCTAATTTTTTATTTTGGGAATGCTTAGGTATGTTCCTATACGCCACATCCATTCCATCGGCCCAAATTGATATCTATTCAACCACCATCTACTGATTATCATTTGAATAACGAATAAGACAATAGCTAATAAAATTCCAAGAAAGGTACCTATTTTTCCAAACAAACCGAAGCCATATCCATAGAAAATGGTTGTCATCACGATTGATTGTACTAAATAATTTGATAGTGCCATTCTTCCCACATATCCGAAGCCTCTAACTAGTTTTATAGAACCACGGTTGAAGAAGAGAAGACAGAAACCAGCGATATATCCTAGAGCAAGTAGTGGTCCACCTAGAAAATACGCTAAAAATTCAAGACTTTCATTTAGGGTGAAGACCATTCCTGTTTTAAGGAGGAGACCTAAAGGGATAGCAATCCAAGTGATTTTTACAAGGACAGATCGATAAGTATCTGGTTCGTGAATCCAACGTTTCTTTGCTATGTAACCACCAACTAAAAATAATGAAAAGGTCTGAGCAATCATTAGTATGAAACTAAAGATAGAAACAATAGCTGCAGTGATTTCTCTCTCTAGTTCACTAAGCTCTATGCCGTAATCCACTTTACTATAAGGATTTGCTGTAAAGCGATGGTGAACAATATCACTATATGTTCCAGTTGCTAACATATTTTGCTCATATTCTACATAAGATTCAAAGGTAACTTCCTCGTCTCCGCTAGGTATTATACCAATGAGGTTAATAAGGGTAATTAATGATATTGCCCAAATGAGAAGTGTTTTTGCCTTCCGTTTAACGAAAAAGATAAATAAAAATCCTGTAATAGCGTACGTAAGTAAAATATCACCATCCCATATGAAATAGGCGTGTACAAATCCTAGTGCAAGTAAAATCAGTAAACGTCGTGAAAATAACAAATAAAAGGGGCGTTGCTTCACTTGAGATCTTTCCCAAATCATAACGGCACCAAAGGCGAACAGCATACTGAAAATCGGATAGTAGCTACCCTGGAAAAACCAATTGATAAATTGATACGATATAAGATCTAATCCTGATGTAACTTGAGATGGTATATATTCCATTCCCACCATCCCATACTGAAAAACAAACATATTTACGAGTAAAATACCTAGAAGCGCAAATCCTCTTAAACTATCAATGTGGTTCAACCTTTCATTTGTGTCGAGAGGCGTAATTTGAACTTTCGTTTGATTATTGTTTTGCTGATCCATTTTATTCTCCCTTTCCTATCTATGTAAAAACATTGTCGCAAATCGTACCTACATACATTATCCTGTCAATATTTAGGAAAAGCAATAAAAATTTTGGAAGCAGTGGGGACGGTTCTCGCTGCTTCTTTTTTGACTGATATCGAGGGAGAGAGAAGATTACTAGGTACTCCTCCTCTCTGAATCTAACATTTTTACTAACTTTTCATTTTGGATAAAGTTCTTTTCTAGTATCCCAAAATATATGTGCGGGTTGAACGAATATATGTGCGGGTTTGCGAAATATATGTGCGGGTTGAACGAATATATGTGCGAATTTCGAGAATATATGTGCGAATTTCCCACTTTTATGTGCGAATGGCGTAAATATATGTGCACTTTCTGAATTGGAAGGGGGAACAGGTTCTAATTTTGTTAGAAGTTTATTACTTATAAGCAATCTTCCAATAATTAATACGCAGAACTATTATTATTCCTTTTAACTTGTATACATTTAGCAGACTGTCCTCCATTTAAAAACAAAATTAGCTTTTTTTAATTATTGCCCAAATATATGTGCGGGTTTGCGAAATATATGTGCGGGTTGAACGAATATATGTGCGAATTCCGAGAATATATGTGCGAATTTCCCACTTTTATGTGCGAATGGCGTAAATATATGTGCACTTTTCTGAGCGGAAGGATAAAAAGCGCATTTAAGCAGTAGAAGCAATGAGAACCGTCCCCACTGCTTCTACTAATTTTATTTCGCTAAACGAAGGAAGCAACGAGAACCGTCCCTAATGCTTCCTTTCTTACACCTCTTTCTTTAATGTCTCTATTCTTTCCACAATCTTGTCCTTTAGCTCACTCCATACCATAAATTGTTCTGTAGGAATCGACCATTGGAAGAACTCTAATGACGGAACAAAACGGAATCTTTTTAAATATTCTTTCGTTCTTTTATTCGTACTCTCATCCGTTTCATATAACCCTTTAAATGGGTCTGTCACTATGAGTCCATCTTGGCCAGCATATTCATTCGTACAAGTCATTACGTTTGGGATAACCTGAAACATATCTTCTTTTGGTAGAAATGCATGTTTCCCTGGTTGACTATATAGCTTAACATGTGTAGAATCTAGCAAATTAGATTGATCAAAGAGTAAGCCTCTCACAAACCTTCCATGAAAACTAGCCTCACAATTGACAACTTCTCCAGAGTGGCCCACATATACCCAAACATGCTCTAGGTCATACATATGTTGAATATCAAAATCCCAGTAGATAGCATACTCTATCACAAAATCAACCGATTCCTCAAAAACAAACTTTCTATGAAAAGAGGGAGATTCCTCGTTATTACCCAAAATAGTAACACCTATCCATTTCGGAAAGAAGGGTTCTCTTTTGTCGAAAAATAAATAGGGGCTATATTTTCGCACAAGCTCCAGATCTAACGTCACGTCAACAACAACCTCCTCACGCAATATCACGCACTAAATTATTTGCCCATTTATTAGAACGATATCGAAAAAAACCGATACATGCTTTTGAGACTTCTTCGAGTGCAAACATCAAATAAACCACTTCTATAGGCCAATGAAACACAAATGCCCCGAGAAAAACGAGAGGAAGAGCAATCCCCCAAGTTGTGAACAAGACAAGCTTCATGGAATAGATGTTGTCTCCACCTGATCTAAAAACACCGACAATCCAAATGTTATTGAGAAAGTACATCGTTAATACGAAACCTTGTATATATAAAACATTTCGAAACGTCTGTTGTACTTCTGAACTTAAATTGGTAAACAAACTAACGATGACTGGGTTCAACAGTATAATAAGCACACTAACAGTAATCGCAGAGTATACAGATAACTTTGTAAACTTTCTTGCATTTAGAATTGCTTCACTTGGATCCTCCAGACTTAACCTTTTTCCAATCATTACCTTGGCTGCATAAGAAAAGCCGAATATTCCCATCATAAAGTAGTTATTAAAGGATCGTGCAAGTTGATAGGTGGCAAGTGCTGTAACCCCCATATATCCAAAAGCAACAGCATATAACATATTACCAATAGACCAAATACCTTCGTGAAAAATTAGAGGAATCGTGACAATATACACTTTCTTCATGAATTTCTTATTAAAAGAAAATAAGGATTTTATAGAAGCATTTACATGATATTTCCGTCCATAGATAAACCCTAGTAACAACGTTGTACTAAGGATGGTGGAGTACAGCGTTGCGTAGGCAGCACCCTGGATTCCTAGCTCAGGGAAGCCAAAGTTTCCATAGATAAGTAAATAATTCAAAAGTGTATTTGTACCAAGTCCGATGAAACCGATAATCACATTAATTTTTACTTTCCCAATCGCTCCAAGTGCATTGCCATAAGAATCTTTCATAGCATTCAAGACATAAACAAACACAATAATCGATAGATATTGGACCCCTAACAATAATGCCGTTTCGTCGTGTAAGAAGATAGAAAGAAGTTGCGTTTTAAATAGAAAAACTACGATGGAGACAATACTAGATAAAACGATACTTGTCGTTAACATGATACCCAGCGATCTATGCACATTTTTCATATCATTTTTCCCGAAAAACTGAGTGATAAAAGCTGTTATTCCATAAGTTGCAGATAAAAGCATCCCAAGAATAAAACTAAATTGTCCTGCCGCAGCCACGGATGCCACCGCAACTTCTCCCAGCCTTGTTATCATGATCAAATCAACAAACGAAAAGGAATTGCTAAGGAGCATATGTATAACGAAGGGAATGACTAATATGCGAACTTCCCGTCTAAATTCCATTACACATCTCGAATGTTAACACTTTGAATGTAAACTTTTTTGCGCACGCAATCATACTGTTGTTCCTTTTCCTCTCTTAGTGCTTTGCCATTCCTCATGAAGTTGATCTACTAATGCCACTAGTTCTTCTGGCGACGAAATCGTATAATCGGGAGTTTCCATTTCGTCCGCAGGCTCCTTTGGATATCTAGGTGTCCAATCTAGGAAAACACTCGTCATTCCTAAACGATTTGCACCTTTGACATCCTTCGCTAAATTATTCCCTACCATAATAATTCGAGAATAGTCATCCTCTGTTAAGTCCATTGCTCCGACAGCAGCTTTAAACATACGTCGGCTTGGCTTACAAACTTTCACAGTTTCTGAGTAAGTCATTGTTTCAAAATAATCGTATAGACCATGATCTGTTAACATGTTTTTAAACGATTGAGCTAAACCATCCGCAACAAGAGCAAGGCGATAGCCTCTTTCTGCAAGCGACTTTACCATCACATCTGCGCCTGGGATAAGCTCGGCTTGTATAACAACATCATTTTCATCACGAATTTCTGTTCCTTCATCAATAATGGTATCTCCGCAGTCTAAAAATAGAATGAATTCTTTCTCGCTCATAATTGTTACCTTCCTTCTAGCGTTTTTTCTTCCGTAGCTACTATTCCCATAATGCCTTGAAGTGTCATTTCCTTTGCATGATGACAAGCAACGAAATGCTCCTCTTGGATTTCCACTAATGGGGGCTGTTCTGATTGACAAACCTCTGTAGCGTAGGAACAACGGGGATGAAAATGGCATCCACTCGGTCTATTTGTTGGGTTTGGTACTTCTCCCTTAAGAACAATCCGTTCTTTTTTTATTTCAGGATCAGGCTTTGGAACGGCTGATAAGAGAGCTTCTGTATATGGATGTTTTGGCGTTGTAAAAAGCTTGTCTGTTGTTGATAGCTCCACTATTCTCCCCAAATACATCACCGCAACTCGATCAGAAATGTGCTCCACTATGGACAAGTCATGGGCGATAAATAAATACGTAATGTCCATTTCTTCTTGGAGTTCTTTTAATAGATTAATAATTTGTGCTTGAATGGAAACATCTAGAGCCGACACCGCCTCATCACAAACGATGACCTTTGGATTCGTAATGAGTGCACGTGCAATCCCAATACGTTGACGTTGTCCACCAGAAAAAGAATGGGGATAGCGTTTTAAGTAGCTCACATCAAGTCCTGTTTTCTCCGCAATTGCCTTTACCTTTTCCTGTATTTCCTTTTTACTTAGTTTCGTCATTGCTTTTAGTGGTTCACTAATGATGTCATACACAGTCATTCTAGGATTTAAGGAAGAGAAGGGATCTTGAAATATCATTTGAATATCCTTCCTCACCGACTTGTATTGCTTTCCTTTCACTGTCAAAAAATCAAGTTCTCCTAAGGTATCTTGGTGATATAGCACCTTTCCAGATGAAGAAGAAATTCCCCGTACAACACATCTGCCTAACGTAGTTTTACCACAACCCGATTCCCCAACAAGACTGAACGTCTCACCTTTTTTTATCGTGAACGAAATGTTCTCGATCGCGGTTACGGACGTATGCTTGTTAACTTGAAATTCTTTCGTTAGGTTATCAATTTGCATGATGATGTCGGTCATATGGTTACACCTTCTTTCTCGTATAAGACGCAGCTCACGCGATGTTTTTCGTTAAGCTGTATCTCATGTGGGTCACGAACATCACACACACCGGGAATTCGATCTTTACAACGATCGAAAAAGCTACACATCGGTGGTAAGTCAATGGCTTGTGGAACCATTCCCTCGATTGATTTCAACTTTTCTTTCCTTCCCATCCCGATTTTCGGAATAGAGTCTAGCAACCCCTTCGTGTATGGATGCTTTGGATTTTTAAAAATATCACGCACTGGCGCATGTTCAACGACTTTCCCTAAATACATAACAGCTACTTCATCGCACATCTCTGCAACAATACCTAAATCATGAGTAATAAATAAGATAGACATGCCAAATTCCTCTTGCAACTCCTTCATTAGCTCAAGCACCTGTGCTTGAATAGTAACGTCTAACGCTGTCGTGGGTTCATCTGCAATCAGCAGCTCAGGGTTACAGGAGAGCGCCATGGCAATCATCGCACGCTGTCTCATTCCTCCAGAAAACTCATGTGGATATTGGTTGAACCGTCGATTAACATCAGATATCCCTACTTTTCCTAGCATCTCTAATGTTATTTTCTTTGCTTCCTGCTTATTTGTTGTGCGATGCAACAGAACTGCTTCCATAATTTGATTTCCGATCGTATATAATGGGGAAAAAGCGGTCATCGGTTCTTGGAAAATCATTGATATTTTTTTTCCGCGAATCGAACGAAGCTCTTTCCCATCTTGTTTTAACGTTAGAATATCTTGTTGTTTCCCATCGGATCCCTCTATGACAATACTACCTTCCGTTCGAAAGTCATCAGGGTTAAGCTGTAAAATTGCTTTACTTGTTAAGCTTTTTCCACAACCAGATTCTCCTACAATACCGAGGGTTTTTCCTTTTTCGATGGAAAAGCTCACTCCATCCACTGCCTTCATTAACCCTGCATCTGTTTGGAGGTGAATCTTTAAATCAGATACTTGTAAGAATTTAGTTACTTGTGTCATATTTTCCCCTCACATTCATGATGTTATTTATATGGATCAGCCGCATCACGCAGTCCATCCCCTAGAAAGTTAAATGCCAAAACCGTTATGATAACAAAACAAAGCGGAATCAACTTCCATGGGTAAATAGCGACATTTTGAATTTGTTGTGCCTCTTGGAGTAATACCCCCCAGCTAGTTGCTGGCGCTTGAATACCAAGCCCAAGAAAACTAAGTGCTGTTTCTCCTAGAATCATTCCTGGGATCGCTAATGTCATAGCAACTACTAAATAGCTGATAAATCCAGGTATTAAATGGACGGCAATGATCTTTAAGTCATTGACTCCTGCAATCCTCGCTGCCATCACATAGTCTTCATTTTTCAGGGAAATAAATTTACTCCGCACCACTCTCGCAAGTCCCGTCCATTCGATAAACGCCATAATAATAGTGATATAAAGAAACATTTGGACAACGGGAACTCTTGCTGGTATAGCGGCAGAAAGTGCCATCCACAAAGGGAGTGTTGGAAATGAACGGATGATTTCAATGATTCTCTGAATAACTGAATCTATCACACCACCAAAATATCCTGAAATACCTCCAATAATAATCCCTAATAGAAAACTGATCGTTACACCCACAAGAGGTATTGACAGGGAAATTTGGCTTCCAAGTACAATCCTTGAGAATAAGTCACGCCCTGTACCATCCGTACCAAATAAGAAGATTCTTCCCTCTTCTTCCACACCAAACAAATGAACATCCGTTTCAAATAGACCCAAGAACTTATACTTTTCTCCTCTTGTAAAAAATTGAAGGGAGTACTTTTCGGATGTATCTTCTACTAAAATGTTTCGTAATGTCTCTGGGTCTCTGGATGCTTCCAATCCATAAACAAATGGTCGAAACTGAAAGTTCCCCTCCTCATCTACAAAGTGAATTTTTGTCGGTGGTGCATTCATGTATTTACTGTCATAGCTTTGTAGTCCATAAGGTGCAATGAATTGACCAAATATTGCAGAAAAATAGAGTGTAAATAAAATAACAAGACTAATTCTTGCAAGACGATGTTTTTTTAACTTACGGATCATCAAGCTCCATTGAGAGGCCATGTAATAGGAATCATCTTGAAGCTTCGGCTTTCTGTTTTTCATTCGATTTATGTAAGTCGAGAACTCTAGTTTCATCTGTCACATTCCTTTTCTTTCTGAACGAATTCTTGGATCTAGCCATGCAAGTAAAATATCGGATATTAGCGTTCCTATCACAGTGAAGATAGCCATAAAGAATAGCCACGTACCAGCCAAGTACATGTCTTGCCCTAGTAATGCTTTATGCATTACTGGCCCTTGGGTCGGTAAGTTAAGCACAATCGCCGTAATGGTTGAACCAGTAAAAATGGAAGTAAGCGACCAACCAATCGTACTGACAATCGGATTAAGTGCTGCTCTCATAGGATATTTCCTTAAAATTTTCCCTTGTTTTAGACCTTTCGCTTTTGCGGTAAGTACGTTTGGCTTTGTCATTTCATCGAGCATCTGTCCACGCATTACTCGGATCAACTCACATGTATTAGCCGTTCCAATAACGACGACAGGTATTACTAAATGCTTTAGAAGATCAAAGACTTTTTCCACGCTCCAAGGTTGGTCTATAAATTGCTGAGATTGTAGTCCAAGCATCGGATCCCCCAAAAATACAAATGATAAATACATCAAAATAATAGCGAGAAGAAAGTTCGGGGTAGCCATCCCGATAAATCCTACACTCGTAAAAATATAGTCTCCTATCGAATATTGTTTCACTGCACTATAAACACCTATTGGAATTGCAACCAAATAGGTAAAAATCATGGAGGCTAATGAAACGATAATGGTCATCGTTGCATATTGCTGAATCACATCCATCACTGGCCTGTTATAACTAAAGGAGTATCCAAAATCTCCTTCTGTTAAAATGCCCCACATCCATTTCCCGTATTGGATATACCATTCTTGATCTAAACCATAAGATTGACGTAAACGTTCCATTTCTTGTTGATTTAATGACTCTCCATCTTGTTCAAGTTGAGCAGCATAATTACTAACAAAATCACCTGGAGGTAGTTGAATGATGAAAAACACAATGATGGATATAACAAACACAACAGGGATCATCATTAAAAACCTTTTTAATATATAACGATGCATATGTATTCCTCTCACTTTCCATTAACCTAGCAAATCCCTCTATAGTTGAAAGGAGACGACTGAAGAGAGGGGGATCTCTCCAGTGCCTCCCATTTTGCGAGACATTCTGAATCGTCTCCTATAAAAATAAGATAAACACTTCATCATGCGTACTTCTGGCTGATATCACCAGTTCAATAATTGGTCACTCTTTTATAAAGAATTGTGCTGGTTTTGCATGACCAAAGTTTCTAAACTCATCCGCGTCAATAATACCGTCTGGTACATTGTGTATATCGTTACTTACAACGATTAGGGATGGGGTTGGTCCAGTATACCCAATGACCCATTGATTTTTCTGATGCAGCTTGATGATTTCATCACTCCATTTATCTACTTCTTCTGACGTTCTTGAGGAAACAACATTACCCCAATACTCAAGTAGTAAAGCGATATCTCCCTCAGGCTTCACACCTTCCTCACCATTAGAAGAGTTGTAGAGACCGTAATGGCCATAATAACACGGAGTGGCACAATTGTGTCAGGTCTGAACGAAGTCTTAATAAGACTAACATTCTCTGTAGTTGCTGGAATTTTGTTATCATACTTCATTTCAAAGAACAAACCTTGATCTGCCAATCGTATATCAGTTTTTATTCCAACTGCTTCATAGTAATTTTTTAATAATTCTTCTAACATTCCGACTTGAGAATCTCCTCGTGTCTCTTGATAGATAGTGAGTCGTAACTCAGAGCCATCAGAAAACGTTCGAAACTCGCCAGCATTGTCCCAAATTAATCCGATTTCATCTAATAATTCATTCGCACGATCTACATCATACTCGATCCATTGATTTTCCCAACCGTCTTGATAGTTTGGAAGATTGTCTGGAACAGAGGATTGTTGTGGTTTTCCTAATCCTAGAGTTAATATTTCTGATAACTCATGACGGTCTACTGCTACAGATAATGCCTCACGGAAGCGAATATCCTGGAACAACTCTCGTAATTGTGGATCTTCTACCGTTTGGTTCAACTGAAGTCCCGTACTTGACCAAGCTGGCGGGTACCATTGAAGAATCCGGTAATCTCCACGAGCTTCATTCTCTTTCAGAACAGTAAAGTCAGAGAATGGAAAGGAACGAAGGTTGATATTTCCTGCCAATGCTTCTAATAGATAATGACTTCGATCTTGCATTCGGTCTAATACAATTCGATCAATATATGGTAATTGATTTCCTTCCGCATCCGTTTTGAAGAAATATGGATTACGCTCCATAATAAAGCGATCACTGTTAGGATCATTCGTTGCAACCCATGGACGAATACTTGGTCTTTCAGGGAATACCCAGAAATAGTATCCTGTCCATTCTCCAAATGCGTCTAAATCGTTATAGCCCCACTCATTTGCAATTTCTAATGCCTTTTCTTCCCCTACAAATTCTGGAAGGATTTCTTTATAAAAGTGAGCAGGAGCATACATCCATTTATTATCGATAGCAACTCGCTCTAAGAATAATACGCTTGGATATTTATGAATGACCTTAAATGTATAGTCATCTACTTTCACAACATCTGATCTTACCCGTTCTCCTGTTTCTGGATTAACCGAATAATAACAGTCATATAATGCTTTTCCGAAAGTCTCAGGGATTAGCATGTGCTCCCAGTAAAAAATTACGTCGTCCGCTGTAAATGGCTCTCCGTCTGACCATCTCATCCCTTCACGAAGATAGATCGTGTATTCTGTTGCATCTTCGTTTACGTCGTAGCCTTTTGCTACATTTGGCTCAATTCCTTCTCCATCCTCTGTAAAACGGAAAAGCGCCTCCTCTGTAATTTTCCCAATGCCCCATTTATCATCTGGTCCTGCCCAAGGATACATCCATTCTCCACCATACTCACCAATTTGCTCTAAAACTGGCTCAATCATTATGTCTTCCTTCACAGGCATTCTTTCATCTACAGATGGTAGTTCACCAGATGCAACAAGCTCCTTCAGCATCGGTGCTTCATGTAAGTCAGAAACGGACTCAGGTAAGTCATCATCTTGCTGATTTGTATCTTCCGTTTCGTTATTATTCGACTCCGTTGCTTGTGATTCTTGATCTGTACATCCTAACAATAGTAGGGATAATAATAGTAATCCAATAAGCAATAATGTGTACTTCTTTAACATGTATGAGCTCTCCTTTTTCACCATATCTTGATGAAACCTTATCCCATGCGACAAAGAAAGTGATTACACAGAGAAGTTATATATGAGATGATCGGTATCATGTATTATTTTCTACCCTAGCGGTTGAACCTCGCTCTTCTAACTCAATAGGAACTATAATTCGTTTCATTATCTTATGTTCAGCTTTTATTTGTTCTAGTAATAGCTTGGTAGATTCTGAACCTAACACTTCCCCATTTAATCGCATACAAGTTAAAGGAGGTGTTAGTTCTGGAGAAAACATGGATCCATCACTGAATGCCACTACGGATAAATCATTAGGAATTGAAAGACCCATTCCCTTTGCTGCACGGTAAACACCTAATGCCACTTTATCGTTATCAGTTACAACAGCTGTAATTCGAGGATTGTCTGTTAGCATTTTTACTGTTGTTTTAAATCCGAAGTCAATTGATGTGAGTTTTTCCGACCTATATAAGATGGTTTGTTGGTTATGTTTCATCCCAATCTTTTCTAACGCTTCCATATATCCTTTTTCTCTCTCCCCACTCACCGTTCTGATTTTCGGAGCATTTAAAAACAAAATATTCTCATGCCCCATTTCCAGAAGATACTCTGCAACCTGTGCAGCAGCTTGAGAGTTGTTGTTATCAACATAGGATAACTTGTCCTCGAATTCTTCTGGTGGCTTTCCAATAACAACTAAAGGGATGTTGTTTGCTTCCTTTTCACGGATCCTCGAATCATTTTTGGATGGTGCTAAAATGATTTCACCATCAACAGGATCAGACGCAACGTTTGATACCTGATGTTTATATTCCTCTGACAATGTGTTTACTAAGAGACGATAGCCTTGTTTATAGCATTCATTCAATACACCATTCATAAAAGAGAGGTGAAATTGACTGAATTTAATCTTTTCTCCTATTAAACTTAAGCCGATAATTCCTGTTTCCTTGATTGCTAAACTTCTCGCCATATAGTTTGGCTTGTAGTTTAATTGTTTTGCTATGTCTAGAACCCGTTCCCTCACCTCCTTACTAATCGGTCTCTTTTGACTAAACACATTGGATACTGTACTCTTTGACACTCCAGCAGCCTTCGCTACATCGTACATGGTTATCATTCTTCTCACCTTCCACACTCCACATATTAAACCGGTTTTATTGATATGGTTTTAAACTAGCGTTAACTTTTGTTAATTATCATGACTATCCGTTCATTTTCGACACATTCGATGGTTATTTGTTAAGGAAATAAATAGAAACCGGTTTCATTTTAATAAATCTAAATGAAACCGGTTTACCGCAGGCGGAGGAAAGCGGTGGGGAAGCAGCGGGGAAGCAGCGGGGAAGCAGCGGGGACGGTTCTCACTGCTTCTTTTTCGAATAATTACAATTGGAAGCAAAACGTTCATTCTCACTGCTTCGTTTTTGACAGATTTCGAGGGAGAGAGAAGAGTATTAGGTACTACTCCTCTCTTAATCTAACATTTTTACTAACTTTTCATTTTGGATAGAGTACTTTTTTTGGTATCCACAAAATATATGTGCGGGTTGAGCGTTTTTATGTGCGGGTTCAAGGAATATATGTGCGAAATCATGCAATATATGTGCGAAATTCTGATTATATGTGCGGATCGCGCAAATATATGTGCACTTTCCTGGAAGGAAGCAATGGGGACGGTTCTCACTGCTTCTTTTTCAACAAAATCCGTGTGGTGACAGTAGTTGACCACAGAAGACGTCTAATCATGTTCTTGGAAAGTCTCTAGATGCGAAGAAACTCGCTTATTTCCAAGAAATAAGCGAGTTTCTTTGTCTATGCTTTCAAAGGACCTCAACTTCTCACGCCTCCCCCCCTCGAATTACTGGTAATTCCCTAGTAGCCACCTAAACTATTTTGTTTGGCTAAACGAAGGAAGCAACAAGAACCGTCCCCGATGCTTCCCCGATGCTTCTACTCGATGCTTTTATATTTATTGCTTCCAGGAAGTTTCTTGATTTCATTCCAGGCCACTATCGCTTGTTTGCGACTTTTCCCTTTATTTTTTTCGTCTGAAAAAAAGTCTCGAATAAATGTATTATATTCAAATTGAGGTGCAATATTTTTCTTGTAAGAGGGATCTTTTTTCCTTCCCTCTTCTTCATACCAAGCATCTACAACATTATGATACCTTTTTCCTACATTGTTTTTAAAGTAGTCTTGGATGTATGTAGAAAAATGAAATTTCGGGATAACTGTCTTAAAAAAAGCTCTCACATCTTGACTACAACGGTGATTTTCCGTAATGACCGTTTCAAGACTTAAGTCTAATTGAGGTCCTCTCTTCGTATTCGCTTTTGTTTTTCTTATAGGCTTTGTTATCTCTCCTGTCCGAAGATATGTTTCAATTCTAGTGGAAAGCTCTATTTTAGAACCAGAAGCACTTATGCCAATTTCCCTACAAAAGGCTTGTAATTCTTCTTTTAACCAATAGAACTCTTGAAAATTCTCAACACTAATATTTTTCGTTAGGCTTGGTCTCATAAATTTTATACCCCCCCTGTCTACTTTAGAACAAACGTTCCCTCTAATCTACTATAATACCCCAAATAAAACAAAAGAAATTACGAAAGCACACAAGCGATAAAGAAAAAACGTAACTGGAGTAGGAGTGGTTATACTTTTCTTGATTCTTTGCCGATTAAAAGATCCTTGCAAAAGATGTCTTCTATCGAAGTGGAGACCAGAAACGTTCTACTCGTATACTGCCTGTAGTTTTATGCTCGGATTTCACATTTTTCCCGTCGGTAGGTTCTAGGAGCTACCTAACCATGAGGCACAAAAAATTCACTGTCATATAGACAAACGCATTAGCGCTATATATAGAAGGTGACTTAAACATGAAAAAAATAATAATTGGAGGGCTATAATTGAAGGAGAAAAGTTTTTATTTTTTGCTTGTAACAATGCTATCCCTGTTCATTACTGGGTGTTTTGCTGATCCAATACAGGAGGATCTTGAGGATTATGTTAACAATGGAATAATACCACTTGTTCCTGATGAGGAAGAGATTTTGGGTTTATACGAAAGCGTTACTGGTCACAATTATTCAGATGACTATGTTCTCTATAATACAATTCAATTTGATATTCTACCGAAATACCAAGACTTCATCCAAAAACTTGAAGCAATTAGACCTAGTACATCGGAAGTTAGAGAAATTCATGAAATATACATCAAAGCATCCAATGAGCAATATAGTGCAATGGTATTGATACTTGACGCGATAGACTACCAAGATCATGGATTGATAAATGATGCAAATAATCAACTGAATGAAGCGAGATCCTTATTTAGAACCTTCCAGTATGAGTTACAAGACTTGTTAGACGAGCATAACTTAGAAATGGAGGAACTAGAAGAACTAGCCCAACATTAACCTAGGAACAGTTTCTTCATTACAACGACTCAAGGAAACGCACCTTACGCAGTTTTGGAAGCAGTGAGAACCGTCCCCGCTGCTTCCTACTCTCTATAGTGTGTTTCTATATAGATTCTTTCTTCTTCCTCGGTAAGTAACCTCGTTGCCTTGCCTATCGTGCCTCCTTGTAATTTCCAGATGTCATTATGGTCTTCCACAGCTCTACTAAAATCACCATTTTGCCAACGTTTTAAGATGCTAAGATACAGTCCTTCATGACGAAAACTATTCGCTTCCACTACTTCTATTAATCTATCAATCCGTTCCTCCGTGATGCGCATTTTCCCCCACTTTTCATCCGCATACACCTTTTGATGTGACATCCAATGTATGTTGTTCTCAACCGCTTGCGCAGGTAAATCAAGTGGGAATTCTTCTTCTACCTCTTCTGCTGTTGGAATACCCCCCATGATTACTTCCTCTTCTTCCGAGTCACTCTCTTGTTCTCTTTCGTCAGAATCATCCGGTATAGGATTCTCCTCCAATTCATCTGCGTCACCCTGAGTTTCTTCTTGTTGAAAAAAACTGAACATACCATAACCTACAATAACAACAACTAGAACAACAACACTAATCCATTGTATTTTATTCATCCTAAAACGCCCCTATCTATCAACAGAGATTCTCTCTTCTTATTATAGACGTATTGAAGGAGAAAAAGTGGCGGATTTACCAATTTTTTTGAAGCAATGGGGACGGTTCTCACTGCTTCCTATTCGACAAAATTCAACTCGGTGACAGACACCAAATTACGAGTGATACCTACCTCCCTACCTAACTAGGCACTGGGAAACTCAGTTTGATACTAGTTCCTACATCTTTTTGTGACTCCACTTCTATCTCACCACCATGCACCTCAATAATTCCTTTGGCAATGTTCATGCCTAGTCCTGTTCCATCCGTTTTTTCCGTCGTATTGATTCCTCGATAATAACGTTCAAATAAATAATTTTTCGTCTCCTCGTCCATTCCAACTCCATTATCCTCAACCTTTAGATAAATACAGTCATCATGCTTTGTTAGACTAATATTAATCTTCGTTTTAGGAGGATTATGCTTTATCGCATTGTAAATAATATTTAGAAGCATACGCTCAAACAAATTCCTATCTATGTTAGTATGGATCGGCTCCTCTACCACAAAGGAAATGATTTGCTGATTTTTTCTAACATAAACATCATCGCTTGCTAATAATAGGATCCTTTGAATAAACTCCCCTAATTCCACCTCTTCTTTCTCAAGAGGAACTGCACCATTTTTTAGTTGAAATGCTAGCGAAAAGTCTTCTACAAGTTTTAACATATAATCGCCTTTTTCTCTCAGCGTTAGCCCAATCTCTTGAAGTTCTTCCTTCGTCCAATCATACTGATTACTTTCTAGCATATGACTATATCCCTGGATGCTAGTTAGCGGCGTGCGCAAATCATGAGAGATACCCGTCATCCATGCTTCTCTCGTTTTATCTAATCGTTCCCTTTCCTCTTTTGAAAACTTTAGTTTTTCTGCCATTTCTTTAAAAGCTTGAATTACCTCTTCATAAAGCTTGTACTTCCCACTTATTTTCCCTTTCTTCGTTACGATTTTTTCTCCATTCATTGTGTGAAGTACCTCATCATAGTTTCCTTTCCCAAGCTTTTCAAGCCATGTAACAAATAAAAATAAGGGTCTGCCATAACTAGTTGCATGCCATGCAGTGAAAATAATTCCTAACAACAAAATAATAACAGCTGCTAGAAGTAAGGTAATCGTGACTATTCGAAGAAAACTGTCATAAGAGAAGCCTTCCTCCCTTTCCGATAATAACAACCATGTATTGTTAGAATTTTCATCATAATATGAAGAAATCTCTTTTGCTATATCCCCTTTTCCCACATGGTAGGAGAATATTTCTACAGAACCGTATCTCTTGTTTTCCATATTGGACTCTCCGAATCTAGTAACGATATTTCCATAGGCATCAAGAATTTTCAAGCTACTATCAACCTTCTTTACCTCTCTAGCTAATTCATTTCGTTTCTCTTCATTATTATCTTGAATGTGTTGACTATATTCACTTACCCAAGACTCTAATAAATCACCGTAATGATTGGCATAACCCAATAGGTAATAATAGGGATTTTCATAATAGGTATCAATGGCATAAAACACTTTGTATTGGTTAAACCGTTTCGTTTTATCAATTTCTATTAGTTCCTGAAAGTTATATTTGTTCGGGAGATCCTCAGGTGCATCTATGGAGTAAATGACTTGACCTTCATAATCCAATACTTGAAGCCACATTTCTTTTTCTTTCAGTAGTGTTTCCCAGCCTGAGTATAAAGAAATACCATCACCTGAAATGGTAGCCTCATTAATAATCCCTTCTAAACCACCAACTGGAAAATTACGTTTTAACTCTTCTTTATATAGAAAATTAGAAAACGCTATGATTCCCCCTGAAAAAATGACAACAGCCAGAATAAAAAAGATGATAAATTGCACTGTGAAACGGGCTGCTAATCTTCGTTTTGTTCTTCTCATGTATTACTCTCCTTGATCAGCTTATAGCCCAGGCCCCTAACTGTTAGTAAATATTTTGGATCACTGGGATCTATCTCGATTCTTTCTCTAATTCTACGAATATGTACCATGACAGTGTTATCATCTACATAGCTATCCATTCCCCATACCGCTTCTAGCAACTGCGTTTTTGAAAAAACCTGATTAGGATGCTTACAAAAATAAAGAAGTAAATGAAAGACCTGCGCAGGACATGGTGTCACCACCCCATCAATAAGTAATTCTCCACCTTGCTCATTTATAGCGAATCGATCACAAGAATACACTAAGTTCCTTGTCGATTGTTCTTCCTTTGTTGTAACAGCTCCGTCTCTACGAATTTTCGCTTTTATTCTCGCGACGATTTCAAGTGGGTTAAACGGTTTTGTTATATAATCATCTGCACCAATAGCGAATCCTGTGAGTTTATCAAAATCGGAAACTTTTGCAGTTAAAAAAATAATATAGGCATTCGATAGTTTTCTCAGTTCTGGACAAATGTCAAATCCACTTCTATCTGGAAGCATGACATCTAACAGAATAAAATCAACTCTCTGTTTTTCCACCAAAGCCAGTGCCTGTGATGCTGTTTCAGCGATATAAATTTCGGAAAAACCTTCCTTCCTTAATACAGTCTTTACCATCTTTGCTATCGCTACCTCATCTTCCACAATTACTATTACTTGACCCCTCACGATTTCACTCTCCTTCAACAACATCCTAGCATATATACCTTACGAACAGCTTACGAAAATGAGATAAATAGTAAGGTTTTTGTTATCTACGCTTTCGCTTCTATTCATGTTCCTTATGTAAAGTGAAGAGGTAAAATAAATTAGAGAAGAGGGTTACGATGAAAACAGAACGGATACAATTAATTGATTCCATTAGAGGCTTGAGTCTGCTGGGTATTTTGATAGCAAATATGCTAATTTTTCAATATGGGATGTACGGAAAGGATGAGATCACCTTTCCCCTGTCTTCTTTTGATTCCACCTTTCATACATTGTTAAAAATAAGCGTGGAAGGGAGCTTCATGCCAATCTTCGCTTTCTTATTTGGATTTGGGTTAATAAAAATGAAGGAGAATTTAGAGCTAAATCAGATAGGGGTAAAAAGAACGTTCTTTCGTCGTTTTCTTTTCCTTGTTGTTTTAGGCTTTCTACACGGTACTTATTTATGGGAGGGCGACATTTTATTCTCCTACGGATTAGCGGGGATTTTCCTACTCTTGTTTTTGAAGAGAAAACCAAAAACGATCCTTGTTTGGGCTATTGTTCTATTTACAGCGTTATCGATCATGGGATATGGGTCTGTATCAAGCTCTATTGTGGAAGATCCTGATAAAATAAACGAATATATTAATGACGCTAACCAAGTTTATAGTGAAGGTACTTATCTAGAGGTGAAAGATTTCCGGAATAATGTTGATCCTTTAGAAGCATTAGGACTAACAGATGAGCTAATCGTGATCCTTTTCTTATTAGTTCCTTTCATTACTGCACCCCCATTTTTAGTTGGGATGTACGCCGCTAAGAAAGGTTGGTTCACGAAACCAACAGAAGAGATAGGATTTTACAAAAAGGGTACTATTTTATTGCCAATAGGATTGATTTTTAAAGCACTATACTATTTACTCCCAAACCAAGATTGGACTGGAATCGCATTTACAGCTGGATCCACACTCCTATCTCTAGGATACATCTTTCTTGTCTCTTATCTTTATATAGCATGGAATAAGAATGCTTTATTCCCTTGGTTTAGCTATGTAGGTAGGTTGTCTCTCACAAACTACCTAGTACAAACAGTAATCTTTACCACTATTTTTTACGGTTATGGGTTCGGATTCTTTGGAAAACTAGGGGTTTTTTATGGCTTTCTACTCTGTCTAGTTACCTATTTCATTCAAGCTTTACTCAGCAAATACTATCTAAAATATTGTAAGGTAGGACCAATTGAACGCATCGTCCGAAGTGTAACCTACTTCTCTCTATCAGGAAGACCAAAACCGAAACACACACCTACAAAAGAAAAACCAATCGGCGCGTAAAGCAGTGGGGAAGCAGTGGGAAGCAGTGGGAAGCAGTGGGGACGGTTCTCGCTGCTTCTTTTTAGAATAATTATTATTGGAAGCAATAGGGTAAGTATCTGCTGACCACCATAAACCTTGCAGTATTGTCACCAATGAAACTATCATATCTCGCAAGCTGTCCATATGGAATATATGTGCGGGTTGGACGAATATATGTGCGAGTTTCCTACTTATATGTGCGAATTCCTTACTTTTATGTGTGGATCTCTTAAACTGTTTACCAATATGGGTACAATATCAGATTTTATGTGTGAGTTGGGCGATTATATGTGCGGGTTGAATAAATATATGTGCGATTTCCCAACTTATATGTGCGAGTTGGACGAATATATGTGCGAATTCCTTACTTATGTGCGGATCACGCAAATATATGTGCACTTTCGCCGATTGGGAGGATATATCTGGTTCTAGCTTTATGCAGAGCCTCAAAAGCTCCCCCCTTCCTCAGTCTTTGACTCTCTCACACTATAAGTAGGAAAAGACTGCAGCAGTTTGGTTGTAACTAGCAGAACCATGCCCATATTCTGCCCTGTCTGCAGCTTTATATTTCGTTTCGCTAAACGAAGGAAGCAAGGAGAACCGTCCCCATTGCTTCTTCAGATACGGGAGCATTTGATTAATCGCACTACGATTGTAAGAAATCCAATTCACCTCTTCCGTTTCTCTTGTATTTTGGATATTATTGTAATTGAAATAACTTTTTAAGGGATATTAGAAAATATTTGGAATACATTTAGAATGGTAGCTACCTAGTTTTCCAGAAGTTTTATGATTGGTTTGTAAAAGGTATGTTCATTTATCTTCTTATCTCTTTGTAGGAAAGCTTGAACATTTTTCATAAGGAGGAAAGATATGACAGAAAATAGCCAAAAAATCATTATACAGCATGAGCCTTCCAATGGGTTGGCTACAGCAGGGTTAGTAATGGGTATCTTAGGGGTTGTTTTAAATCTTATACCTTTCATACCGTACATATTTGGTGTTTTAGCAATCATATTTGGTGTCGTAGGGATGAAAGGTACCGTTAAGACTGGAGTCGCAAAAGCTGCACTAATTCTAGGTATTGTTACAATTTCTCTTAAATTCTTATTTTGGATATTCATTTTTTTCCTAGGAAGTATCTAAAGGTCAAAGAAACGCACTTATTTCAAAAAATAAGTGCGTTTCTTTGTCTATCCTTTCAAAGGCCCTCAACTTTCCCACGCCTTCTCCCTCGAATTATTAATAATTACTACTATAGCCACCTAAACTATTTCGTTTCGCTAAACGAAGGAAGCAGAGAGAACCGTCCCCAATGCTTCCCCAATGCTTCCTTCATATTGCCTTTACTCTGTACATATATCATTCGTATTTTTTACGACACCTTTATTACTGCTTCATATCCTCTCAATAATCGATACCTATAATATGACTTGTAACAGATATTTCATCTAATTAACTTTTGAAATTTCTATTACACAATAGAATGTAAACTACCACATGAATGAAAATATCGAGGAGTGATGGGATGCAATTAAATGGAAAAAGTGTTATTGCCTTTGATCTTGGCTATACACTCGTTACAAACGACAGAGTAAACCACTATCATAGTTACGCTCAATCGAAGGGAATAACCCTAAACGTATCAGAAATAACGAAGGCCTTCCATGCAGTAGACAAAATCTTTATGCGCGAGTACCGAAAGGTTATATCACACGGTTGGAACCAGCACTTTCCTTGGTTTGTAGGAAATGTGAATCACATATTACATCAGACATTTGACATAATTGAACAAACAAATTACATGAAAGAGCAACGTGAACAAGATCCCGAACCATATTGGAAGGTGTTTCCGTGGACACATGACGTCCTTACCACCTTGAAAGATAACAGCTACCGACTAGCTCTCTTATCTAATTGGGACAAAAGTGCAAGATACTTTCTGGACCATTTGAAATTAACGCCTTACTTTGAGACTTGCATTATTTCGGACGAATTCGGTTGCGAAAAACCAGATCCACGTATTTTTCACGAGTTAATCACTAAAATGAGAATGCCTGCAGAAGAAATCGTGTATGTTGGTGACAATTATTATGACGATGTTGTGGGTGCTAAACAAGCTGAAATAGATACGATTCTACTAAATCCATTTGAAAAACAAGGAATCGAGGAACTTGACCACAACTATATCGTTCCAGATACTCGTAGTTTAGTAGATTTGTTCGTACACAATCAGTGGAGAGAATTTAGTCATGCTTCCAGAAGTTAAGCCACAGAAAAATGCACAATCGCAAACGAAGTCAAAATCATTATCGCAGCTACCTACACCTACGTTTCAAAGTCGACTGGAGGATACCTTTCCTAGTCTCAGTACTGCACAAAAAAAGGCTGCTGTTTGGTTGGAAAAAAATACTTACAAAGCTGTTTTTATGTCCGTAAAAGAAATAGGTGTTTGTGCAGGCGTAAGCGATGCAACCGTACACCGTTTATCTACCGTACTTGGTTACCCTGGTTTTCAAGACATGAAACGAGAACTACAAGAAGCACAATTAGAAAATAGAACGTTACGCCGTTTAGAAAAATCTAGTCTTCTTCCAACGGACTCCTTGATGAAAAAGTCCTTGGATATCGAGTTAAACAACATACAACATACATTCACATCTGATTTAGAGCAATCTATTTACAAAACAGCTGATTTTTTACGTCATGCAAAACGAATCTATGTTGTTGGGTGGCGAATGGGATTATCTGTTGCAACTTCCTTTCATTATCAACTGCAATTTGTTTTAGGAAATGCAACTCTCATTACCTCGCAAAATGAGGTCACCGAGCATCTCGCCTTCATGAATTCAGAGGATGTATTACTAGGTGTGCACTTTCCAAGATACTCACGAACAATGGAAAAAATGATTGAGGAAGCACGAAAAAGAGAGACAACCTGTGTTATCTTTACCGATTCACCGTTATGTCCTTCTTACAATAACGTAGACATTGCTTTACTAGCAGCAACAGAGTCACAAGGCTTCTTAGATTCCTATGTGACCCCTTTACTTATTAGCCAAATGATTATACAAACGATTGCACATCAGGATCCTACTAGAGTTAAAGAACAACTGAAAATCCATGAACAACTTTTCCAAACATTTGGTGTAACGAAATCATAGACCAAAAGGAAGAGTTCCTTCAGCCATTTGGAAACGGAGGAACAACCCTCGGTTACCTAATGAAACAATTAAAAATGAGAGGATTGATTGATTTATGAAATTCACGTGGAAGAACTATTTATTCTTTGCATTAATCGTTTTCTCTTTATTGTTAACAGGCTGTAACTCGGATGACACTACTGCAAAGGAACCTGCCTCTAGTCAAGGAAATGACGGTTCTCAACCATCTGGCGAAGAATCGAAACAACCCGACGAGGATGCTACAGAAGAAGGTGGTCGTCTTATTTTTGCCATAGCAAATGATGTGGACGGTTTAGATCCTCATCGAACTGTATCAGCATCTACTTTCCAGGTTTCCCACAATATTTATGAGACGCTTGTTAGCGTTACTCCTCAAGGAGAGTTAGTTCCACAATTAGCTAAAGAATGGGAGATGTCAGATGATAACAAAACTTGGGTTTTCACCTTACAAGAAGGGGTTACCTTCCACAACGGAAAAGAATTCACGGCAGAAGATGTAGTATTTACGTTAGACAGATTAAAAGAAGAAGACAGCCCACGAGTTGGTGAGTATGCAAATATCATTAACTATGAAGCAACTGGAGAATTAGAAATAACCATGGAGCTAGAATCTGTTGATGCCACCTTTTTATCTCAATTGGCAAATCCTTGGTCTGCCATCGTACACCTTGAAGATGACGAAAAGTTGTATGGAACAGGTCCATTTGAACTAGTTACATGGGAACCACAGCAATATATCGAATTAGTCAAAAATGAGCACTATTATGAAGCTGGAAAACCTCATTTGGACGAAGTTCGCTTTGAAATCATTCCAAATGCAAGTACGTTAATGGCAAATTTACAATCGGAAGTTGTTCATATCGGCGGAGTATCTGGAGAGCAGTTACCACAGCTTGAGAATCTTCCTCACCTGAAAATGCAAGGCGCTTCACAAAACAGTGTCCAGCTAATGGCAATGAACAATGAACGTGAACCTCTAAATGACGTACGAGTAAGACAAGCAATATCCAAGGCAATTAACAAAGGAGATATTATCGAAGGGGCAAGCTGGGGGTTCGGAGATGCGTTAGGGAGCCACCTTCCACCATTAAGTCCTTTCTATGTGGATACAAATGATGTATTACCTTATGACATGGATGCAGCAGTTGCATTACTTACTGAAGCAGGATATCCAGATGGATTTGAAATAACGTTATCCTTACCAGAAGGATACGACGTCCATGTTAATGCAGGACAAATTATTGCAGATCAATTAAGCCGAATTGGAATCGATGTAAAAATTGAAATCGTCGAATGGGGAATCTGGTTAGAGGATATTTATAGAGGAAGAAAATATGATCTCACTGTTATCTCTCATACAGGACGTTTAGATCCACACGCATTTTTAAATCGTTATCGCATGGAAAATGCAGAGAATTACTTTAATTATGTAAACGAAGACGTAGATACAGCAATTGCAGACGCTGTTGTGGAACTAGATCTGGAGAAAAGAAAGGAACTTTATGCTTTTGTTCAACAAACGTTAGCAGAAGAAGTTCCAGCTGTTTATCTTCAATCAACAAAAGGAATAACAGCTGTTCATTCCACGGTTCACGGCTATGAATCATTCCCAATTGGAATCATTCACTTAAAGGATGTCTATTTTGAGTAAAACTAGGTGATTAACATGAATTATATTGGAAAAAGACTTGTATCAGCCGTATTTTTAATCTTGATCGTTTCCTTTTTATCATTTGTTGTCCTGATTTTCTTACCGGGTGATCCCGTAAAACTCATGCTTGGCACAGAAGCTCCTCCCCATGTGGCGGAGGAGCTTAGCCGCCAATATGGATTTGACCGTCCATGGTACGAACAGTACGGAGATTGGTTCTTTTCCTTTATCCAAGGAGATCTGGGAGAATCCTTTCTATATAAACAACCAGTCAGTGAAATTATTGCAAAGCGGTTACCAATGACCCTATCGTTAACGTTACTTTCGATTATAATGGCAGTTATCATTGCCGTTCCCGTTGGAGTTTTCGCAGCTGCAAAAAAAGGGTCCCTTTGGGATTCACTTATTCAAGCGTTTGTCCAAATTGGGATTGCCGTTCCTAACTTTTGGGTAGGAATTATGTTTATTTTACTTTTTGCGGTGATGTTTCCATTGTTCCCACCAGGCGGCTATGTTCCCTTATCGGAAGGACTATTTGCACACCTGAAAACCTTATTTTTACCAGCACTAACATTAGCACTTGCAGAAGCAGTTGTACTAATTCGCATGATCCGCGCCTCTCTTTTAGAGGTCTTGGAGAAGGATTATATGACATTTTCGTTAACAAAAAGGATTATCAGATAGAAGAAGATATCTTCAATATGCCCTTCGAAACAGCTTGATTGGTCCATTAACGATTTTAAGTCTACAAGTGATGAGCCTCATCAGTGGCGTCATCATCATGGAGCAAATCTTCACTTTACCTGGTTTAGGGAGATTACTTCTTATCGCGGTTCAACAACGAGATTTATTTCTCCTACAAGGGCTAGTTATCTTCTTTGCATCAACTGTCATTTTGATAAATCTATGTGTCGATTTACTGTACAAAAAAATAGACCCAAGAATTACATTACAAGGGGAAAAGCAGGTGAGCGCATGAAATCATTATACATCGGAAGTGCTATGTTGCTACTCCTTTTCCTAATGGTGATCGTTTCCTTTATTGGTCTTCCACACAGCCCAACAGAAATGAATATTCCAGATCGCTTCGCAGGACCAAGCGCCGTCCACTGGCTTGGAACGGATCAATATGGACGAGATGTTCTTAGTAGAATTATATTAGCCTCTCAAAGTGCTTTCATTGTTTCCTTTGGTGGGGTAGGTACTGGTATGCTAATCGGCTGTATGTTAGGTGCCACAGCAGCTTACGTAAAAGGGACCGTGGGTCAGCTCATTATGCGGATGATGGATGGATTTTTTGCCTTCCCTAACCTTTTATTAGCAATGATTATTGTAGCAGCACTAGGTTCAGGAATATACAATGTGCTTATTGCCATCGCGGTGTTTAGCATCCCTGCTTTTTCCCGCCTAATGTACGGCTTTGTTTTAGAAGCACAAGGATTCGGATATATAAAAGCAGCGCACTCCTATGATGCTGGGGCAAGAAGAATCATCTTCACCCACCTCATCCCCGCTGCACTACCTCGTATCGGAGTACAAATGTCGATGGCACTAGGAACAGGCATATTAACAGAAACAGCACTTTCCTTTCTAGGCTTAGGAGTACAACCTCCACATCCAAGTTGGGGAGGGATGCTAAATGAAGCACAGGGATTCTTAGCAGTTGCTCCATTATATCCGATCATACCTGGTATCGTCATTTTTATAGCAGTAGTTGGGTTTAATCTTGTAGGCGATGGTTTAGCTGAGAAACAGAAGGAGGCTACATCATAATGCTAGAAGTAAATCAGTTATCATTAGAAGTTCTTGTGGGAAAAAAATGGCTCCCTGCCGTAAAAGAAGTAAGCTTTTCATTAGAAGAAGGAGAGATTCTGGGTATCATTGGTGAATCTGGTTCAGGAAAAACATTAACGGCAAAGGCCTTAATGAATATCCTTCCACCTAAGGTTCGAATCGGTGGAGGAACCATAACCTATAAAAATCAAAATCTTCAAACCCTTCCTGAGAAAGAATGGAGAAACATTTACGGAAAAGAAATGTCTTTCATTTTTCAGAATCCAGCGGTTGCATTAAACCCCGTTATCCGAATTGGAGAACAGATAATGGATGCTTACTTAGCCCATAAATCTGTCTCCCGCTCTACTGCTAAAACGGAGGCTTTGGCGATTCTTGAACAAGTGGGAATTACCGAACCTGAAAGAGTTTTCAAAGCATACCCTCACGAATTAAGTGGAGGAATGAAGCAACGGGTCGTCATTGGAATTGCCGTTATTCATCAGCCATCGATTGTGATCGCTGATGAAGCAACTACCGCATTAGATGCTACCGTGCGAAAACAAATTTTAGACCTTTTCCGAACCCTTAGTCGTGACCTTAATATTTCCTTCATATTAATCAGTCATGATATTGCTGCTATTAAATATATAGCAAATTCTATTCTGCTTTTGTATGGTGGGGAAAAATTAGAATACGGTAAAGTAGATGATGTCTTCTCTAATACTCGTCATCCCTATACTCACGATTTGCTCCAAGCCGTTCCACATCATGCCATAAAGGGGCAACGAATAAAAGGGATTCCTGGTACCCTACCGAATATAACTGCCAGTAAATCTGGTTGTATTTATGCGCCACGTTGCAGTTATGCGACAGATGACTGTGAGACGCTCCCTCCTACGCTTATGGAAGGCGGCAGACATTTTGTCCATGGTCTTGTGCACCAATATGCTTGTCACCATCCCCTTGATAAGATGAACATTGTTGGAAAGGCAGTCCTGGAGGAGAGAAGACATGAGCAAACAACAACCATTAATTAAAGTTCAGCAATTAAATAAGTCCTTTACCCTTCCAAAGCAGTTCTTTTTTGAAAGAAGAAAGCTTCTTCATGTGTTGAAAAACATAAATCTGACGATAGAAAAAGGGGAGACACTAGGTCTCGTAGGAGAAAGTGGCAGTGGAAAGTCTACGCTAGGGGAATGTATAGGAGGCTTACAATCCTCCCCACCTGAAACGATCTTTTATGATGGAAAACCTCTGGAGACACTAAATCGAGACGAATTCAAAAAGTACCGAAGAAATGTTCAATTTGTTTTCCAAGATCCTTATGATACATTAAATCCTCGCTTAACCATCGAGGAGATCTTACTTGAACCAATGAATTCTCAAAAGATATTTTCTACGAAAAAGGAGAGGATTGATCGAGCGAAGGAGTTAATGAATGACGTTGGCTTATCCCCTTCCTTTTTGAAATCCTATCCACGCCACTTAAGTGGTGGGCAGTGTCAGCGAGTTGCCATTGCGAGAGCGTTATCTGTACAGCCATCACTCTTAATTTGCGATGAGGCTGTCTCTGCTCTAGATTTATCTGTTCAGGCTACCATTTTAAATCTACTTATGGATCTCCAAGAAAAATACAACATTAGTAATCTCTTTATCTCTCATGACCTACAGGTGGTTCAATACATTTCTGACCGAGTTATCGTGATGTGTCAAGGAGAATTAGTAGAGACTGGATATGTAACAGACATCTTTCAACACCCTAAACATGACTATACTAGAAGCTTAATCGACAGCGCGTTATAGCTTTAGACAAAGGAGTAGTTTATATGAAACTAACGATCATAGGATACTGGGGAGCCTATCCAGAAAAAAATGCAGCTACCTCAGCCTATTTACTAGAGGAGGAAAACTTTACACTGTTAATCGATTGCGGTAGTGGTTGCTTATCCCAATTACAAAACTATATCGATCTCTCCGACTTAGATGCACTAATACTATCACATTACCATCATGATCATATAGCAGATGTTGGTAGCTTACAGTACAACATGCTAATAAATAAACACTTAGGAAAAAAACAAGAAGTCTTCCCTATATATGGACATTCAAAAGATACAGATCAGTTTGAACGTCTCACTTTTCGCGATGTGACGAAAGGCTTTGAAATTGCAGCTGGGATGGATCTAAAAATTGGACCTTGGGAAGTTAGCTTTTGTGAAACAGTACACCCCGCTCCATGTTTAGCCATGAGAATTTCGAATGGAGAGAAACATCTGGTCTATACTGGTGACACGTATTGGTGTGACGAGCTCGTACCTTTCACAAAAGAGGCAGATCTTCTACTCTGTGAAGCCTCTCTATACAAAAGTGATTATGCACATCTAAGCGGACACTCTACCCCAGAATTCGCGGGGAGCTTAGCAAAGCAAGCCCAAGTAGAGAAGCTCATTCTAACACATCTACCACACTTTGGTGATCACCAAGAACTACTAAGAATGGCCAAAGAAGAATTTTCCGGTTCCGTCCACTTAGCCAAGTCTGGGTTAACAGTCGAACTATAGAAGAGGAAGCAGTGGGGACGGTTCTCACTGCTTCTTTTTCGACAAAATTCGAGTGGAGACAGGCACCTAAAGTAGAGGCTCACTCACACCAGAGACTCCTACTAAACCAATCATTGTTAGAAATATTTTCTGAACACCTTGATAGGCATCCGTGGGATCAAAATACTCATCGAGTGTATGAATGCCCCCTGATTCACCTCCACCACCTAATGTAACAGCTGGGATTCCCAAGCTAATGGGAACATTTGAATCAGTACTACTTGAAGGTGCTAGGGTTGGGGTAGATCCTAGAACCTTTGAGGCGGCTAAAGATGATTGCACTATTGCCGTATCAGGTGACTGGACACCTGCCGGACGATCTCCTACTAGTTTTAGATCAACAGAGATGCTGTCTGTATTCCAGCGATCATTTTCATCCTTTACAGCTTGATGAATGAAAGCTACTATCTTTTCTTCTAAACTTAGAAGCTCTTCCTTTGAAGTAGAACGAATATCCACCAGCATCGAAGCCTCTTGAGCAATGGTATTAACAGAAGTACCACCGTCAACCATACCAATAGTAAAGGTTGTTTTCGGATCAGATGGAGTTTGAATATCAGAAATGAAAGCAATCGCTCGACCCATCGCATGGATTGCACTAGGTAAGCCAAAAGCCATAAAGCTATGACCACCAGGCCCCTTGTATGTAACATGGTATCGATGACTCCCTGTTCCTAAAAAAATCGTACTGGAAGGATCACCAGGCTCTACTGATATAAATCCGTCTAAATCCTCCCTCTCTTTAAACAATGCTTTCACCCCACACAAATCGCCTAGCCCCTCCTCCCCAACTGTTGCACCAAACACAATATCACCCTCTGTTTCCAAACCAATATGATTAAGTGTTTTAATTAAGGTCAAAACAACCGCTAAACCACGTCCATTATCGGAAATTCCAGGTGCATATATTTTGCCGTCCTTATACACCACTTTCGTGTCTGTATGTTCTGGGAAAACAGTATCTAAATGACTACACACTACAAGGGTTGGCCCATCTCCCTTTCCTGGTCTTTTCCCAAAAACATTCCCTACTTCATCAACCGTTACGTCTTCTAACCCTAACGAGATCAAACGTTCTTTATAATACTCTCCCCGCTCTTTTTCCAAGTAAGTAGGTGCAGGTATCTCTGTCACTTCAATTTGATCTTTTGTCGTATTATCATTTTCCGTTTGAATATAGGAGAGAGCTTGTTTTATAGATTCTTCATTCGCTAGAAGATTGAACACTTTTTCCACTTCTATTGAAGTAACCTTCGCCTCTTGTTCATTCCCTGATTCCTTCTTATCTATCATATATAATCCCCCTAAAGTAATTTTAAGAAAGTGAGATCTAGTTTTTCCAATTAGGTCTTAAAAGAACACCTGACTTAGGGTCAAGAAATGTTCCATTCTCATATGCTTTTTTACCAGAAAGAAAGACAGTTTGAACCCCTTTTGAATATTGATGAGGATCTAAGAAAGTTGCCATATCTCTGATTTCCAAAGGGTCAAATATCACAATATCAGCAATAAAACCTTGTTTGATATACCCCCTATCTTTTAATCCTAATTTATTGGCTGGAGCACCAGACATTTTATTCACTGCCTCTTCTATCGTCAAAACTTGTAACTCTCTTTGATACTTTGAAAATACTCGTGGAAAAGAACCATAACTGCGCGGGTGCGGCTTCCCAGTTGCTAAAGGTCCATCTGTTGCAATAGCAAACCCGTCAGAACCTACCATGGCATGTTTTCCAGATGCGGCACTGATCACATCCTCTTCATTCATAGAGAATTTCACCATGGACACAGCGCCTTCTTCTTCTATTAATAAATCAAAAAATACTTCCTTTTCCTCTTTTTCCAGGACACTACTCATTTCACTAATCGTTTTTCCTTCGAAACGGCGGTTTTCTTCTGTGTTCACCGTAGCAATCATAACTTCATTGAAATCCTGCATTATTTCAGAGGAAATCTTAGCTCTAGTTGTCACGTCAGTAATCCGTTTAGCCGCTTGTTCCCAACCACCATCTAGTACCCAACTAGGTAATAAAGAACTTAAATACGTAGAACTTGCACTATATGGGTAAAAGTCGTAATGAACATCAATGTTCTCTTTTCTTGCTTCATCTATCCGTTTCACTGCATCCTTTACTTTTCCCCAGTTTTGTTTACCCACCGCTTTTAAGTGAGAAATTTGCAGGGAAACATTAGCACGACGAGCAATTTCCAATGATTCTTCAATCGAGTCCATTAATCCATCTGCCTCGTCACGCATATGAGTGGAATATACACCGTTATAATCCGCAACAACTTTACACAATGCTACAATTTCCTCCGTATCTGCATAGCAGCCCGGAGGATAAATTAATCCTGTACTTAGTCCTAATGCACCTTGAGTCATCCCTTCAACAATATACGCCTTCATTTGATCTAATTCTTCCGATGTGGGTTTTCTGTTATCATAGCCCATTACAGTTGCACGAAGGGTACCATGTCCAATATAAAAACCAACATTTAATGAGATTCCTTGCTCCTTAAATACATTCAAATAATCGGAATAGCTGTTCCAGGTCCAGTTAACTGTATTAGCATATAAAAACGAACAGGAATCTTTAATCTCGTTTTTATATTCAGGGGAACAAGGCGTTGTAGATAACCCACAGTTTCCAATAATCTCTGACGTGACACCCTGAGATATTTTACTCGCACCTCTAGAGTCTACTAACAGAGTTAAATCTGAATGAGTATGAATATCAATAAAGCCGGGAGCAACAACGAGACCTGAAGCGTCTATTATTTCAAACCAATCAGAATATTCATCAGCTATCATGATTTTATCGTCTTTTATTCCAATATCGGCTATTTTTCCTGGAGTACCACTGCCATCTACTACTAACCCATTTTTTATGAGAATATCTACTTTCAAGCCGCTACACCTCCAAAAATCTTATTATAAAACTATGATTCATCTAAATAACTAGTTTTGTGCAAATGACACGCAACAAAGTGGTCCTTTTGAATCTCTTTAATTACTGGCTCCGTCGTTTTACATTCATCCATCACATACGGGCACCGTGTATGGAAAATGCAGCCTGAGGGTGGATTGGATGGTGATGGGATTTCTCCAGTTAATGCTATTCTTTCTCTCTTTATCGTCGGATCTGGATGTGGCACTGCAGAAAGAAGTGCCTGTGTATAAGGATGCAACGGGTTCTCGTATAAATCATCCGTATTAGCTTCCTCCATCATTTTCCCTAAATACATGACACCGATACGATCAGAAATATGACGAACAACACTTAGATCATGAGCAATAAATAAATACGTTAATTTAAATTGATCTTGAACTTCTTCTAATAAATTGATAATTTGTGATTGAATCGAAACATCCAATGCAGAAACGGGTTCATCACAAATAATTAACTTCGGATTTAAAACTAATGCACGGGCAATACCAATTCGTTGTCGTTGGCCTCCTGAAAACTCGTGTGGATATCGATAAAATTGTTCAGGCTGTAATCCAACTTTTTCAAGTATTTCCATGATGATTTTTATCCGTTCTGATTTTGTTCCTATATTATGGATACGCATTGGTTCCTCAATAATATCCCCAATACGCTTTCTAGGGTTTAAAGAAGAATATGGATCCTGGAATACCATTTGCATCTCTAAACGTATTTTTCTCATTTCTTCTTTCGTTAATTTAAATAGATCTCTCCCTTGAAAAATTGCTTCTCCTTCAGTATTGTCTGTTAATCGAAGTAATGTGCGACCAAGGGTACTTTTTCCACAACCAGATTCCCCTACTAATCCATATGTTTCTCCTTCTTTTAAATGAAAGGAAACTCCATTTACTGCTTTCACATAGTTTTTCGTTAAACCAATGGAATTTTTAACAGGAAAGTATTTTTTAAGCCCCTTCACTTCTAATATTTTCTTGGGTTCTTTATTATCATCCACACGATTATGCAAAACCTCAGCATTATTTAACGTCTGTTGCTGTGACATGGTTATCCACCTCTTTCTTAGCAATCTCTTCATAATGCCAGCACATGACGAGATGATCGTCATTCACTTTTTCAAAGAGTGGCTTTTCTTCTATACACTTTTCATCCGCATGTGGACATCTTGGTGCAAAGCGGCAACCTTTTGGAACATTTGTTAGAGATGGTACCGTCCCTTCGATAATGTGTAATTTTTCAGTGCGATCACCAGTCATGCGTGGAATGGACTTCATTAATCCTTGTGTGTAAGGATGGAGTGGCTTTGAAAACAACGTGTGCACGTCAGCTTCTTCTACTATTTCCCCTAAATACATAACCACCACTCTCGAACAATATTGCGCTACAACAGCTAAATCGTGAGTAATTAATATGATACCCATTCCTATTTCTTCTTTTAACTGAATCATTAAATCTAGTATTTGAGCTTGGATTGTTACATCAAGTGCCGTTGTTGGTTCATCTGCAATTAAGAGTTTTGGCTCACAAGCAAGTGCCATGGCGATCATAACACGCTGACGCATTCCACCAGATAATTCATGAGGGTATTCGTGAACACGCTTTTCAGGGTCTGGTATCCCTGTTAATTTAAGCATTTCAGCCGCTTTTTTATATGCTTGTTTTTTCGATAGTTTTTGATGAAGCATGAGAGATTCAACAATTTGATGTCCAATTGTAAAAACAGGATTCAGAGAACTTAACGGGTCTTGAAAAATCATAGAAATGTCATTGCCACGAATTTTCCGCATTTTAGTAAGGGGAACTTTCAATAAATTTTCACCCTTATAATTTATTTCCCCTTCATATTTTGTCATTCCTTTTTCTTCAAAAAGACGTAAAATAGATTGTGCAGTCACACTTTTTCCACATCCCGACTCTCCTACGACGGCTAACACTTCTCCATCGTCCACATGAAAGTTTATACCATTTACAGATGTTACTTGGCCGTTTTCGGTTCGGAAATGCGTTTTTAAATTTTTGATCTCAAGAAGATGACTACTCATACAAACCCTCCTCCTTTTCATAAATGGTTGGGCATTTATTTTTTAGCGTTATTTGTCTTAGGGTCCAACAAGTCTCGAAGGCCATCCCCAAATAGATTTAAACCTAAAACGGATAAAATAATCGCGATACCTGGGAATAACGTCATCCACCATGCATTATAAATCACTAATTTTCCATCATATAAAATGTTCCCCCAACTAGGGTCTGGTGTCGGAACTCCAACTCCTAAAAAGCTTAAACCCGCCTCAATAATAATGGCATCTGCAAAAATAAATGTTGCTTGAACGATTAATGGTGATAGCGTGTTCGGCGCGATGTGCCCCCATATAATTCGCATATTGGATGCACCTTGGGCTTTCATCGCTTCAATAAACGTTTGTTCTCGTATAACTAATGCAGCTGAACGAACAACACGAGCAACATATGGGGTATAAACAATACTTAACGCTATGATGACATTTTCTAATCGAGGTCCTAATGCAGCCATAATTGCAATAGCAAGTAAGATTGCAGGGAAAGCCATCATTCCATCACTGATTCTCATTAATACATGATCAAGGATACGATAGTAGGCAGATAATAGCCCAATGATTAATCCTAGTAAACTAGTGATAAATGCTACAGATATTCCTACACCCATTGATGCTTGTGCTCCATATGCCACCCTTGAAAATAAATCCCGTCCAAAGTTGTCTGTTCCAAATATATGCTCCCCACTAGGTGGTTGTAATCGATTTGCAACTTGCATTTCATAAGGCGTATATGAAGTAAGGAAAGGGGCTAATAATGCAAAAAGTGCAGTAACAATAATGATAATACTTCCTGTTACCGCAAGCTTGTTTAATAAAAATCTCTGAAAGAACAGTTTCCTTCTTTGATTATTTATCTTACTTTTTATTTCAGAAAGTTCTTGTTCTTTTATTGTAGCCTCCATAACTAGCCTCCGTTCTTTCACTATTTTCTTTCTATCTATTAATTACTCTCTCTTACTCTTATGAATCTATGTTTTCTAAGCGAACACGTGGATCAAGAAAACCATATAATAAATCCACAATTAGATTAATAAACACGTAGGACACCGTAATAAAAAGAACCGTACCTTGTATCACCGAGTAATCTCTGCGCTCTACTGAGTTAATTATTAGTTGACCAATCCCTGGAATGTTAAACACTGTTTCTGTTACTACCGCCCCTGCAACAAGTGTTCCAAATGTTTGCCCTATAACGGTCAAAATAGGGATAAAAGCATTTTTAAGAGTATGTTTATAGATAACTATTTGTTCACGCAAACCTTTCGAACGAGCCGTTTTCACATAATTAGCATTAAGAGTTTCTAACATAGAAGCACGAGTCATCCTTGCAATAAGGGCAGCTTGCGCTGTACCAAGGGCAATGGCTGGTAAAATTAAAAATTTCAAGTGATTCCAAAGACCAGCACTTAATGGTTGATAGCCTGCTACGGGTAACCATCCTAGATTCACCGCAAAAATGATTGCTAAAAATAATCCAAGTAGAAAGTTAGGAACTGATAACCCTAATAATGAGATTCCCATAAACGTTTGATCTGCTAAGGTTCCTCGACGATTTGCTGCCATAATCCCCAAAGGAAGTGCAAGTAAGATAGCTGCTAATTGTGATAATATCGCTAAGGAAAGAGTAGGTCCTAGATGATCAAAAATGGCTGATAATACAGATTTCCTCATAAATATAGAAGTACCTAAGTCACCTTGAACAACTCCTCCCATCCATGAAAAATATTGTTGGTATAGTGGGAGGTTTAGACCCAGCTGTTCACGCAGGCTTTCTTTATCTGCTTCGGATGCCTCAGGACCTAAAATCACTGCTGCTGGATCACCTGGAGTGAGGTGAATAATCATAAAGACAACAACTGATACAACAAGCAATACTGGAATAAGCGACAAAATACGTTTTAGTAGATATACTTTCACCGCAGACACGCCTCCTTTTATTTTTTGGTAGATATAGCCTTGCCCACCCTACAGTTGGGTGGGCAAGAGAATTGTGTATTGTATTACATAAAGAACTTATTTTTTACCTACATTCCACGGAATAACTCCTTCAAATACAGAAAATCCAACAACATCATTTGTATGGGCAAATAGATCATAGAAATCTCCAAAGCGAATATATGGTAAATGGTCTTCCCATGTATAACGCTGTAACTCTTCCCAATAATCATAAGCTTCTTCTGGATTTGCAGATTTTCTAATACTCTCAATTAGTTCTGAAGTATATTCATCATCGTTCCAACCTGGCCAATTAGGATCAAAAATTAAATGCTGTGTTGGGTCTGTTACGGTCGAGAACCCTGTAATAAACGCATCATACTTTGATGGATCTGAACGTAATTCAACCATAGTAGCCCAATCAACCACATCAACTTCAGCGTTAACGCCAATTCGTTCAAGCTGCGCTTGGACTACAACAGCTGTATTGTAAATATAATCATAGTCACGAGTAGCAAGAATACGGAATGATTCTCCGTTGTATCCAGCTTCTTCAAATAATTGTTTTGCTAATTCTGGATCGTTCGGGTTATAATTGTCGCTCCCTGCATCAGTATACCAATCAGCTTGTTCAGGGAACATAATACCAGGAGACAATCGATAAAATTCAGGACTAGCAAAACCAGCTAACATAATTTCATCATAATCTAAAGCCATATTTAGTGCTTTACGCATCTCTGGATCTGTTAGCAGACCTTCTTTTTTATTAAACAAAAAGGCGCTTCCGCTAGCTAGGGCTGTTTCGGTATGAACTTGTGCATTTAATTGGTCAAAATTATCTTGTGGCATTGCAATACCAATATCGTATTGTCCAGTAAGCACACCATTTACACGAGTAGATCCATCAACCACAATATCAATGTAAAGATCCTCAACCAATGCTTCTCTAGATCCAGCTAAACCATCTGGCGTACCTTCTGGTGAAGTATAATCTTCGAATCGTTTATAATGTATATATTGGTCTTGTCTCCATTCAACAAATTCAAATGGTCCTGTACCAATCAACTCTTCTACACCATCATTAGGCGCATTTTCAACAATCTCTTTTGGCATAATCCCACCGTATTGTCCTTGCGCCCCTAAAACATGCAGTGCACCAACAGATGGTTCTGGTAATGTTAAAGTGAGCTCGTAATCATTAATGATTTCAAATACTCCATCACCAATTGCATTCCTTGCTCTTCCAGATAGTGTAATCCAACGCTCTAGTGACGCAACAACATCTTCTGCTATCATTTCTTTACCGTTATGAAATTTTACTCCTTCACGTAAGTAAAAAGTTGTTACTAACCCATCATCTGATTGTTCAAAACGCTCTGCAAGCATTGGCATTACTTCATAGTTTGAGTTTAACGATACAAGTGTTTCAAAAATTGGTCGAGCTGCATCTCTTGTTGCAGTCGCTGTACTAACATGGGGATCAAGTGATGGCGGCTGCGTATTTAATGCAATGCGTAACTCTCCACCGACAACCACGTCAGGTATTTCATTATTTCCTGAATTATTATCGTTTGTTGAATTTCCCTCACCTGTAGAAGAATTTTCGCTACACGCTGCGATAATAATTGCTAACATCAATATTATTAGTAATACCCCCGTCTTTTTCATGTTCTTCCTCCTTTTTTTTATAAAAATACTAATTACTTTTGGTAAAATGCTCCCCCTCCCTCACCTCCTAAAAATTCTTTTTTATTGAGAACTTTCTTATTAAATAAGTAAATGGGTTGGTTATTTTCCCCCATATGGAAAGTCATTTAAATTGAACTACTTAGTCTTGTGGATTGACTGCAACATTTTCTCTTACTATTGATTGGAACGATGCACGAATTGCTGCGATGATTCCAACGCGACAATTTTATATGCAGTATCATCGATATCATGTAAGATGTATTCTAAATGTAAGTATTATGGTATGGGTCCTCTCGATTGTAGATAACGACCTATTCTCAACTCCTATCACAAAGTAATCCTACCAATGTTTTCATTAATTTCTATTTTTGTACCAAATGTTTCCGACAACCCTTGTAAGTTTTCTAATATTTGTCTCTTTTCAGATAATATAGGCCAGCCCTTTTCACTTCTTGTCTGCTTAAATCCCAACTCTATTGGATGAAGTAGAATTTCCGTTACTTTGCCTTCTTCCATTACCCATTCCGCTACGACAGATTGCCAAATACCTTCTTTCACTGCAAATCCAATGGTATTATTTTCACTTCTTGTATCAAATGCATCAGCGACAGTATGGTCGTTGGTTAATGAATACTTTTCGTAAAAGTCTGCTGGTAATTCTGGAACAGTTTCATTTTGAAAAATAAAGTTTCCTAGGCTATAGAAAATTGGTTTACCCTGATATATTTCAACACCACGTATGATGTGTGGTCCATGACCGATAATAGCATCGGCTCCTTCATCAATACATTTTCTTGAAAAGGTTTGTAAGAATTCTGCTGGTTCTTCCTGCTTATAACCTTCCATCTCATGTGCATGAAGACTAATTAACACTATGTCAGCTTGCCGCTTTGCCTCTTTAATGGAACGAACCACTCTTTCTACATCTTTTTCAGATGGTTCCGTAGTTGCTCCTTCTTCTTCACTTTCAACAAAATCATAGTTTCCAAATAAGAATTTGCCATCTTCGTACGGTTTCATAAAACCATCTTTCATCGCTAGTTCCTCTACTGCGTTAATGGCCGTTGAGTTCGCGATTTCCTTTAAAATATTCATCTTATCTTTTGAAATAAACATTGTTTTCTTGTGTCGTAATGGATTAATACCTGGTCTTCCAACCATATTACGACGTTGTTCTCCAGCAACATTTGATTCATGAAAAGTGGACGTCAGTGCAATAAGAGCAATTCTGCCACTTGGGGTATCCAAATATTTCGGATCGCTAGCCTCTGATAAATTCCTTCCAACGCCAGCGTGCACGAAACCTTTTTCATCCAAATACCTAGCAGTTGCATGTAACCCTTCCGAACCATAATCTAAGGAATGATTATTTGCCCATCCAATTAAATTAAATCCATATTTCTTTATGTCATCTAAAACAGATGGAGGAGACATTGCCCATGTACCGCCACTAACTGCTGCTGGAACCCCTTCATTATTATGAATAGTCGTTTCTAAGTTGGTAAATCGCACATTGTTTCTTTGAATAAGGTTTATTAATTTTTCCATTTCCTTATTAGGTAACGGAAGATTTCTTGTAATAAAAGCATCACCAGTAGCAACAAAAGTCGTTTTTCTATTAATAATGACGCACCTCCCCTAAATCATAGTAAGCATATAATCTTACAAGGAATTTGTTATAGACAGTTTTTCTTACATTACTATAATCTTTATTTTGGTATATATTGTGAAGGGATAGACTAGATATTAGGATCATTGACCCTACTTGATTGAAAGACTATAAATCGATACTCAGAGCGAATGGATAAGAAAAAAGATGTTTAAAAAGAATAGAGTGTCGTAGGTAATTAGCATCCTGTATTTATTGATCGATAATAAACTAAATTATCTGACAGTACAAGGAGAAGGAAGAAGAAAAATGAGCTAAATCGAGAGTCATTATTTTCCAATCCCTTATAAAATAAGCAAGAAAACCCTTACAAATCAGAAAAGTTTTCTGGTAGATTTTGTAACATGAAGAAGCAGTGGGGAAGCAGTGGGGAAGCAGTGGGGACGGTTCTCACTGCTTCTTTTTAGAATAATTACAATTGGAAGCAATACGGTAAGTCACTGCTTCCCTATCCCCTCGATTGATTTGATTAGTGTTTCAGTATTAATAGAATGGGAACGTACTGCAACCGCAAACAAGCCTTTCGCTCTTCTCTTTATCTCTAAATCTACAATGAAATTCAGCTTAGGAAAGAGAAAAGCAATCTCCACTTCTATTATGTTCGGATATACAACCCATGAAATCTCCTGGAAATAGAATTTTTCAGAATATATGTGCGGGTTGAGCGAATTTATGTGCGGGTTCAAGGAAT
>NZ_JBGUAU010000043.1:0-35331 GCF_041820985.1 Evansella sp. AB-rgal1
GGTATTTTATTGTATAATTCAGAGTGAAAGCTTATTTGCTTTGACTTTGGTTGAAGCAAGGGTAAAACCCCCTTATGGTTTGTGTTTGGTCGTACTTACATTATACCATTTCCGGGGGGGTTATTTGTGGTTAAAACCCTATTATATCATGGGTTTAATCACCTTTTTTGTGTTTTCATAGACTCAACTAGATTGTAATAACTTGAAATAACTTCTCATTTTAAAGAAGATGTTATTCAAAATCCAGTTTTTATACCCTGCATAGTATTTTGTAGTGACTTTTTCACTGGTCTCGAACCGTCCCCGTTGATCCATATTAGACTAGTTTTGACATTCATCGAATCCCGCCCCATCGTGTCGACAATTTTAGTTATATTTTACCATAATACCCGCTTACAATTTCAAAAACTAAACTGGAAATTTTCATAACCATAGGCATAGTAGTGAAGTCTAGAAAAAAGTGCCTTACCCTCATTTACATAACGCACCAGAAAGCACTCGTAATTCACGAGGTTGTTTATTTTACAAAAAAGTTTTAGGACAATGTATTTATTTTCGTAAGATACGTATACAATAGAAAGGAACATACGTTCTAATTCTTAAGTGTTTTGAGGGTGATCATATGGAACTTGGAACATGTAATAATTGCGGAAGAACAGGAAGAAAAGCCAATTTAAAACCAGTTGCTGGTAACAACCTTTGCCCCGACTGCTATAAAAATATCAACTTGGGTTTTATGTATTGGTATCGAAGAGGAACTTATAGAGTTGTTAAATTAATGGACTTTACAAACGGTGCTATCGTGGATATTCCGGAGGATAAAATGAACGACGTTGAAGCTTATAGAGAGTTTCTCGAAAAGAAGAAAGACAAAGTCTTTAGCCCTGCGTATGAGTATAAAAACAAAAAGTAATTTAGAGTATTTCATCTACCAAAATGACGCTTAACCCCAGTGCGATAAAGTATTAACGTACTGGGGGTCAGGCACTTTCATTTTGGGATCATTTGTTACTACATAGCTCCACTTTCCCAGGTACATCACCTCTTCACTTTATTACCTACTATTCTGTGTGATCATCCTTATAAGAGTTGCATTTTTTTAAAGGTTCCAACCACCCAATAAATTTACTTCCATCAATATCAGTCAACTTCAATAATTTATCATTGTTGTAACACCATACTCGGTAACTAACGTGCGATGCGATAATTCTTCTAACCATATTTTTTCTTTTAATTTGATTAACCCATACTCATTTTGATAAGTACGACTTCCAATATTGATTGTGATGTGCTTTGGATTTTCTAAGACATTTCGAATAGCTTCCTGATACCATTGTTGTACAGGGATTCTATATAATTCAAGAACATCTCCTACTTCCATATACTTTTCTATATAAGTCCAGAAATCTTTGTTGCCCAATCCCCTTGCTTCATATAAATATGGCATCCTCATAATTTGTTGAGCTATCTTTATCCAATATGTATCTAAATCAGTAACAAAAAAACTCAAGCCATTTTCAAATAAGCCTATATTTTCTCCAATTTCCTTCGGTATAATAAAGGGCTTTGTTGAGGCTAAAAACTGAATTTCAGACAAAGGTTCCACTTCCTTCATTATCAAATATTTAATATCCTCGTTATTCTGCTAAACTACTCTTATAGCTCAAAAAAAAGTAGCTGAGTGTTCTACAGAAAAAAAGTGCCAAATCCTCGATTCGTTAAACATTTCCACATCGCATAATGGCACTTGTCTTAATTTTTTCATTGATTAGTATCTTTGTACTGCGTAGCAAAGTACTGACTCACTGCACTCAGTATGCTTGTTAATATAAAAGGAACTTAAATATACAAATACAAATAGTACAAAATCTTGCATAACTTAATCTCTTTTTGCTGTTTTTTGTTTAAGTAAGCCCTTGGAGGAATTAAATCAGTTCTGATATAAACATCGGTGTGGTTCCCTCTTCTGATTTAAATCCCAACTTCTCGTAGAACTCAACTACGTTTGGATAAGCCATCAACACTTTTGTTTGGTATCCCTTATATCTATTAAGCATCATATCCATCATTTCTTTACCAACTCCTTTTCCCTGGTAGCTAGGATTTACTAACATGTAATGAAAATAGGCTGTTAGTGCACCATCAGACAATGCATTAATTAATCCAATAAGTTTATCTCCATCCCACGCAGTAATAACAGAATGAGAGCCTTTTATTGCTTTTAATAGTTCACTTGGAAACTTTCCAGACTCCCATTCTACCGAAAGAAACAATTCATGAAGACCTTCATGTGTAATATTTTCTATATCTGTTTTGTAGTAAATATCCATTTATAAACCTTCTTTCAAATTTGATATGTTGTTTAACTAACCAATTAGACAACAAGGCTAGGCGTTCCTTTTTAAAGCAATGTTACCCAGATATTAATAATTAAATAAACTCTTTAAATTCATTCCTTTTAATTGCGTTCCATTCTCTCTGAATAATGCTAAAGTATACATCATCTCTACTTACTCCTGATGTATCAATATAATTGGCTCTAAAAACTCCTTCTTTTGTTGCTCCCAACTTTTTAATTGATTTTTGTGAACGAATATTTCTAATATCAGCACTAAATTGTACTCTTCTAAAATCCATAATTTCAAATGCATATTTTAATAGTTTAAATTTACAGGCTTTATTTAATCCAGTTCCTCTATATGGCTTACCGTACCAAGTCCATCCAATTTCCAGACGCTTATTATTAAACTGAATATTTCCGAACCTTGTTGAACCAGCAATTTCATTGGTTCTTTTATCAATGACTAAAAAAGGATATGAATAGCCCAACATTCTTTTATTAACAGTTTCTTCTATGTACTTATCGAGTTCTTCATCATTTTTACACTCTATTGTATAGTAAACCTCTTTATCATAAATGATATTTTCTAACTGCTTTCTGTATTTTTCTTTAAATGGAATTAACTTTACAAGATGATTTTCTAGGATTATACGTTTGTTATAAAATTCATTTTTCACTTTTAACATTTCCCCTTAACATTTCATTGTTAATATATATTAACAATAATTCTATATGGTATATTGTAGTAAATACATAATAATTTTAAGGTTTTTTCGATAATTACTTTCATATAAATATTAATTATATGCTTATACTTAAGTTTTTAATGTTAAGGAGGAACTATCATGGACGAAATTGATTATAGTATTATTAGTCAACTTCAAGAAAACGCTCGAATATCAATGACCGAACTGGGAAAGAAGATTGGACTTTCCACTCCTGCAACAAATGAAAGAGTAAAAAAACTAGAAGATAAAGAAGTTATAAGAGGGTATAGGGCTATCATTAATCCTGAAAAACTCAATAAGAATGTAACAGCATTTATTTTATTTGACACAAAACAAGGAAAAAAATTCAGAGACTTTTGCAAAGACCATCCAATAGTAGTAGAATGCCATCGCTTAGCAGGGCAGTATAGTTATTTAGTAAAAGTCGTAACGGAATCAGTGAAAATACTTGAAGAATTTATTGATGCTACTTTAGCTTATGGAGAACCGTCTACCTTAATTAAATTATCTTCTGTTGTGGAATATAAACCATTTATTAAAGGCCTTATTGCAGGGCCATAAGGGCCATAGGGACAGGTTCCTTGGCCCACACATGAAAGCATGGGCGCTGTCTCCTGCTTCCTTTACTGGGACAAAATAAATAGTGTTCGACAGAAAAAAAGTGCCAAATCCTCGATTCTTAAACATTTCCGCATCGCAAAGTGGCACTTGTCTTAATTTTTTTATTGAATAGTAGACTACGCAATACATTGTTGTTGCGCTTAATCAACATTATCGTGCTAAATAAAAGGAAGCTTTAGAGATATAAGGGGATAATACCATCTAGATTTTATTCGAGATCATAACATTAACAATTTGTTCCCAAATTGATAGAAGTACGTCCTCATCTTCATGAAGAATACAATGTACAAGAAAACCTATAATTATGATATCGAACATATATAGCCACTCTATATCAACTTGAAATATTTCCTTTAGGTCCCTTGAAATGGTATTCTCCTCAATAATTTGCTTTCGCATTTCTTGAAACTGCTTTTTATAGTTTTCATCCTGAAAACACTTTGATATCCATAAAAACATAATCGCATGTTCTGGAGACTTTTTCTTAGACGTTTTAATTAGGTAACGCCCGAATAGGTTGATATTTTCTTTAAATGACCGTTCCTTACAATATGAGAATTCAAAAAGGTTATGATTTAAGGAATAGAAGAATGTTTCTTTCATCAAGTTATCAATATTCGAAAAATAGTAATAAAAGGACCCTTTACTACTTTCTGCCTTTTCAATAACCTTATTGATAGTTAATTTTTCAAGACCATGTTCCATAATTAGATCAATTGTTGCTTGAATGAGCTTTAGCTTTGTCTGATTACTATACATTATTGCCCCCTTTTTCATTAACACTTTCAAAATATGATTTTAGATCTACCTTACCATGGGATTTAGCAACAACGTCATGAGTCATCATATAAAACAAAAACAGAAACAAATTGTATTGCTTTTTATTGATAATCCTTAAAAACGGTAAACTGGTTTTAACTAACCATTCAGGAATTGTAGTGATTTTTTCCTTTTGACTTACTACCTTAAAAGCTAATTCAGCCATCTCACGATAAGTGTAAACATCTGCTCCTCCTACCTCGAGGATTGAGTTTTCTTTTGCAAATGCAGAAACACAAACATTAGCAAGATCAGCTCCATGAATAGGGTTCATTTTGTTTGAACCATTACCAAATAAAAACACTCTTCCTTTTCGAGCCATAGTTAGAAATTCAGTTATATCAGAGTAATAGCCTGTTGGGTTGATAATAATATGATGAATAGAACTATGCTTCAGTTCATTTACAAATCTCTGCTTTGCCTTAATTAAAGTAGAGGGACATTCATCAGCTCCATGTACATTAATATACATAAAGCGCTGGACCTTACTTCGTTCTGCTTCTCTCAACAAATTAAGATTCCCATAAAAGTCTACATCCATGAATGTTAATTTGTCCTTTTGCTTTGTTATGCCTACTGAAGAAAAAACGAAATCAACATCTAAGCATACACCTTTAATCGTTTGTGACCTAGTAACATCCCCAATAACAATATCATCAACAAAATCATAGATAGAGGGAGAAGAATAGGCACCCTCTTGATTTAACTTATCTTGCGATCTCACCAATACTTTGACATGATAACCTTGTTGTTTTAATGCTTTTACAACATATCGTCCAAGGTAACCGGTAGCACCAGCAACTAATACTCGCTCCATTACTTATCTACTTCATTCCATAGACTATATGGTCTAATGTCATTTTAGACCATATAGTCTAAAATGACAATAATAAGAATGTTCATTTTTTATTTACCTATAAATAAATGCCTGACCCCCAGTGCAGTAAAGTATTAACGCACTGGGGGTCAGGCACTTCTATTCTTTATTCCGTAAGTATTCTTCAAATCTATAAAAACTTCCTGTTTATATAATGGATAGCTCCGGTAATCAAAAGCAGCAAGGAGATAACCGAATAAAGGCGCCCCAAGGGATATCTCTGAATTATAAGCTCTCCCCTTTTCCCTGAAAGCTTCTACCCTCTCTTCAAGTTTCCATATCCATTGAATAATAAAGCTCATTCAGCAGACCAGACACCTCTTCCGGCCGGTCCTCTGCATACTTCAATAAATCTCCTGTATTACTCCAGTGAACAAAGCTCCCAGCTGGAGGATTTTCTTTTTGAAGCATTTTAACTACATCCACCACAGTAAATTCGTTTATCTCCTGGCCTTTCAAAAACTCATTAAGCCTCGATAAAATTTCAACCTTATAAGCCTCATCATATTTATCAGCATTCTTAAAATCTAAGTATCTTTTAAACGCTGTATCTATGTAGTTATCTTTAGCAACAAATGTTCTCATATCTTCTAATTGCATACAAATTCCCTCCGGAGATTTATTCATTATTTAAGCAACACAATATAATATAAAAAGTCTTAACTATACTAAATTTCGACAAAGTTAGTGTAATCTTCTTTTGTTTTAATGTTTTTTGGTAGTATCTGCCAATAATAATACAAACCACAGTAGACTGCCTTTTCTTCAAGAAAGATGCAGGCTACTGTGGTTGTTTTTGTAGATCTTAATCCAGAAGAGATTCTGGGAAAACAATAGAAGTGTTTATAAATTATGTGATTGGGGATTAGCAATCTGCAAGCAGTGTTCGGTTCCATCCCCCCACTATTCCCCAAATAGGGTAAATCGTATATTCCCAACACTATCCAATACGAAAGAAATAACATAAACCTTCATTTCCCTATTTTAAAACATATAAAAAAAGCCTTCACATAAGAAAGTGATGGCTAGGTTAACTACTTATAACATAATGATGAAAACTCATTAACTTTATCGCTTGCAATGAAGAATCGCGACGCCAATTCTTAATTTTAAGTGCACTGTCACCACCCGTATTGGTTTCGGCTCATGAATGGTATCAAATCCAACACTCATTCCATCTGTTATACCCTCTCTCATGAGTTCCAGCAATTTTCATAGTTTCATTAACCTCACAGTAAGATTTTCTTTTTAATTTCCTTTGTCAGCAATTGCTTCTCTTCTTCACATATTCCGCTTGCACTTAATTTTCTCGCAGCTACCACTACCATCCAGGAATCCATGTCAGTCAACGGTAGATTTCCTCGCTTTTTAAACTCTTCCATAAAACTGATGACTAGCTTCTCCCTAATGGAATGAAAGACCCTCACGGCAGTTTCAGGAATATCTAGAGGTAATACAGCGTATCTCAACATTAGAATATATTCCGCTATGTCTGCTTCTGGATTTCCTATGGAAGCTTCCATCCAGTCAATGATTACCGGTTTCCCATCACAAATAATGATGTTTCCCGGGTTGGGATCCCCATGACAGAGTTGAAACTTTTCGGGAATTTTATCCAATAGATCAATGACATACTGTTTCTCCTCTGACGACAAATAGTTTCCTCCATGAAGAATGGAGTACTTTAAGATACTCCTTTGAGAAGGCAGACCCGATATTGGTGTAGCGTGTATTTGTGATAAAACATGGGCAGTTATGCTTAAACTATTTTGATCTGTGTTTTCTAAGTTTAATTCACCTACTAATTTTGTAAAAGTCTTGATGAACTTGGTATATAAAGACTCCCCCTCCACTTTTTCAAATATTATTCCTGAACGATTATTCCATTCTACAATTTGATAAGGTTTCGGAACCTTTAACCCGGCTTCCCATGCGAGGCAACTATTTTGATATTCCCTCTCCATACTTGAATGACTTGTGTTGGGTTTAGCCAGTTTGATGATTTTATTCTTCTCCAACTCAAATACTTCCGAACAGCCTCCATCGCCGATTTTCTTCCCCAGTTTCATCACCATTCTCACTCTCCTTTGTTCCGTTCTGTACTTTCACTCAACAACAACCCATCATACATCTTCCTTACCATTTCCGTAGCTTCTTCAATGTCCAAATCCAAGGTCTTTGTGTTAATCATTGTACCTAGTCCAATTAAATAAATAGTTAGGTTTAAAACTATCTCCCGGAGTTTGGCTTCATCAATCCTTTTTAAACGACTGCTCTGACGTAAATATTCCATTGCAATGGCTTCTCCAATGAATTTTTCCTCAAGGGGAGAATACGTTTTCAGACCAGAAAGATAGATCGTCCTAAAAAGATGTTTCTCTGTTTTGGCGAAACACAGCATCCCAATTGCAAGGTCTAGCGCACTGGAGTTATGGTCACTTTTATATTCACTAACCTGCTTTCGTTGAAAATCAAGAGCCTGCTGATACGTTTCACTCTTGATTTCATCCATATTCTCAAAAAGACTGTAAATTGGCTGTGTCGAGCAATTGATTTTTTTTGCAATATTTCTTGCTGTTACTACTTCCAATCCTTGTACCCTTGTTAACTCGAATGCAGCACGAATAATCATTTCTTTCGTTATCTCCGCTTTTGGGGGCATACAAACAACTCCTTTTTATAACATACGTTATATAACGTATGTTATTATAGATGCAATCAATAGTCAATTGAGATTTTTCTAAGTACGATTCCACAGACTTGTACAAATCTTCGCTCTATGAAAATATGGTATTTTGGGGGCAGAGGAATCTCTAGCCTAAAAAATAGGATAAGAGACTTAAGCAGTGGGGACGGTTCTCCTGCTTCCTATCCTCTTTCCAAAATTGATAAAAGCGCCTGTCACCAAATCTGGGCACCTAAACTCCTCTTGTATTTTCTTTTCTTTCTTCAGCACTTTCATGACTATTCCATTCTCTTCTAACAATAAAAGAAAATAATAATATATACTTTCTATAAATTATAAATGGGAGGTATTCATGTGCTAAAGAAATCTTTCTTTTTATTCGTTTTGTTTCTATTAGCTGCATCGTCTGTGTTTGCTAGTTCAAACTTCATAAAGTCTAGTATTCCTGCAGAAGTGGTTGAGGAAAATAACGCAAATTATCATCTTCAGTACAGTATTTTTGTGGAAAATGTGCAAGGAGGAGAGATATACCGTCAAGATCCAGATGGTTCCATCACTCCATTAGGGAATGTTGTTGTTCCTACAGACAGTACCTACCAGGCTGCAGATGGATTTTGGGCTGCCCAGTTCTCCCGTGCCATCGATGGCAACGCTGGTAATGTAACGGCAACCGCGGTAAATGCTATGCACCTACGTGTTGCTCCTGATGATTACTATGATCCAGAACAAGCACAGTTAGGTAGAGATGCTGTTTGGAAACCACGTCTCATTTCTCTTTTACCAAATCGGGAATACTTTAAAGCTGGTAATGGGCCACATCCTGGTAGAATCGCTACTGATATACCAGGTGGGGAAGGTTTATTCGGAGGAATGTCCTCTGCCTACGTTGGCTCTCCTGTGAAATACTTAAACGATGAGGGCGAATGGGTGACCATTGATGAATTCTATTATCAAAACGATGTTGCCTCCGCTCCAGAAAACTTAAAGATTGAAGTTTATAAACCAAGTACAGACAACGGAACTGCCTCCCACATTATTTTTGAAAATGAGGTTGGAGGAGACATATCCTTACATTATGCTAATGGTTTCTCGAAGCCAATCGCTACTGTTTTGCAACGAGTAGAAGGTACTGGTCGCTTCGGTGGATCTGAATATGCAGAGGCTGGCTATGTTAGAGCTAATCATGGAGGGGTATTAGATCTTTCTGTCTCCCCATATGCTGGATTTACGTGGGATATTGAATTAATGGGTGGTTTCCAAATCGTTCCTGCTAACCATGTCATCTATTCTAGATATTTCCTTGACCTAAATTATCTAGACCGTCCTCAGTATATGATCGTAGGACATTCTGGTGCAACACCAGATAGACTCTACGATCCAACCTATTTTGATGAAAATGGATTAGCATATGATCCACATTACGAAGCAGTGGCACCTTTATTTAGTAATTATATTAAACCAAAGCTTGTTACGAACCATGATAAAATACCAAATAAACCCAATAAAGGTGCAATCCCTATAAAACCAGTGAAGGGTCAATCTACTCATTTCCAATTCTCCTTTGACGGTGGAAATACATGGGTAGATCCAGAACCAACGACAGGAACACATAATGATAACCTAGTGGATGTTACTCATATCAAGCTAAAATTAAACTATTAATTTACTAATGCTAAAAGCCTGCGTTGAGAGATCATCATCGCAGGCTTTTAGCAAAGTAGCATCTGCTGAAAAAATTGAAGGAGGCGGACCATGTACTCTTCCCAATCAATAAAGGAAAAAGTAGGACAATTATTTATTATTTCAGTTCCTAATGATGAATTAGATCAGTCATTAAAACTAGCAATATCTAACTACCATATTGGTGGTGTCATTCTTTTTCAAAGAAATCTTCGTGATTTTTCAAAGGTTATTACTTTAATTCAAGATATTCAGTTATATGCAAAGGAAATCGGGAGACCTCCCCTTTGGATTTCTATTGACCAAGAAGGAGGTGGAATTTCCTATTTGTGGGATGGAATGGCCGTGTCTCCTGGGAACATGCTCCTAGGTGCAACAAATAAACCTCAAAACGCTTATGACGCCCACTATCAAATGGGATATCAATTAAGAAAAATTGGATTTAATCTAGATTTCAGTCCTGTTCTAGATATTAATAATAATCCAAAGAACCCTGTTATTGGATCCCGTTCCTTTGGAGAAACAAAAGACCTGGTTACTGAAATGGGGATTGAAGCCATAAAGGGCCTTCACGATGCGGGGATCATGGCTTGTGGAAAACATTACCCTGGTCATGGCGATACAGAATTAGACTCCCATTTGAGCCTCCCTACTATTAACAAAACTGTAACAGAACTAGAGGAATTTGAGCTCGTTCCTTTTCAGGAAGCCATGAAGCATGGATTAGAAGCAATCATGACTGCGCATATTATTTATCCTCTGGTGGACCCTGATAAACCTGCAACACTTAGTAGAAAATTCCTGACAGGAATACTACGGAAACAATATGGTTACGATGGACTCATCATTACTGATTCAATGGAAATGGAAGCCATCTCTTATTTTTATGGAAAAGAGCAGGGAACTGTTATGGCATTGGAAGCCGGTGCCGATATGATCTTATCATGCGGGGAAACGTATGAGTCTCAATTTCTAATGATGGATGCTGTAGTAACAGCAGTAGAAAAAGGCGAATTAAAAACAGAAACAATCAATAATGCATATAAACGGATCTTACATTATAAGAGGAAATGGGTGAATCCAGATTATACTTCAACAAAAGAAGAAATCATCGCCCATTGCAATAATCCCCCGACTCACGATCTGATGGTGAAAATTGCATGCGAAGGAATAACTGTTGTTCAAGATGATAGAAAACTCCTTCCTATTTCATCTGACACATGTACAGTCATCTACCAGAGAACATTAAATGACGAAAATTACATGGGCGATCGAAAAAATCCATGCCCGACAATTTTTACAGAAGGAAACTACCAATTGAGAGAATTAAACAATGTGGAGCCTTGCACGGAAGAAAGTCATACTATTTATCATTCGCTAAAGAAAGATGAACAAGTACTTATATTTGTTAATGAACGTCGCGATGTAAAGGAAGAATGGAAAAAATTAATAGATTTATTATATGGGAAAACAAAGAATATCATCGTAATATCTTTATGGAATCCACAAATCATAAATGATATTGCATATAAAGACCTGACGTATATAGCTTGCTTTAGTAATACCTCTCACGTGATTCAAGGTGTGAAAAAGGTCATAGAAGGAAAAGTACCACCTAAAGGAAAGGCCCCTGTTACAATAGTAAACAAAGAGAGTCAGAAACGATGACTAGTTTATATTCATGGTTAGAATGGAATGCTAGAGTTTCTATACAAAACATGGTGGATCTCTGGAACGAAGCAATGTTCCACCATTTTCCACTTTCTAAAGAGTTATTTGAAAGGAATGTCTTTCATCCATTTTACTTGGATTTAGCCCGTTCCTGCCTAGTGATAGAGAATGGTAAATTGATTGGATTTACAGTTGCAAAGTCCGATACTCATAAAATCCTGAGTAACGATACGTGTCTTTGGATTTCCTGTATCGTTGTACATCCTGATTATCAACGGAAGGGAATTGGCACAAAAATGGTAAATCACACGTTAAGCACTGTACGTTGTAACGTGATAGTAGGATCTGATCCTCACCATTTTTTCCCTGGTATCCCTAGTGAGAATACTACTGCACAGCTTTTCTTTGAAAAACAAGGTTTCACTATCGAAGGAAAAGCATACGATCTTCGTTGTAATATTAGTAAATATAAGTACACCACGCTTCCCATGAAAGACGATTACCTGGTCCAAAGACTGCTTCCAAAGCACCAAGGAGAACTATTACAGCATTTAGAAGAGAACCACAGTACAAGGTGGTATAAAGAAACAAAATGGTCGATAAATTACGAAAAGGATATATTCTCTTTAGTTGGGCTTTTTCATAAGGGAAATCTCATTGGGTTCGCTCATGTTCATTCGAAAAATGATAGTTTTTGGATACCTAGCGTTTATTGGGGAAAATATCATAATCAAAACATCGGTGGCTTAGGGCCAGTGGGAATACACAAAGACTATCGTGGTGCTGGAGTTGGTAGCTTCTTTATGATGGAAATACTGAAGCTACTTCAAAGAGAAGGAGTCAACGAAATGGAAATTGATTGGACAATTCTTTTAGATTTTTATAAAAAATTTCACTTTGTTCCACACCGTAGTTATGTTCATGCAAAACGTACAAATAAATAAAGACATCCTCGAACTTTTTGACCACTCACTAAAGGGTGCCTCCAACATCCTGGAGTCACCCTTTAAAATAAACCAAATCAAACAGCATCACGCCATCACTATGACGATCTATCATCTCCATTGCCTCCGATAGTTTTGGCTCATTGTAATGCAGTAAATAAAGCCCTCCATATAATTCGCATGCACCATTCACCAATTCTTGTGCCCTTTTAATACTATCTTCCACTGTATTCACGACTAGGGGCATTCCTTCCGTTTCCTCGATTCTGTGTATCTGAGGATAATAACTACCAATAAATAAGCGGTCCACGATATCTGCAAGACTTGTAGAGCGATAGACCTCCTCTCCCGTTACCGGAGGAATTTCCTTTACATTGTGGGTCTTACTAGCCCAGTTAAGGCCCTCTTCATGTGAGGACTCGTACCATGCACCGGAATAAAGAGCTAACTTTGGAGAATTCATTTCTTTCAGGTTTCCCTTTACTTTTAGAATAAATTTCTTTATTCCCCCCGCCCGAAAACAAATCCACGGAGCGTACAATGGTCCTTCCACCCATCTTTGTAAGCTACCATCATAAAAAAGAATCTCTTCCGTTTGGACACACTCTGTTCTTCCTAAGAACTTTGCAAACATTTCTCTTGTATCTTGGCTAAAATCCGCATATCTATTAGGATAACGCGCCCTGTCAAGAACGATCCCATCCGGTTCATACTGCGCTACTTCCTTTATAACATGAAGCTCATACTCCTGAACTTCTCGGTTAGCTGGATTAACAAACAACGTTTTGGTATTTCCCTCCTCTCCTTCAAAGGAACTTCCTCCTGAAAAGGAATCTAAGTAAGTAACTTCACAAGCCCTTCTCTTTTCCCAATTATGATCTCTGTAATCCTTATGCCCTTCTGTAAAAACATCTAGTTTTACCCAAGTAAAAAATCCGTATTTCTTTCCTTTCCTTACTAATTCCTTTACAAGATCTCTTCCCTTCCAATCTACATAAGCTCCATTTGGAAAGGAAGATACGTGAGGACTCCACTTTGAGGGAAAGGTGGTATATCCATAAGGAATTTTTCCATCAATCACAATTTCATTTACTCCTCTATCCTTCGCCATCTGAAAAATACGGTGCTGTTTTTTCTCACAAAGGAGATTCTTCCAATTCGCCATAAAGTCCATCCATAAACAAACATTACTACTATATGTTAAGTCACTCTTCATAAATGTGCTCCGACTCTTCGTTTCTCTGATTTTAACGTTGTAAGCATTCCTCTCGGAGTCATACCCCAATATCTTCTGAAAACCTTTGTAAAATAACTGACATCCTTATAAGCTAGCTGTCTGGAAACATTCGAAATTTTTTCCCCTTTTTGCAGCATCGTCTTCGCCATCAGCATTTTTCTTTCCACTACATATTGTGAAAAGGACATGCCCTTCTCCTTACTAAATAACCGACTTAAATAAGAAGAGTTAACGTAAATATTTTCTGCAACATCTTTTAAAGAGATATCCTCATATATCCTTTCCTCCACAAGCACCATAACCTGCTGAACAAGTTTATTTTGCGGATGCCCCTCCTTTTCAATATGTTGAAGGACTTTCATACTAATCTCTTCAAATATCGTTAGCAATTCCTTGTGACTCGGGAGTTCCTTCCCATCTCCACTGTATAGTTCATGGTGAAAAAGAACGTCATGAACATACCAACCTCTTTTTTGGATAAAAGCGATGTACAAACTCATTAAATAGAAGTATTTCTCTTTTATGTCCATGTCAGATGAAAGATGTACGGAGGTATGGAGAATATAATTTCTTAATAATAATGAAACCCTTTCTATATCAAGAGATTCTAAGGATATTTCAAGATCTTTATCCAGCCTAGTTACCTTTATGTGCCGGTGATCATATAACAGATTCTCATTTTTTTCCTTCATTCTTTTCCTCCTTCATATCTAACTTTTTATGTTGATAATAAGAGGGACACTTTCTTTCTACTAGCATCATAGAAAATTCACCAGACTCTAGGTACCCTTTGACACCTTCACCCTAACCTCAAACGTCCTATTCCACGGAAGTTCACATACTGCCAATTTCCAGTGATTCTTATCCCCAGACTCCTCCGGGAGACAATCAACTATTTGTGAAAAATAAGGCTTTAACTGCTCCTGTACTTGTTGATTTACTTCCTTATATTTATCCTCTACATTTGTTCCATCTATATTGAAACGACTCGCTATATCCATATTTACTTTTCCACGAACGTTAGCTTGATAAGCCCACTCATCCATTAGTCTCTCCATCATAAAGGAATGATGGGCAACCGCTATCCCTTCTTTATTCTCCCCCTTCCATTGAGCCACAATGGAAATAATGGATTGAGCAATACATGTTCCCAGTGTGTTACCTGCCGTATTCCAACCAGCATAGGCGGTGAGGGAGAAAAAGATATTCTCTGTTAATAAAAATTGAACGAGCTCCATATCTGATGCGTTTGGAAAACTAATATCTGCTACGCTCACCTTTTTTCCCTTTTGAAGATCGTATTCCATTGATTCAATGAAAGAAAGCAAGTTATGCCGAGAGTTAAAATGTGCTTTTTCATCAGTAGGGTGATTTCCATCCTTCTCTCCACCAACAGGTGTGTTCACGTATAAGATAAGATCCGCCTCTGATGATTCCTCCACGACGATAGCCCCCGCCGCAGTAATATGACTAATAACGCTCTCTTCAACAGGACGATCCTCAAATTTTGCAACCATCAACTTCCCCGAGGTTGACGCGTATTTTGGATAGATTCTCACTTTCTCTCGTTGAAAAAACTGAACCATTCTAGCTAATAAGGTTTGAGTAGCTTCATCTGCTCCAGGATACACTAAAACCTTCCGTTGGATATTCATTTCGTACACTTTCTTCACAAGCTTTTTTTGCTCCATCAGATGCATACCAACCGCACTTGCATCCTCTTGAGTGATGGCTAAAAAGTCAAGCGTTCCTTCCGCTACCCAGTCAATCATCATGAGATTCATTTGATGATTTCTATTTCTAGCTTGTAAATATTCTTGGAGTACTTCAGAAGGTAATTCTTCCTCCAGAGCCTTCAACTCCCCTTCTACATCTCGGTCCTTTAAGCGATGGAAACGATCATATAGCTGGGAGTATCGAAACACTTTCTTCCAATAATGAGTGAAAACCTTATTTTTCGTCGTAATAGAAATACGCATTAGCACATTGACAGCATAGATAACTAAATGTGGGTTTTTCTCACGGACTTCTTTTACAACGTCGATTATCTTTACACATTCTTTCCATTTTCGTTCCATAATTCTAGATGGAATGAGGCCCCCATAGGCTAACTGATCAATGGACAGAATCATTCCGTCCACCTTAGGAGCAACCGCTCTTATCCAATTACTGATTTCAGCAGTATTTCCAAAGGATGTAAATCCTCCAAGAATTTCCTTAGGGGGCTGTATCACTTCAACAGCGCCCCATTTTCCAAAGCTTTCCGTAAAATCATAACAACACGGTCGATTATCCAATGGCAAGATTGCTAGTTTTTTCATCCTATCCTACCTTCCATTACTTATCAGAACTAACGTTAATGTTCATAAAGTATTTTTGAGCGAAAAGAAATACAATGATGATTGGAAGTGAAACCCAGACAGTGGCTGCCATTAGCGGACCCCAATCCGTCGTATATTGCGATGTTTGGAAACTTTGTAAACCTAGCTGAACTGGCATTAAATTTTGGTCATTGATCACAATGAGTGGCCAGAAGAAATCATCCCACATCATAGAAAATACAAAGACGACTAATGTAGCAGAGGCTGGCTTGATTAAAGGAAACATTACTCGCCAGAAGATGCCAAACTCTGAACAACCGTCGATTCGAGCTGCATCCTCCAAGCTTTTCGGTAAGGTTAAAAAGAACTGCCGCATGAGAAAGACACCAAATGGAAATAACAGTCTTGGTACTATTAATGCACTATACGTATTTAATAATCCTGTTCCTCCCCCCCACAAGCCATTCCCGCCAGTAAAAGGAAAATTAACTACGATTAAATACAACGGAATGAGCATTACTTCGAACGGAATCATCATAGACGCAAGTAATAATAGAAAAAGAAAGTTTCTCCCTGGAAACTCTAACCTAGCAAAAGCATATCCAGTCAAAGCACATAAGAACAGGGAACTAAAGGTGATCACACCAGCAACAAATGCTGTATTAAAGAAGAAACGCTCCCAAGGTGCCGCATTCCAAGCGGACACATAATGATCAAAAACAATTTCATTTGGAATGATCGTTGGTGGGTACGTAAACATTTCTGTATTTGGTTTAAAAGAAGTAACTAACATCCAAATGAAAGGCCAAAGCATGATGATAGCGATTGCTGACATGAGCAAGAATATCCACAAACTTGTAATCAACCGTTTTACTTCCCTATTATTTCTATACATGCTCTCCCCTCCTTATAGATCATAGTTAACCTTCTTTTGTGTGATGAACATGTTAATTAGCGTCAACACAAATATGATAAAGAATAGTACAAAGGCAATCGCAGCCGCATAGCCCATCTCATATCGCTCAAATCCATAAACAAATATTAAATACACGAGAGTAGTTGTGGATCCTACAGGGCCACCAGATGTCATAGCATAAATTTCTCCAAAGGTTTGGAATGTACTAATTGTGGCCATTACAAAGACAAAAAAAGTCGTAGGAGCTAACAGTGGCCATGTAATTTTCCAAAAGCTTTTCCAACCTCCAGCACCTTCTATGGAAGCTGCCTCATACAAGGTTTTTGGGATGGATTGAAGACCAGCTAAAAAGATAACCATATTCCATCCTACACCTTTCCATACCCGCATGAATGCTAGTGCTGGCAAAGCAAGATTCGGATCATTTAACCAGCTTTGTGGGTTAAATCCTAGTTGAATTAGGACATAATTGATTAGTCCATTGTTAGAATCATAAAGCCACATCCAGATCATCGATGCTGCGATAATGGAAGTGACAACTGGAACATAGTAGGCAGCTCGGAAAAAGTTCATTCCCTTCATTTTTCTGTTAACCAATAGTGCAAGGCACAAGGAGATTGATATATTTAAAGGAATAACCATTAATGCGTAATAGGTAGTGTTCCAAAGAGCTGTTCGAAACGAATTATCATTAACTAGTCTCGAATAATTACCAATGCCAACAAACTCTCCTGGAGTAAAAATGGTATAGCTCGTAAAGCTTAAATAAAATGCCCAAATGACTGGGATAAAAAGAAATATTACAAACAATAGGTAGGCCGGAGCAATAAATGTGTAACCTGCAAGAGCCCTCTTTCGTCTCTGAGTACTACCCCAAAAATCTTTATTTCTTTGAAAGTAACTCTTCTTTTTTGAAGAAGGAGAAGAGGGGGGCTTAACTTGAATATTTGGTTCATTATTTGTCATTTCGACATCCCCCTAAGAAATTAATTGTATAAGGCTCGAGGGTAACAGATGGCAGAAAAGTTCCGTACTAACGTTACCCTCAAGCACTCCTACTTAATTGCGATTTATTTCTTCATTGATTTCTTTCTCAGCATTTTCAACCGCTTCCTCTGGTGTCAGTTGACCATAAATTGCTTTCTCTACATTCGCTACCACAATATCTCGGATCGCTGTCCAACGCGGTACATTCGGATTTGCTTTACCATTGACTTTCGTTGTAAGCTCAACAAATTCTGCGAAAAGACGATCTTCCTGAACGAAATCTGCATCCGCTACATCTAGTCGAACTGGTAGGAATTTTAATTCTGATGCTACTTTTTCAATGTTATCTTTATCACCTATGAAAGACATTAGTTTCCACGCTGCATCCTTATGATCTGAATTTGCATTCATAAAGAAACCAGATGAACCCACAAGTGTTGTTGTTCCATCTAAACCTCTTGGAGGAGCTGTCACTCGAACATGCTCATATGCATCAGGAGTATACGTTTGTATTTGTTCAATTGCCCATACTCCATCAAAAGTAAAGGCTACCTCACCAGTACCAAGTGGATGCTGATCACCTTGACCACCCATACCAGCAATAGGAGTTAACTCTCTATCAAAAAATCCTTTATAGAACTCAATCGCTTTGATAGCCTCTTCTGAATTGATAGCCGCTTCTGTATAATCCTCACTTAATATGTCTCCACCATTAGACCATAGGAAGGCACTCCAAATTTGCTGTAGATCATTCCCCTCTGTAGGAAGATTGGTTGCAGCTCTAACAAAACGAGATCCATCTTTTTCAACAAAAGCTTCACTTATCTCTAGAAGCTCATCTAACGTTTCAGGCACCTCGACTCCCGCTTCTCGGAATATATCTTCTCTGTAAAACATCATTCGGTTCGCACCTTGAATTGGTATAACGTAATAATCTCCCTCTACAGATCCTGCCTCTAAATAACCAGGATTGAACTCTGAAAAATCTGCCCAGTCATCAAAATAAGCATTTAAAGGTTCGATCTGGTTACCAGCTGCGAATCCAGCTGCTGCCGCGGCTCCATGCATAAATACATCTGGGCCCACTCCACCAGCTAACGAGGTACTAAGCTTTTGATCTAATTCACCCCAAGGTTCAAATTGAATATTAGCTTTAATTCCTTCTGACTCATGTTGTTCATTAAAATCATCAATGATCGCTCGGAAAGTATCTTGAATTTGATTACTATTTCCCGCTACCCAAATCGTTAGCTCTGTCTCTCCATCACCAGAAGAATTCTGATCACCACAAGCTGTAACAACAGCTATCATGAATATTATTAGTAAGCTAGCTATCCATTTCTTCACTGTTCCATCCCCCTTTGATTTTCCTGCAAACAATGGCATAAGCTACAATCAACTTCCACGCTAATTCAACTGCTCATCTATCCCCCTTTCATGTTTTTCTAATTAATTAATTGACCAATGGCTCGTTCCTTCGCTATGGCAAGACAACCATATAGGCCAACATACTCTACTTCCTCAGAAACCTTCATTTCAATAGGAAAAGGATAGATTCGATATACTTCATTCTTAATTTTTGGAAATAAATAATTGGATAATGTCATTAATTCTCCACCAATTACTACAAGCTGTGGATTAAAAAGAGCCGAAACATTCGAAATCATGACTGCTATGTGTTTTGACATATTATCTATACAAGTGTGAATATACGGATCACCCTTTGAAAGTAAATCAGAAATATACTCTAAAAACTTCTCATCATCCTCTATTTGGACCGAGTTAGAGCTAATTGGTCTACTAATCAACACTTCTTTTCTTAAAGACTCTAAAGAAAGTATCGTTTCATAGTACTGAAGATTCTGACTCTTTATTGAAGATGACATTAATGCTACCTCTCCAGCACCTCCAAAAGATCCTTTGTAAAGTTCCCCACGAATGATGAGCCCTGATCCAAGCCCTCTTCCAATGCTAATAAAAACCATATTTTCTGTTTGTTCATATTTCTTTAAACTTTGATACTCTGCTAAGGTAGCCAAGTTAATGTCGTTTTCAAGTACAACAGGAACATTTAATCTCTCTTGAAGAACGAGAGCGGGGTTCACATCCTGCCAATTTATTTGATCAAGGTCTAGGCGAATATGTCTATGATTCATGAGTATTCCAGGGGAAGCGATGGCAATAGCAAGGATAGATGTTAGTTCCACTTCTTCCCTCTTCAAAACCATGTGAATATGCTCCTCAATCATCGTTATCAAATCATGACCTACTACATGTTTTGTTCTTTCTCCCTTTGTAATTCTCTCCGGTTTCCCTGACAAATCACTAAGGGCACTAACGATTCTCCCTTTACTAAGATCGATACCTAAAATGTAACCATACTTAAAATTAAACTGGAGCATAATAGGTTTTCTTCCAGCCGCAGATTTTCCTAATCCTCTTTCATGCAAGATACCTGAGCGGAGTAATGGCTCTACATTGGTAGAAATACTTGGCGCACTAATGTTTAAGCTCTTTGCAAGATCAGCCCTGGAAATTTGCTTATTCTTTATTATTTCTTCTAGTATTAAATTCTGATTATGAATTCTTACTAAGCTTTGGTCTCCTCCTTTTTTCAGCATCTTTAACTCCCCTCAATTTCATTTTCTGATAAATAGCATCCTTGCTTGCGAAGTGAATGCTGCAATTGTTTAATAGATATTTGACGGGGGAGCTTATCCTCTTTCACAGCCAATGCGGAAGCAGTCCCTGCAGCCTGACCTACAAGCATAGCAGTTGGAGTTACCCTTGCAGAAGCCAGTGCCTCATGTGTAGCAGATAAACATCTCCCAGCCACCAATAAGTTTTGAACACTTTTATTCAAAATAGATCGATACGGAATATCATAAATAGTTCCCGGTTTCATATGGACAACATTTAATTCATCACCGTCAGGAGAATGAATATCGATTGGATAGGAACCTAGTGCGATGACATCGTCGAACTTTTTTCCAGTTACCACATCTTCCCCTGTGAGAACATACTCCCCTATAACTCTTCTAGACTCTCTAACGCCAATTTGTGTACCACAGTTGATTAACAGTGCTTCTTCAAATCCAGGAACATTATTTTGAAGGAACTCCACAACCTCCATCACCTGTTTTCTCGCTATCACTTCTGCCTTACTTAACGCTTGACCATCTGTGGCATCATGACGAATAACCCTTGTCATATTCACGGATACTTCGCCTTCTGTTGGAAGCTCGAAAAGTAGCACCCTGTCCCGGTCAACGGTAAACTTGCCAGCTTCTTTCGCCTTTTTTACAAGACTGAAAAATCCAGAAACAGCTACCATCGGAACAGTCTCCCAGTTCTCAGCCAAAACAAAATCCTCTGGGTTCTTCCTCATGTATTCTCTTATCATTTCAGTATTAACGCGCCCCAAACGAAACATCATACTCATAGGTTGAGCCAGCCCATCCTTCGCTCTCCCTTTCTCAAAAGGTACACCTGCCATCGCCACAACATCACCGTCACCTGTACAATCAATAAACGTCTTAGCCCTTGCCTTAAAGTGACCAGATTTATTAAATAAGTGAAGCGCTTTCAAAGTTTTTTCTTCCAATTCCACTCCGGTAACTACGGTATGAAGTTGTAACTTTACTCCGCTTTCTTCTGCTAATTCTTGATAAATATATTTTAATTTTTCTACATCCACTGGAGTGATTGTTGGAACGAAACCAATCATATCTTTTACATGACCTGGTGTACCTCCAATTTCCTTTAATCTTTGGATGACTTCCTCCCCAATCCCTTTCGCAATTTGTTTTTCACCAGCATGAAAGGTTTGTAGTGGACCTACTAATGCATTCGTCGCCATTCCCCCAAGAAACCCATACTTTTCTACAAGGAGAGTTTTTACACCCATTCTAGCGGAAGCGATGGCAGCTGTAATCCCCGAAGGACCCCCACCAGCAACTACGACATCAAATTGTTCCTCTAGTGCCAATTACATCACATCCTTAATCGTTCGATTTCTTCCTTATATGCTTTTGTTGTTTCATAGATTTGATCTGCAGATTTCCCTGTCACTATTGCTCCAATCATCAATCCATGAACACCTATCTTATAGAGCGTTTTTAAATCTTTTCTTGCTATTTTTTTCTGTGTTGGAACAACGATAGGTTGATTTACTTGCGAAAGGAGATATTGATAATGAAGTATGTCCTTGATGGTTAGTGCTTTACCATAATCATCCGGATTCATTACAGAGGCTTCTAAGACTTGAATATTGGCAGTATGAAAAGAGTGTAGTTCGTAATTGGTATAATGGTTGGATAGGGCAATCATTTTTTCTAAAGAGTTTTCTTCTAGGAGCCAAGCTGGTGCTGTATGTGAATAGATAGATAAAAAATCAAAACCGAGTTCTTTAAGCCTTACTATTTCGTCTTGCTTTACTTTTTCTTGTGAATCTCCAGGAACAATACCTGTGATACCTGAAAAATAGTCGTTCAGTTCCTTAAAAAATTCTTCATTCTCTTTCAAATTACCAAACAAATTTCCGCTAGCGCGATGTTCCACATTCATATGAACCTTTATCACATCGGCACCTGCCTCAGAAGCTGCCTTCGCTAGTTCCATAGAATTTGCAGGGAGACTAACAAGTAAACTCATCTTGTTGTTACTCAATAAATCTTGTAACCTTTTCAAACTTCTCACCTCTCTATCTAAGACTTCGCAACAACATCATTCATTAATAAACTATCTTAATTTTCTGATTTGAAATAAGTTAACCATGTTCTACGTACTTGTTCAAGTTCTTTTCGTTAATAAGTAAAAAAATTACCAAAAAATCAAATTATTTACCAGAATTCCTGACTTCATCACATTAATTTATTTAAGCAAGACAATTGATTCTTATATAAAACTGCCAATGCTTGTCCTATTTAATTAATAAACTTTATTAATTTAAGTAAGAAAGTGGCAGTCCTAATCCCACCAATAAATTTAGAATATAAAGATTCTATTAGATGAGTATTTGAATGAAACTCCCTCTTCTAGCGCCAAAAGGTGACGGTTCTAATTAGCCGTTTTTACACCACCTTTGTCTCACTATTTCTAACTTTTATAATAATCCCTTTTGTTTGATTTTCAAAAGATATCTCTCCAGAAATTTGGTCATAAAAAAGAAAGCACATTAGATTATAAGTAGTTCCGTTTAGAGGGAGAAAACTAAAAATTATACAGCAAAACGAGACCTTTTCGCATAGTGAATTTGTCTCGTTTTTCAACCTAAAAAACATATTAAATATGCATCTATTTAACTCATGTTTACTACATTCATAGTCTGTTTGTTTTGGAAGGTTAATGGAAAATTTTATGGTATAATTAAATAATAGTAAAGACATTGATTGTGAAAAAATCCACTTAAACGATTGGGGATGTTTCTATAAGAGTATAATGGGAAAATGGAAAGAAATGTCCAAGTGGGGGAAAGTTTGTTCTATTTCAAGTTTGATATTTTTAATTGTAGGTATTACTTGGTTAATTTACGAATTATCATCAGATAATTTCATTTTCTTTAAGTCATATGGCAAAATCTATATCATTCTAGGGATTGTATTCCTTCTCTTTACGTTACAGGAGAACGAAAATAATAAGGCTAATTAAAGTAAAAAGGAATACTTTTCAACAAACGGGTTCGATAGTGAAAAATATCGTAATAATAGAAAAGGGGTACAAGTTAATGTTTAATAGAAAGGATGAAACTAAAGATAATACAATAGCTGAAATTTTACTGGCTGGTCAATCACTTTCATTCAAACTTAGCCACAGTGAAACAATTACACTAATGAAAAATTTAGAGGAAGTATCATACGATTTTAAGAGAATGGAAACTATAAAATTATTTCATACAGACGGCAGATTGAAGTCTGTTATTAATCCTTTACAAATATCGAGAATTTGGTTTTCTAATTAAAGCACCTTATTGAAGTAACGGGCGCTTCGTTGAAGATGAAATAATTACATTTAATCCTAAAGAACCGACTACTCCTGTGTAGTTGGTTCTTTTTACATGTAACTTTATTGGTTACTTAATTCCCACCTAATTCAACTCTATTTTAGATAGGCAAAATAGCAACTACTTTAGCATACAATTAGATTATGTGCTTCTTAATTAGATGCTGACATCTTACGTCAATCCCTTTTTCCTTAAATTCTTCACTAACTCTTCTAACGACGAATTACATGCTTTTAATTCCTTTTGATATTTAGATGGGTGCACGCCTGTTTGTAAGATTTGAGTGAGGCTTTCCCTATAGCTATCCTGATAATCTCGATTGTTAATGTCTACTCTCAATCGTTGTAATTCTAAATTTTTGTTTTCTAAATACTTCTTATCGTCTTGGTACTTTGCTTCAAAGCTTTCGATAAGTTCTATAGGCGCATTGGCAACGAACAGCTTTTCTTTTGTGCTCAGCCACTGTTGCTGACGTCTTTCTAGCTTTTTAGGAATTTCTACGAGAACGGTATCGATGAGCATTGTCAGATCTCTTCTAAATCTGTAGAGATTGTCACTGGCAGCAATTCTTTTAATCACGCCAGCTAGCTTACCTCCCTGCGCCATTCCTAAGAAAGCCCCTGCTCCTCCTATAACAATGACGCCTGCGGGGCCAAACAATACTCCTCCAGCTAAGGAACCTCCATATTGACCAACGTATCCACCTAAGGAACGAGAAGCAGTATCTGTGATGATATTCGTGACTGTATTTTTTATATCACTTTCCTTTTTCATCAAACCCTTCACATTAATCGCTGAGCTAACTAGGAGCGTGAGAAGGGGAATCTCAAAGTCTTGAAGCTCTTGACCTAATATTAATTGTTCCTTGGTTAAAGAGACAATTTCTTCATGATGAATGTTTTCAGCAATAAAGACATTTGGGTTTCCAGCAAAGGTCTCTCCTAGGTCTGCATTGACGTAAACTGGATATTCAGGGTATTTATTCAAGTGTTCGTAGACACCACTTGGATCACTGAGATTTTTCACTTGAAACTTTTCCCCATCAACAAGAATATCCCATCCTGGTTCATTAGATTCTTCTGGAAATTCCACCTCGTGCCCTTTAGCGGTTAACTCCATGGCTAACATTTTCTCTGCCACATACCCTTGGAGTTGTGAAATATCTCCGACAGAATCCACATCCATTCCTACACTAAACTCTGAAAAGGAAAAAATGGAGTCAATATTGTCAGAACGTGCAAAATCAACTGCCTCTATTACAGTAGGGTCAATCCGGATGTAATCATATAAAAAGTCCCCTATACTGAGCGTTGCAACTGTAAATGTCGTCGTTCGTTCACTATTATTCCCAAATAAAAAATGGGATAGCTTCTCTTCCTTTGATTTCGGTGGTTCAATCGGTTGATGTAAGGCATCCTTATATCTTTTTTCTTTCCATAATTTATAAAATTCATTGTTTTTAAAAAAATTCATTGGCTCTCTCTCTCTCTAGTGCTGGAGTATGAAAATCTAGAGTCGGTAATCCATAATATTTCTTTTCAAATGTACTCATGTTTTTTTCTACCTGAAGCCGTTTACTCATGACTTCTCTTAGAGAGGACAGGCTTTGATTAAGTTCGTCCGTCTCTTTATCTAGAAATTTCTTGATCTCTTCTACTTCGTCCTTCTTTGTATAAATCTCATTTTTAAAGCTATCACATAAATGTAAATTATTCTCTATCAGAATTTCTACAAGGCGATGGTATAATTTATCCATTTGTCTTTCCTTCTCTTGACGTATAATGAGATTTCCTGCATTCACTAAACCAGCCTTTACCTTCGACCATACCCCTTCACTAGCAATTTCTTTTCTAGCTAACACGTTTATTTCCGAACGTAATTTTTCAATTTCACTGTAGCACGAATGAAAATTCTGATTTTGAACGGTGTGTAACCGATTGTTATTCTTCAGTTCATCCTTCATTGTTCTCTTTAGACTATTGATTTCCGTTTCACAAGCCGAAATATTCCTGTTATGCATATCTATCAAACGTTTTTTCTCAGAAATGCTATTACTAACATCTCCCGCTTCTAACGTCTTCTGTTTATGCTCAAAACGATAATTCCTATACTCATCCATATCTTTCTGCCATGTCTGAATTATATACTCATAAGAGACAGGTCTATCCCCATCCATTGATAAATAGGCTAATAATAATTGCATTAACGTAAGGGGAAGCATCATTTTTGAAAGCTTGCTCTTTTGTTTTGCAAAGTAGAAACCAGAAAAGGTGATCGCCCCTATGACAAAGAGGGGTGCAGCAATCACAGCAATAACGGACGATAATGTCGTATAGGCTGCAAATGGTAATGTGAAGCAAGAGTAAAACCCTATTATATCAAGGGTTTAATCACCTTTTTTGTGTTTTCATAGACTCAACTAGATTGTAATAACTTGAAATAACTTCTCATTTTAAAGAAGATGTTATTCAAAATCCAGTTTTTATACCCTACATAGTATTTTGTAGTGACTTTTTCACTGGTCTCGAACCGTTCCCGTTTGTCCTAAAAAAGATGACCCCTGTTCAATACAGAGATCATCTTCTTAAAGCGGCATAGGCTTTTTTAAAATGTCCTTTACAAAGGGTACACTTTACGTTTATAGAGCCCTTTATATAGGTTGAGTTGAATTAATTACTTTTTTGAATAACTCATATTCTGATGAATCCATCAATTTCTCTAATGAATAATCATCGTCATGGACTTGGATATTAATATAGAATGGTTTATTATTAACTACTAAATATGAAGATATGAAAAAATAATCATCGTATTCAAAGCTAAATATGGGTGTAGTATTAACCTCATCAATTTCTGTATATACAAGTTCACCATTGTTTGATTCATGTTGTATCATTTTATCAAGAAACTCGTCAAAGTTATTACTCTGCTCAAAGTTCTCTAATAAAATATTTCTCTTTGTTGGTTCATCATCTATAATAGTGTAATTTAATTCTTCTGATACTTGTATAGATATTGTATTTTCCTGATTACTAAATACTAGTGTATTCGGTCCTTGGTCCAAATCCATTAAGCTCCAATTTTCAGGCAGGATTGTAAGGAATGTTTCTGATTCATTTATTATTTGATTTTGATTATTTGAGTCAATTGAACCATTATCAAGTATTTTAATTAACTGAGGGCTTACAAGCAAAAAACATATTATTACTGCCCCAACCAAAGACATATAATAACTAAGTGGCCAACTTTTTTTATGCATAAAGCCACTTGATTTTTGCTGGTCAATTTCTCTATTTAATTTATTTAGTATCCTATTCTGTTCATCTTCATTAATTATAAATTTGTTGTTAAGAGACCTTAGCTTTTTATCTAATTCTTTGACTTTATTTTTAGATTCCATGGTGATATCCCTCCTTTTCTAATTCTTTTTTTAATTGTTTCATTCCTCTTAGTAAATTAGTTTTAACCTTAGCTTCTGTGCAGCCAAGTATCTCTGATGTTTCCTTTATTGTGAACTCTTTAATCTTTCTTAAAATAATTACTTGCTGATACTTTCTTTTTAACTTAGCTAGAGCTAAATATAATTCTTTCTCACTTTCATTTAATGTAACTATCTGCTCAGTACCTTTAATATTGCTATGCACATCTGTTAAATCGAAGAAAAATGACATTGGCTTTCTTCTTCTTATATAGTCAATTGTCAAGTTTCGAGCTATTTTGTACAACCAACTTTTCACATTTTCATCTTTGAAAGAGTCGAATTTTTTATAAGCTTGTAAAAATGTATCATGCATCAAATCTTTCGCTTGTTCATTATCTCTAATCATAAGAAATATGAAATTGTATAAATCATTGTTATATTTAATGTACAATTCATTGATATTTTTCAGTTTCTCATTCCCCATTTTTTTCCTCCCAACTTCTAACTCTTTTACTTTTCCAACGAATGAAAAGTGAAAAAGTTACAAAATATTTTTATTTTCAAAAGGAGGATATCTGCATGAGTAGTAAAGATTATTTTGAAAGAGTAGCTGAAAATTGGGATAACATGCGACAGGATTTTTTTCTGTGGCTGTTCGTGATAAAGCATTTGAAATAGCAGGTATTGTTAGAGGCCAGGTGGCTGCCGATATTGGAGCTGGGACCGGCTTTGTAACAGAGGGGCTTATTTCTCATGGACTAAGGGTAATTGCAGTTGATGAATCTGAGGCCATGCTTTCACACATGAAAAATCGGTTTATTGGTTTTGATTCAATTGAGTACCAAATAGGAGAATCGAAGACTTTGCCTCTGGATGATGCTTCTGTAGATTATGTATTTGCCAACATGTATCTTCACCATGTAGAATCACCGGGGTTAGCTATAAAGGAAATGGCCCGAATATTAAAGTCCGGTGGAAAACTAGTACTAACTGATCTTGACGAACATCAATTTGATTTTTTAATAACCGATCATCACGACCGCTGGATGGGTTTTAACCTGAGCATATGAAAAAATGGTTGATAGATGCTGGTCTGACTAATGTTGCGATCGATTGTACCGGACAAAAATGCAGTACAGAATCACCTTGTAGTAGTGAAAAAGCTGCTATTAGTATTTTTGTGGCTTCAGGCAACAAGTCCTAACGTATCCAGGAATTTTTCATCATAAAAATACCTAGTTTTCCATTATGCGATAGCCAGTATATATCTACCTTGAGAGTAAATAAAATGAGTGCCTGCCCCCCAGTGCGATAAAGTATTAACGCACTGAGGGGCAGGTACTTTCATTGGAACTCTGGCTACAATGTTGACATGAATTTAGTATTATAAATTAGCCACTATCTCACGTTAGTGGCTATTAAGTAATGTTCTCTTCATAAAAATTCTAGGTTGCTGGGGGATCCGCGAAAATTGTTGCTATAACAAGGTTTTAATCAAGATAAACCTGCTTAACTTTAATAACTCTTCTGAACTATCATTCTATTAAAATCGATGATCAATTGATTAGAAACTAAGAAGTCGGTACCGATAATTCCATCAAAACCATGCACTTCTTTAACATCCCCCAGTTGAATAGTAAAGTTCCTTAAATGAAAATCATCTAAATAAAGACTTTTCACTTTTTGTTCAATACATATTTCTGTACCACCAATTCCATACATTTTTCTTGTAACTGCATTCTCCAAATCGAGTAAGAGACCAACTTCTTCACATAAGTCAGTATCTAAAATAGTCGAGGAACACCCAGTGTCCAACAATACATTTTTAAAAGCTTTTTTGTGGCCATTAAAACCGACATCTATTGAGATAATTGGTAAGTGATCGATCATTTGAATATTCATATTTTCCGTCTAACTCCTAGGTAGGGTTGCTCAATGACCTTAACATTTTCATTATTCGTGTGAAAAATATACAATTCTCGAGATCGGTCTTCGCCATGCAATTTTTTGTAAACTTTCCAGGCGGAATTCCCATTATCAAAATCATCTACAACAGACATTTCTTCAATAATTCTTTCATTATGTTCTGTTCTTGCTTTAAGCGATTCAACCAATACACAACGATTTGGAAATTGTTCACGTATTTGATCCCATTTCATTCATTGACCCTCCTTTGCATATATTTATAACTTACTTCTATTATAACAATTCGGCCACCTTTGAATAAATAAAGTTGAAATATATTTCTTGATTTTAAAGTTCGGTATAAACTAAGCCACTATTGAATTTCTACCGTATTAGCCATATTCTTGCACAGTAAAAGTCTTAAAATGAGTGCCTACCCCCAGTGCGCAATACTTTACTGCATCGGGTAGGCACCAACTTTCAATAATATAGCCACACTATTGATCACTTTTTATCTCACTTTCAAACGCTCCAATTCAGAGATTGATAATCCTGTTAGGTCCATAATTTCATCTTCATTTTTTCCTCTTTCCAACATGCGCTTGGCAACTTGGACAATACCTTTTTCAATTCCCTTCTCAATACCTTGTTTTATTCCTTTTTCAATACCTCTCCGTTCATAGGATGTCATATATTCCATAACTTCCTTTGCCTCCTTTTCTGGCAATGTCCTCACCCTCTCTATCAATTGACTTTCTTCCTCTTGCGTTAGTACCAAATAGGTCTCAAAGAAACCGGTCAATAGGGAGTCTCTCGCTCTGTCTAGCCCTAACTTTACCATTATCCTAAGGAATTCTTTTTTTATTTCGACTTTTTCATTATCATTATATCCCATTTTGCTTAACAAAGCCGCTGCAACAGGATTTTCTTGCCTAATATAGTCTCGCCAATTTTTCTTTTTCAGCTCAACTGCTAAGTAATTAAATTGTAGTATGTTTATGAAGGGAAATTGAATGGTAAAGGCATTAGGTTCTTCTCGTGGTGTATCATAACTGAAAACAGCGATGGGTAGTATATTGCGATGATGTTTTTGATAAATGCGACTGAATTAAGTAAACATTCGTCGATTAAAATCACTTTGATAGTTGGCTTGAGTTTCGACATGAGTAATGATAATACTTTCTTCCCCTTTAAATTTCGTTTGTACCAATAAATCAACTAGATGCTTGTCCCCCTCTATTACATCCGTAAAGAATTCCTGCGACAAAAAGTCTACCTTTTGAAAGTCAATCTGTTCAGAAGCTTCTGGAAAAAATAGCAACATGAACTATTCGAAAAACGTGGATATTAACTCTTTAAATAGGCGATCATAGTCTATCCGAGTTTCTCCCATATCTGTACTTCCTACCACTACAGAACGTTTGTTCTTGAATCCACTTACATTTTATCTCGTACAAACGTTCTCGTCAACTAAATTGAGTAGAAATAAAGCAGAGAAAATTACGGAGGATTGTTAGGAAATAGTAAATTTGGTGCCTTAAAATCGGTGCCTGACTCCCAGCCCAATAAAGTATTAACTCACTGGGGATCAGGTACTTTCATTTCTTAATTATATTTGTTAGGAAATTTACTAATAATATAGTAGTAATTTTCCTAATTGAACTCCATATTGAATTTCAATTGGTTAATTTTACTTATGGAATCTAAAATTTTCTATATAGGAGAGTGAAAACCATATGTTTAAAATGCTCTTAAATAAATTTGTGAAAAATAATAATACAAAAAGTTCTAATACAGGAGCAGTTCAGAACAAAGTATCTACTTCCGGAGTAACTGAAAAAATAACCCCCCCTAAGCTAAACATGTTTGAATTTAATGTAGCAGGGGTAACTGCAAAAAACGAGAATAAACAAGATATTCAAAAATTACTGAAACAACAAGGGAAGATTTATGCAAAAGAAAACCAAATTGATTTTTATGGTGGCTATAAAAATAAGGAGATTATTGAGGATAATATAGAGATATCTGAGTTCGAAGATTTAGTGTTTTACAAAGATGAATTATCATTTATACCAGAACCAACAAATGAGTATGATTCAAATGCCATCAAAATTTTTATCAAGTATAGTGAACTCCCTGTACATATAGGTTATGTACCAAATGATAAGAACGTGGAATTAAAAAATATCTTAGATAATGAAGATGTGAGGCGAATTGAAGCAAGATACGTTGGTGGAAAAATAAAATCGGTTGAGTATGACAGTGATGAGGATAAAGATATCATCGTTACTGAAGAAATAACGCTGGGTATAGAAATTAAAGTATTTTATAAACCAGCAAAGGAAGACTAACAAAATAAGTGCCTGACTGACCCCTATTGAGGAGCAGGCACTTGTCCTTATTTTCATTGTAGTATGAATGTCTGTACATACCAAATTGATACAATTAATATTCTTTGTAGTTAACTTCTAATTTAGAGAAGTCAATAACCATATTTGTCTCTATCATAAAATCAAGGCCAATAAATCCATCGAAAACATATATATCTTGTGTTATGCCCAATTGCAGAGGAAACTTATTTAATTGACCATCTACAAATAGATTGGTAACTAATTGTTGGTTGCATACTTCTCCCTTATCTCCAACTCCACGGCAAAAGGTGACGGTTCTCACTTGCCCTCATTAGCCATTTTTCTTAATTGCTGTAATACTTCTAAGGATGTTTCTATATCCATACTATTTGTAGGTTCATCCAATACAACATAACTTGGGTTATTCAATAGACTGATAGTAACAAGGGATAATTTCGTTTTAGCGTAAAGGTTAGTAGAAAGTGTCTAATTATCTAGCTGATTATGAAGAGGAGAATCAAGGTTTTTTTATCCAATCTATTGAAACTATGACTATATTTGCAGCTTTCCATATTAAAGAAAAAAGGAAGGCCATAAGCGAACTCGTTTCAGTAAGCTGAAACATCGAGGATTCAGAGGGAGTCTCGATTCCCTCTGAATGAAAGTTCCCGCCTAAGCTCTCGATTTGAGGTAGGGGCGTAACCATTAAGAGATTAAAGGTTTAACCGATAACCTACCGCGCCAAAGTACTCCGTCACCACTTGGAGTTGTTACCATGCCCCGGAATGAAAAACCTTGCATTCTTTAGATGTAAAAAATATGAAGGTAAATCTTCTGCTTCTTCCCTTACAAGTTGCAAATATGATCTATAAATTTTCTCTACAAGTTGACCCATCACATCACCAAAATCGTTATCAGCTGATCGTAAAGTTTCAGACAATTTGTTATAATAATGTCCCTACCAATACCAATAAGTACTCCTGAGATAATCGTTCCCCCAACAATCCAATGTTATACCTATTTCTAATTTCGCTTCCTAATCAGCTACATCCATAAAAAGTTCCTCCCCCCCGATACCGTGAAGTTGTACAGCACTGGAGGTCAGGAACTTAGTGTCCGTTTAATATTCCAGTCTTGTTATAGGATTATAGTTCATTATCTCATTACTTTAATTTATAAAAACTGGATCGTGATTTACCTTCTAACACGATAATTTCTTATTCCCTTAAACGTTGTAAAATTCGTTTACTACTTATAGATGAAAAGACCACATAATCTTTCTACATATGATCGAGTGATTGAATCATTTTCCCAGGGTATAGCATTTACTAAAGAATAAACAACCTAATATTTCATAATTAAAACCAATAAAGAAGTAGTCGTTACTACTTATCCTTATTGGCTAAGTTTTGTTTTTTTGCTCTTCTAAATACAATATTTCTTCTTATCGCTGTGTGCCAACTTATATACTTCATTATCCTCTCTTTTGGCACCTGCAATGACCTGTACAATCTCTATTGTACCTTTAATAATCCGGTATACAATGCGAATACCATGTTTCCTAAATTTAACTTTTCGACACCCCAGTAACTTTCTATCATTCTATTGATCATCTGGAATTTCACCAATGTTCATAGCTCGATACTCTGAGTACTCTTTTTCCCCCATATTTCGCCAAAACGTTTTCCGCATAGGAAGCAGAAGTAAACTGTTCCACGTTAAAATTCGGTTTATTCATAACAGTTCTAACTTTCTATTCATCTCCTTTCTAGTATATGTTCCTTTTAAGAGAAAAGCATACATAATTGACCGTAATATATACAGTTAAATCTTACGGATTATCTTTCGTATTTAATCTTATTTCATGAATTACAACCATCGGGTAAATAACCCTTCTACAATATACGCCTATTGTAGCAAGGGCTATTAGTCGTAACCTATATACCAGATTTTTTTGCAATTACAAATCATTTAAAAAATGTGTAAACTGGATTCAAAATCAAACGTATTCTATCGTTAACTCAATAAATACAAAAAGCTCGTAAACCCTTATATATCAAGGCTTACGAGCTAATAATCGATTATTAAACTTAATGCAATTATGTAGATGGTACCGGTGGTCGGGGTCGAACCGACACTCCAGAAGGAACACGATTTTGAGTCGTGCGCGTCTGCCAATTCCGCCACACCGGCCTAACTAGCGATATTATCTATTTTTAAACTTGTCCACTTTACATATCATAAATGGTGCCGAGGGCCGGACTTGAACCGGCACGATAGTCACCTACCGCAGGATTTTAAGTCCTGTGTGTCTGCCAATTCCACCACCCCGGCAAGGGTATAAAGGACTTTCAAAATATTCTATTATGGAGGCGGCACCCGGATTCGAACCGGGGGTAAAGGTTTTGCAGACCCGTGCCTTACCACTTGGCTATGCCGCCATCTGTCTGGAGCGGAAGACGAGATTCGAACTCGCGACCCCCACCTTGGCAAGGTGGTGTTCTACCACTGAACTACTTCCGCAAAAATGGCTGGGCTAGAAGGATTCGAACCTTCGCATGACGGAATCAAAATCCGTTGCCTTACCGCTTGGCTATAGCCCAACAAAATGGGGCGACTGATGGGAATCGAACCCACGAATGCCGGAACCACAATCCGGTGCGTTAACCACTTCGCCACAATCGCCATATATATTATTATTGTTCTTAATTGTTATAATTGGCAGGGGCAGTAGGAATCGAACCCACATCAAAGGTTTTGGAGACCTTCGTTTTACCATTAAACTATGCCCCTAATTAAAATGGTAATTGGCCTAAAATAAAAATGGTGGAGGGGGACGGATTCGAACCGCCGAACCCTGAGGGAGCGGATTTACAGTCCGCCGCGTTTAGCCACTTCGCTACCCCTCCATGAAGAGAACAATTATAATGTTACAAAAAGTTTAGAAATAAGTCAAGATAGTAATGAAAGCTGGTGCTGGCCAGAGGACTTGAACCCCCAACCTACTGATTACAAGTCAGTTGCTCTACCAATTGAGCTAGGCCAGCGAGGTGAAATTTAAAGTGGTGGCTCGGGACGGAATCGAACCGCCGACACATGGATTTTCAGTCCATTGCTCTACCGACTGAGCTACCGAGCCTTAATATAATTTTAAAATGGCGGTCCCGACGGGAATCGAACCCGCGATCTCCTGCGTGACAGGCAGGCATGTTAACCGCTACACCACGGGACCTTTTACATAAGTATATTTCATAGTTTAATAACCATGAATTTGTTTGGTTGCGGGGGGCGGATTTGAACCACCGACCTTCGGGTTATGAGCCCGACGAGCTACCAGACTGCTCCACCCCGCGACGTTATAAAAGTTGTTACTTTTTTACTCCACACTACGTAGCGTATGCAACGATACAATTTCATGTGAACAAAAAGTTAGAAAAAATGGTGGAGGATGACGGGCTCGAACCGCCGACCCCCTGCTTGTAAGGCAGGTGCTCTCCCAGCTGAGCTAATCCTCCAAATTACAGAAAGTGTTACGAATATATAGTTTGGTGACCCGTACGGGATTCGAACCCGTGTTACCGCCGTGAAAGGGCGGTGTCTTAACCGCTTGACCAACGGGCCCAACATTCTTGTAGTTAATAGTGGCGGAGAGCGAGGGATTTGAACCCTCGAGACGGTTTCAAACCGCCTACACGATTTCCAATCGTGCTCCTTCGGCCACTCGGACAGCTCTCCTAATGGCTCCACAGGTAGGACTCGAACCTACGACCGATCGGTTAACAGCCGATTGCTCTACCAACTGAGCTACTGTGGAATAAATGGAAA
>NZ_JBGUAU010000044.1:0-29355 GCF_041820985.1 Evansella sp. AB-rgal1
AATGGGAGTTCACCTTTTTTCTCTTGATGTTACTACTGTATTTCTTCGTTTCGTTTAATTGCATTCTTTAAGTCTCCTATAATTAATTCCTCTAACTCTTTTGGCCGTATATGGTCAATAACAGTAATATATTGGAGCAACCAGTATCGCATATTTTCAATAGATGCGTTTACTTCAACTTCTATATGAGTAGAGTCTAATTCTCTAATTACTAATTTTCTATCTGTACCAAAAAAATCTATCAATTGTCCAATCATCTTGTTACCATCTTTTTCACAACGGAATCGAATTAACTTTACATCTCCACCAAACATGTATACTTGTCTATCAATAACTTTATCTTTGATATGTTCTGTGGGACTTACCTCTATATTCGTCGAGATTTTATTAACGTTTTTTATCCTATCAATTCTAAAATAACGATCATGATTGCTACCTGGATATGTACAATATAAGTAGTAATGACCACGATTTACTATTACTTTGTAAGGATTAACTTTTTTCATAGAATCATTGTTACTTCGTGATGGAATAAGCCTTTTATTAATATCATACTGACAATGAATAAAAGAAAGTTGTTTGCCTTCATTTATTGCTTCGTATATTGTTAATAAGGAATTGAAAACTGGGGCTGGTTGTATTACAGAGAATTCCGGTATAACCATCTTCTTAAATTTCTCTATAGATAAATTGGCTTCGTTTGATAAAAGATCCCCTATTTTATTTAGCAAGTTATCTTTATCTACTTGAGGAATAAATTTAGACGTATGTACCGCATTATAAAGCATAATTGCTTCTTCGGGTTCGAATAACCTTTCATTATCCAATGTTGTTTCTGCTCTTTTAGATTTAACGTTATATAAAAATGACCCTCCATCATCTGATTTTTCTCTAACTAGTTTAACCTCAAAATTAATCCCGTTACTTTCCAAATACATAAAGGTAGATATAAGGTTAGTCATTTTCTTCCTTTTGAAAATGATTCCTGTTTTTTCTGTCATTATTTCTTCGAGTTCTTTCCTAGTAAAGGTTCTTTCGCGATTTTCGTAGAGAATATCCCAGAAAATTATTAGATTTTCAAGTGTATTACTATCTTTTTTAGATTCTGTCATTATTTTTTCATCCTTAAATTCACATTTTGAATACTTATAGTCTATTTGTTAATTTAAGGTAAGTCAACTAGGGTGTGTTCCTTTTTAGAACAGCTCAATGGTAAGTTATATATAATAAATTCGTCAAAGGAGGATGCATTTAAAGAATAAAAAAGGAGTATTATAGCTTGGAACTAAACGTTGGAACAGAAACCATTTATATCAGAAAACATGATCAAAAGTAGAGAGACTCTGAAAAGGTTCGGTAAATAACCTACAGATAACATCAAAGGTCAAAATCAATTAAAAATCGGTTTTAAATAACTGTAAAAAATATTGTTGAAATCCAACCAAATGGGAGCGAAAGGGGAGTTTCCAATGAACTCATCTAATAAACCAATCAGAGAAATAGTATTAAAAATTAAGGGAGTACTCGGGATACTAGAGAAGGAGATAGTAGGTATTCTTATAGATGGAAGTAAAGTGTTAAAAAAACGAAAAAGAAATCAAAAATTATATGAAATAAGTTTCCCCGATGTAAGTGAAGAAATAGGGTCTAATGCAGATAGTATACTTCGCAAAATAAGACGAATGAAAAAGATCTCAATTGAAGATATATGTGTGAGTTTTGATGAAAATAAAAGTAAAAATAGTAGATTAGAACAGGTTATATTCTACTGTGAACTACTTAGCTTGGGAATATTGGAATATAAAGATGCAGTAGAGGATTCAGCAATTCTAGTAGAACTGAGTAATGAAATAATAAAATATAAGGAATCTATAATAGACTATATAACGAAGTACAGTAATAGAAGTTATGATGAAAAGTTGGAATTGACAGAAAATACTAAAGAACTACATAAACAAGGTGAGAAAAGTCAGTTAATAAAGACATCTTATTTATACGAAGAAATCTTTGATTTTTTATCAAACGTAGATATTACAACAGAAGAGGATTGGAAATTACTTGAGGAAAACCTAAACTATAGAAAACTAATTGTTATAAGGAAAGAGGCATCTTTCTATTTCAGTGAACCGTACAATCATATGGCTTTTAAGATTATAGAAACATATATTGATGATCTAATCTTGCTTTTATCCATAGGAACTTTTGAGGAATTTGATATACAAGAATACTCTTCTATTAAAGAAGTACTCCAAAGTATAATAAGTATCATTAATTCTCTAAGTGACATAGAACTATTTACTTATCATAACTACGATTCAGTGGAATCATCGAATCTTGATAGAATGTCTTACAATAAAAAAATGTATTATGATTCAATCGAAACCTTAAATGAAAAATTCCAATATTTATTGTATTAATTCAAATATAACGAAGCTGGCACATACATAACTTAAGTGTTTAACTTGTATATTCGGACAAAATAAGTAACTTAGAGAAGTTAGTTTAAGAAATAAGAATATGACGAACCAATTAATTCCTTCCGAATTTCATTAAGAAAACTTTCTGTTTCAGCTTCGTTTTTATGTCGATAAAGCGGCATTTTCGGAAAATGCGGCAAATAATTATTTATTGATACATTTTTCAATATAATAGCTAGAGAACTCGTATGTGTTTTGTTAATAATGGTAATCAGTAAAGTAATGGTTTGGCTAGATACAAATGTCTTTTATATCGAATGGAGAGGGAAAGTATGAAATGGAACACAAACGAAGATGCTAAATGCAGGAGTTGATTTTAATAGATTTACACCAGTTACACTACAACAACTCCTTGAAAACAATATAGATTTTAGAACAGAAGTATGGACAAGCAAAAATTATATACCCGTAATTTTTTTCAAATAGAAGTTGTTGAGGTGTTGTAATTGAAACGTGAAATCCAAACTTTTCGAGTAAATGAAGAGAGAGTTAAACTTATATCATGTAAGGTGAAAAATAAACCGAAAATGAAAAACGTTAATAATTTATACATTATTATATATGGTTATCCTACTACTTCTATTATAGCATTCCATTCGATTGTTGACATGATTGAATCAAATTATTTAATGGAGAGTGAATGGGAGTTTAAACAGTCAGAACTAGTACCTAAGGAAAAGGCTGTGGCAATTGTGAGGTATTATTAAAAATATGAGATAAGAAAGTAGGTTTTATTATGAAGGTTGATGTTGTATCAGATATTCATCTTGATTTTTGGGTAACTGTAAAGGTTGACGAAAGCTTACATAGACAAGCAGTAAGCTTATTTATTGAAAAAATAATACCAAAACAACCTTCAGATATACTAATAATAGCTGGTGATATGGGTCATTATAACTTTCAAAATGCACTATTGCTAAACGAATTATCTCATTATTATAAATATATTTTTATTGTTTTTGGAAACCATGATTTTTATATGTTAAATAGTAATTATTTTGAAAAATTTGAGAAAGATTCAATGAATCGGTGGAATGAAATGAGAGAAATTATTGATGCAATTGAGGGTGTTTATGTCTTAGAGGGAAACAAAATAACAGTTGATAATGTTGTTTTCGGTGGAACCGGAGGGTGGTATGACTTTTCCTTTGGACAAATGTACATGCATGCAACATTGCCAAGAATAAAAAAAGCTTGGTATAAATTATCTAATGATAGCAGACTTATAAAAGGTGAACCAACGGATGTAATTAAGTTCTCCAATTGTGAAAAAGAAAAGCTCTTTTCTATTATTAACGAATGTGATTTCATTGTTACTCATATTCCCCCTTTGCTACCAAGACTATTAAACAACCAATATAATGATATATCAAACAGCTTTTATTATATGGATATAGGAGATCACAAAGAAAAGCTAAGTCAAAAAACTTGGATTTTTGGACATACACATGTAAGAAAAGATCTTGTCGCTTATGGATGTAGGTTTGTAAATGCCCCTATCGGGTATCCGATTGAGGGGGAAATTGAAAAAAAGCAAATAGTAACGATAGAAGTATGAAAATAAGCATTAATTTATTAGTGAGATAATCTTTGATTTTACGTTTTGTAGAAATGAAGCTTAATGAAAATTTTAGTGAATATGTATTTGTTAAGGGGGGGATTGAATAATGGGTGTATTTGATAGTTTATTAGGATATGTAAATTGTATTCATTGTAAAAAACAAACTTCAATAGAGGTACAATGTAAAGTTGAAGACTTTTCAATGAGTATATATCACATTGGTGACTATTTAGGAGTTGAGGAAAAATATAGCATTTTAGATGTATATAAATATAATGAATGCCAGTTTTGTAAAAAACAGTTAAATGTATACCCAGTAATAAAAAATGGATATTTGTATGGCTTTTCAAATGAAAACGAATATAATGTACTAAGTAAAATATTTCCAACAGATAAAAATATACAAAAAATTACGTTGTATGTAGATGAAAAATTCATAGAAGATCCAGATATGATAATTGCAATTTTTAAGGAACAATTATTAAGTGAACCTCACAAAAAAGATTTTCATATTCAAGAGAAAAATATAAAAATTGAAAAAGAAATTGACAATATGGTTTGCCGAACATCAAGGAAAGTGAAAAATTTTGATAATAGACCAAAAGTTAATGATACTGTTTGGTTTGACAATACTAAATTATATTATGATACTTGGGAATATTCTGATAAATAATTTGTCATTTTAAAGTCTGACTTTGATAAATTATCCCAGTTATATACCTTTGAAATAGTTAGTAAAGACGGGAAAGAAACGATGTCAAATGTATATGGAGATAAAATTCTTAATAGACAACAAGCAGAAGAAAAAAGAGAAAAACTAACAGAGATTGAAAAAGAAACCATAGAGTTTGTTGATGAAAATTAAGATAAACTGGAACATAAGATACCATTCTATTCACAAGGTAATAAGTGTTTTTTGAGAAGCTAAAAAAGAAGGGTAAATACCTCGAAGTTTTAAGTTTTGGTCGAAACGCTTACACAAAATGAAATATATAAGTGTTTTTAATACTGACACATTTATAAAGTTAATTACAAGAGCGCATTGAAACTATTTCTGATAAAGGTGTAGATTATAATGTGTGCTAGAATAGAAATTTGTCCTCATTGTAAAGCTAACCTACAGGGGAAACGTATTCCTAAGAGTTCTCAAAAATCATGCGATAAAGCCTTTTATACTAGGAAGATAGGTATTACATCAATGGAAGTAGATAGTATCATAAAATGGCAATGTCCTGATTGTGGTGGTTTTTGGGGTAAAAGACAACAGTATCTCAAATAGGGGCAGTGAATATAGGTTCCACGTATTTAATTAAAATAATTTATAGGGGGAGAAGGCGGTCGATATTCAGACTTGGGATCTGGCACCCTTTTTCTAAAGTAAATAATGAAAAATATAATGTAATATGATAAAATAAACAAAATTTAGAGGTGGGTAAAATGTATTCATTTAATTATTTTCTCACATTTACACAACTACATCATCATATTAGTTAGCTTTGCTATACGATTTTATAAAAAATCGAAAATAGGAAGGCTATTTATCATTAAACCGTATTTGATTTAATTAGAAACTTAAATCAAGTGCGGTTTTTTATATCTAAATGAAAATTGGAGGTTAAGGTAATGAAAAAAATGGATTATCAAAATGTTAAGGGTACAAAAGATTATTTGCCAAATGCAGAAGTAGTACGAAGAGATATTAGAAGATCGTTAGAGGATGTATTCATTCAATACGGGTGTAAACCATTGGAAACACCGATTTTAAATTATACAGAATTACTATCTTCAAAATACGCTGGCGGGGCAGAAATTTTAGAAGAAATGTATACATTAACTGATCGAGGTGAAAGAGATTTAGCTTTACGATATGACCTTACTATTCCTTTTGCAAAAGTCGTGGCAATGAATCCGACTTTGAGGATACCTCTTAAAAGATATGAAATAGGCAAAGTATTCAGAGATGGACCTATTAAAACAGGAAGGTTACGAGAATTCACACAATGTGATGTAGATATAGTTGGAGTAGAATCACAAATAGCGGAAGCTGAACTAATGGTGATGGCATTAGATATTTTTAGTAGGCTTGAATTAAATGTGACCATTCAATATAACAATCGAAAATTACTTACAGGCATACTCGAAGTTTTTGGTACAGAGAATGCCAAGATAAACAAAGTAGTGTTAATCCTGGATAAGCTTGAAAAGGTGGGCATAGAAGCTGTTATCTCAGAGCTTAATGAACTGGGATTAACTACTTCCGCTATTAAATTAATTAAACAGTTTTTAACTGATAAAAATAATTCAAATCTCAGTTATTTTGAACCGTTTTCAAAACAAAATGAAAAAGTAAGGCAAGGTTTGGAGGAATTAAGGGCGTTAGACTCTTTCCTATATTATCTTAATGTAAACAAGCAATGTGTATTTAATCCTTTTTTGGCTAGAGGATTAGAAATATACACAGGAACGATATATGAGATTTTCTTATCTAATCAATCTATTAAATCGAGCATCGGAAGTGGTGGAAGGTATGATAATGCGATTGGTGGGCTAAAGGGAACTAACGAAAACTTTTCAACCGTTGGAATTTCTTTCGGGTTAGATGTCATTTATACAGCTAAAAGTATGTCTGATACACAGTTAAAAGAAAATCCAAGTATTGATTATTATATAATCCCGTTAGGCACTCAAAAAGAGTCATTACTTGTAGCGAATTTTTTAAGAAAAAAAGGCTATAAAGTGGAATTTGAAATGAGTAACAAAAAAATAGGCAAAGCCTTAGAGAAAGCAAACAAAGAAAAGATTCGCAGTGTAATAATCATTGGAGAAGAGGAAATCAAAAATAATCAGTTTAAGATAAAGAATATGATTTCAGGTGAGGAAACGATTGAAATATACCGATTTAAATAATTTAGGTAAATTCAAATTCGATATAATTTCATTGTTTTTACCTGTTCTTATAAAAGTTCAAACTTTAATGGTGAAAGCCTTGTCCAAATAATTTATTCCTAAATCAATATCCATGGGATGAGTCCTTTTTATTGGATTTGGACTGGATTATAACCGACTTATCCATATAAATTATATATAAACCTGAATTATATTCATACTTCGAAGTTGAGTTATAATTTAACGTATAAAATCATTATATTACATTATTTTATTTGAAATCAGAGTGACATAGCTACTTTATTTGTGATTTTAAGTATTTTTAAATGGACAATGACCGGTTTTAGGCAGACTAGTTCCCTTGGTCATGAATACAGTTAAAAAAGTGATTACTAGATAATTTATTCAGGTGAAATTCAATCTCTGAACTCGTTGAAGTACTTTCCAAAAGAATTCTTGGTAAACGAAACTTGAAGCAAGCTTAAAATACAGATAACGTCCTGACTTCACTAGATTACTGGCAACTTTAATAATTCTGGTTAGTATGGTTTCGATTTGCATGGTCTTTTTTCCTTCTGGGAAACAGAGGGTACGCAACCAGTTGGTTAAGTTATAAACTATAGAATAAACATCATATTTTTTTATTTTACTCGGAAAGAATGGCTATTAATTCTATCAAAACCGAACCTATACTTGGCTTCCTTGATGTAGTTCTCCATCGTTCCTCTTTTTTTGATAAGTAAGAACGGATCGATTCTGGAGAAAAGGCATCTGCTAAATTTGTCATAAAGAAGGAATGGGAAAACAGTAATTCGTCCGCTGGGCGTACCGATTTGATAATTACATTTCTAGGATTCGACCAACAGTTTGATTGATAGATGGTTTCTTCATAATAAATTTCCGTCTTGGAAACATTGAAAATGACAGACGGAGGGTGTAGTTCATCTGCGATTCGTTGCGAAATTGCATTTGATTTCAGACGAATGACGTAATAAACGCTCTCTCTTTCCCGCAAATCATATAAAGCATGAACAGAGAAACCACTTTCACCACGAAGAAAAGGTGTTGTCTCAGGAAACTTTTCGTTGTAATACTCAATGAGTGGTTGAATAAAATTCACTACACCAATGGAAGTATACACGTTTCCAGGTCGTAGCTTTGCTTTTAGGAAGTCACTTGTTACTCCGTCAAAGGCAACAAATGGATGGAAACCGACTGTACCATAATGAGTATTGTAAGCAGCAACTTCTCCATAAGTATCGGAATGTGTAGAATCAAAATCAAAAATGACTTCCTTTGACTGTCGGAGTTAATGCACTTTATCAACAAGCTCTTGCAAGGCTAGATTCAATTTTTCCATAATTTGATTTTCGAAACGGCTAAAAAAGCGAGACAAACTTGGCTGAGAAGCAAACGCATTTGTACCAATGATTTGATAAATCTTTTGAAGAAGTAAATTTTTATTCGAATGAAAATAGTAGCGTCTGTTGTCTTTTATGTTTAAAAAGTGCGCTAATGTAGAAGAGGAATTTATCTTTTCATCCAATTCTCTAAAAAGGAATTCTCAAGTATCGGACGAGAGTTCTCCTCAGTCGGTTGATTGTTTAATTTTTCGATTGAAATCAAGTGTTAATTGCGATAGAGTAGCCATTATAAGAACCCCCTATCTGTCGGTTATTTGGTGGTACTTTTAACATAACAGAAACGGGTTCTTTTTTTATTTATATGATGCAAGAGAATTTACTAAAAATGCTTATTAGATAGGATATTATAGATAGTCAACGTTTTCTATGAATAATTCAGGAATAAATTAGTGTTTAAGGTTTAAGGGAGAAATAAAGGTGGCGAAATATGTATAAAGAAAATGTTGCTTCTATCTTATATTTAAATGTTGTTCAGGGATATTCACAGCAGTATATAGATGAAGACGGTAATGAGAATTCCGTAAAAGGTACGATCACCTTGAACGGATAGATGATAACTTTTTAATTTTAAAAGATTATTCTAAAAATGAACTCTTTGGAATTTATAGAGATTATATACGTAAAGAGAACACCTTTAGATACAAAATGGGAGAAACTTATGTGGTTCAAGCAGAGAGAAACTATTTACCAGTAAAAAGTCGAGAAATGATTTACGAGCAAATTTTAATTAAAGTTGAATTAGATTTTAGTGTCTTTGAAGGTTTAGATGAGGATGAAATAAATATTACCAATATTGATATGGAGCCTATTTTGGCAAATAGAGAAGAAATTTTTCCTGACTTAGATATAATCAAGATATTATATATGAATATCCACTTAATGTTGATCTCTCTAAAGAAAATCATGAAAAGGTGTAATAACCAAAACAAGTATTGCTTATTATCTCTCATTTAATTATTGAAGGAGATAATTATTTTCTTGACTCTTTACTCAAGGTGAAGAAAAAGGGGGTGTAGGGGTTAGAAAGTAATTTAGTACATTCTATAATCCCAAGTGAATTTTTAAAGATTTCAGCTTTATTTTAGTTTCATCCGAAAGACGGAAATTATTTTATAGTCGAACGGTTTCGAATAATAGGTTTGGTCAAAATTAAAAGAAGATGAAGTTAATTGTATTATACCTTGCTTTTACAATACCATCGAAATAAGAGAATGGAAAATCGAATTAGATATTCGCAAAACTTTTTTCATAGTTTTAAGCATGGTTCAAAACAGTATTTTAGATAGTAAAGGGATGTTTACAAGATATTTTAATTAAGGGAGAATAATTTATGGAAAACTTAATTATGAATTTATTTGCATTAACTAATGACGAAGATTTTGAAGGATTACGAAAGTTTCATTCTCGTTCTAATACTTTTAGGGTATGTGGTATGTCACATATGGAACTATGGCACTCTAATTTTATGGCATGGTTATTAAATCCAAATGAATCGCACAATTTAGGAATGTATCCTATTAAACGATATATCTATGCTTTAATTAATTCAAAAGTGGAGGGTGACAAAAAAACTTTATTAAAAGCGCTGAAGTTACTAGAAAAATCTGAAGAATGGCATACAGAGGTTGATACAGAATACCCTATTGGTAATAATCAACGAATTGATGTTTTTGGAAGGTATACGAATAATGAAGGAGAGAAAATTGTTTTAACCATAGAACAAAAAGTTAATGCTGAGATAAGTGACATTCAATTTTCAAAATATGAAAAATGGGTAAAAGAAAGACATATAAAAAGTAATGAACTAGAAAACTCATTATTAATCTTTGTAGCAGCTATACCTGAAAAAAAAATTAAAAGAGAGTTTTTTCACGGAAGTTTATGGTTTACTTTGGATTACCAGGTTGTATTAGATGAAGTTTTATTACCTTGTTTAAACCATCAAGATATTGATATTTATGCAAGAAAAACTCTTGATGAATATATTGTTGCTATCGGTACATTTATTAATAATGAAAAGTTAGCCATTACTCAAGAAGAAAAGGAAATAGTTAGGAAAATAAAATTGAAGTATGGAAAGACTTTAACTAAAATATCAGAATTATTTTTAAAGAATAAGGAAACGGAGGAATGGGCATACGCAAGAAGTCTTGTATTTAAATACCAAAATGAGTTTGAATCAATTAAAAGCATTTTACTTAATGATGAAGATGTAAATGTAAATTGGAACTACAGAGGGAATAAAAAGAGAAATGTAGAATGTTTGAAAATAAGAATTAACGGAGAAGAAATTAAAGAAAATTTACTTGTTGATATGCTCCGTGAAGCTATAAAAAAGGCAGATGAAATAAAAGAGATAGATTTTGAAAGATTTATAGGTTTTATGCCTGGCAATAAAGCGATAAATCCTTTTTTTCATGATGATCATATGCAAATAAGGGGAAGCTGTTTTTCAATAACAAGCATACTCAATGGAAAACAATATTATGTTGAATCACGATACAGTAATAAACAAGGGATGAAAAATTTAGAAGTGTTTTTGAATGAAATTGGTTTTGATGTTGAATATGAAATAGTATATAAAAATTAGTATTATTAGAATAAGGTATTTAGATAAAAATCAACCTTAAAGAGTGAGGAGAAAAAATGACATTTAAAAATGAAAAAGGCTATAAAATAAGTCTACAAGGAAAGCAGCTGTTTTAGGAGCTATAGATTTGGCCATTGGGTGCCTGACCAATAGCTTTGCATGATTGTATTAAAATCCAATAAATAGATATTTTTTACAGTAGTTCTTCTCTGTAAAATTGAAAAAAGTGAACAGGGCATTATAATGATCTTTTTTCCTTTTTTTTCCATTTTTAATAATTGCCTAATTTAGGTGCTCGTGTTCTTTCCTGAGTGTCTCTGGATTTCAGCTTAACTAATGCAACTTTTCCATAATTTGGTTCATTTTTCCTGTCTGGTATCGGAACTTTCTGTCGGACTTTCGAGGTACTTTTCTTTTTACGCCTGAGTGCTTTTTTAAAAGATGAAACGGTTTTGTAGAGATGTGTTTGTATAAGCCTGAAGAACTCCCATGGTGACTTACATGACTCCATTTGGAGCTTTACGATCATCGTAACAACATAAGCTGTTAATGCTAAAAACATCTGGTTCCATATACCTTGTGGTTTTGTACTCCATATTTTTGTCAGCTTTAGATGTTGCTTAATCCATTTGAAAAACAATTCAATCATCCATCGATATCGATAGAGATCCATAATCTGTGCATCTGACAAGTCGAACCTGTTCGTTAAGATACGATACTGACGGTCTTTTTCATCCAAGAATTCGACATACCTAAGAGGAATATCAGAAACACCATACAGGACCTTTTCATCTTTTATGATAGACGGGTTTGTAGGTGTATACTTCTCCAATGTAATAAGACGTAAAGATTTTGAAAGCCGAACAAGAAAATTTATCTTCTTTTTCTGCCATGACATCAGATTATCTTTGGAAGGATAAGCACGATCTGTTAAATAAGTGCTGTCTGCTTCTTCGATCAAGAAATCAGATGTTTCCACATCTCCAACAATACCCGTGGAGGGTACAATCTTGTCTGGAAATACTACATCAGGCCAGACTACTTGAAGCCTAGTGTGCATTTTAACTGCATGATACTCTTTTGAAATATAAGCCCAGTCGTAGAGTTGTTTGGGTAGTCTAATCTCAGTGGAATCAATAATGCTTAAGCGCCAAATACCCATCAGGGAGTCCTTTTCTGTTTTGTGTAAACTGCTTTAGTTTCTGTACAGCATTAATAAACAGCTTCTGGGTAAACTCTGTTGGAAGTTCATTGATGCGGCGACTGAGTTGAGAGGCGCTTATGCCGGATACACCAATTTCTTTCCGCAACTTTGGATAGGCTTCCAGCTTTTCTTCCATATGAGCATAAGAACTCCATTGAAGTTCTGGTGCCCCCCGGGGCGAAAGCCTTGTTGGAGTATTGTGAAAAACCACGGATGTGGGGAGAAATCTGGGAGTTTATGAACACGGTAATGACGATATCAGCATCCTATTTCCGAAAAAGCATAGTACAACCACTAATCGAAGAAGGGAAGCTGCAGAAGAAATGTTGCCGGAACGTCAAAGAAAGTATAAATACTATATGGTGAAGAAGTAATGAAGGAACCCACTGAGTAGGCAAATGCAGCTGCTTGGTGGGCTTTTTTTATTTTAGTAGCTAATTTCTAGTGTTAAATTGGTAAATTATAGATATTTTGTTATAAAAAGTGTAAACTTAAATTAGTTGAATTTTAGCTTAGTTAATCGTTTGGTAAATAATATAAAATTGTTCTTGAAGGTGGAGTTTATAATGGATAAAGCTAAATTAAAAATTGAAACTCTTAAGCAATTTTTAAATAATATAGATGTTTTTCCGCAATTAAAGGAACCAATGTTTTCATCAATAAATAATATTCTATCGGATAAACAAAGTGTTAACGATTATAAAACTATTAAACAAGGCTTAGAGATTATTAGTAATGCAGGCAATAGAAATATTAAACAATATGAGTTTATTTCAAATCAAATCATATCACTTTTAAATGATGCCCTATTAATCAAAAGGTTCACTGAAAATGAGAAATATAGATTAAAAATAGAAATAGTTGACGAGTACGTAAAACGTTCGAAAATGTATTCTTATCATGGGTTAACAGGCATAGCTTATGATTCAATTGTACAGGCTTTAAATTTTGGGGTTATCCCTACAAGGGATTATCATATTACATTAGATGTAAACTTTTGGGGGAAAGCAATCAATGATTTTAAGATAGAATTTGCCAAAGATATATTAATATCGTTAGCAGCGATGTCATTTTACTTGAGCAGAATTTTAGGTTTCCAATATCGTGAGAACCATAAATTATTTAGTGAGACTATTAACTGGGTAAACCAGGGAAAAGAGGCAAACATTGAAGATGTTGAATATATGTGTCTATATGCTGGTTTAATAGTAATGAATGATCACGAAGAGAATAGAAAAATCCTTACTAAACTACTAAAATGCCAATATGAACACGAGAAAAACAGTACAAATAAGATAGGGGCTATTTTAATAACAGAAACAATGGCTTCTAATTTTGGGGTTTTAATTGGTGAGGATCCTGTCATTTGGAGTGAAAGAGGGTTAGCTTTCAAAGATGAGATGCCTCTTGAAGATCAAACATCTTTAGAATTAACAGTATTATTAAGAAATGATAAATTCTACAAGGAAGCCATCTACGAATGTCTACATAAATATTTAGACCATTTAAATACAAATTGTGAAAGTCTGATTGTAAACTATCATCAGAGAATGCGGATGAGTGAATGTATAAATAGAACATTGTCGGTAGCAGTTAATAAAGGAGAATTTGATTTTGCAATTAAATGTGCAAAATTGTGGCGATCTTATACAGGTGGCAATATTAAAATGGAAACTGGAGATGATAACGAATTATTTATTTTGGCTTGTCCGACCTTGTTTGAAGATAAAATGATTTATATCCTATGCGAAAATGGAATGACAAGTTATTTTGAGTACGATAGAAGTATAATATTAAAAGAATTTATAAGTATCAAAAATGAGTTTGAAGGAACTTGGACTGTTATTTCGCATGATGAGAACCCATTAGCAAAACCGAAGAGACCAATACCATTAGAAGGTAAATCATCTGGTTATGAGAATGCGATAAGTGCGTTCTATGCTATCGAAGAGATAGGGAAGCGTTTATCTCATGTGTCTCAAGACAAAAAAATTAAATTGCTTGAAGTTCCCTGGACTAATACTCCTATAGTTTCAAACCTTTCTTTAAAAGTAGATAGGTCGATCTCCTTTTATGTTCAGGAAACACAAAAAAAATCCTCGAAAATTAAAAAAGCACTTTTGTGGTGTAATCCTGACTTAACTTTATCTGATGCCTCATTTGAGAAAGAAGCATTAGAATATATCTTAAAAGAGAACGATATTGATTATGAGGTATTTACTGGTAATGAATGTAGTAAAGAGCTTTTCATAGAAAAGTATAGTGATGATAGTTTCGATTTAATATGGTTAATGTGTCACGGAAGTTTTAATTTTGATAATCCCTATGAATCTACTCTAACAATATCTTCAGAAGACGATATAAATATTGTTGAGTTAGAGTATATTGCACCAGAAAGGGAATCAAAAAGGTTGCTAGTGTTAAATGCTTGTCAAAGTGGTTGTTCCTCTATCAGATATGATTCGATGGGATTTAGTGGTTTAGGTCCTTCTTTAACGAATGCCAATCAAAGTGTAATTGGACATTTGTGGCTTGCCCAAAGTTTTGCTGCGTCAATTATTGGTGCGGTACTAATGTATAATTTAATGATTGAAACCGAAACCGAATACGGTGCAGCTTTAAATAAAGCAATACAACAAGTAACAAAGGATAAAAGTGATTTATTGGATGTGCTAAAAGAGGCAACTTACAATGATAGTCAAATTGTAAAATCACTTTCAGAGAGGAATGTTGATTTAAGACGACTGATGTTTTGGGGCTCTTTAGTTTTATTCGATTAAGAATTGGAGGGAAATAATGAAGGTGGATTTGAATATAGAACCTTGGTTTACTGCAAGACAATTATTAAACTTAAACAACTTTAGTAATGCTGGTTTAAAACATTCGCGTGAATTTAATGAATTTAGATTAGGTATTAATAAGGATAATAGTTGGTGTGATTACCAACCTAACGCTACAACCACAGTGTATCTTAAACCGGAATCTTATGAAAATAAAGTTGAAGAACAGATAGCTGTTGCCTGTCATGAGGTAGGACACGCGATTAATTACAGATCTGGAAAAACAATGATTGGTTTTTTGAAATTTTTCACAAGGGCCCATGCACTTTTGTTTGTCCCGTATTTAATATTAGCAGCCTTATGTCCATGGACATTAGATTTTGCTCCAACTTATTTTACATTTTCTGTGTTCCTCTTTTTAATTATATTAGCACTGATGTTACCTTATCATTTTATTTATAAAAGGGACGAAGTTAATGCTTGGGTAAAGGGAAAGGAGATTTTTGAAAGCTTAATAAAAACTGGTACCGCAAGCCAAGTAGTTATCTCATCTCAAAGTAGTATAGAGAGTATAATAGACAAAAGAATTGCCAATTCGCGTAAGATAAACGGAACCCTATTAGTAGTGTTAGGTATAATATTTCTAATAGTAAGTACAATTATTAGGATGCTTTTTGTGAATTTTTGTATATGATGTAAAACTGGATAGTGAAATAAAGGTGGGTGATTGATTATGAAAATAAACAAATCTTGCGAGACATGTGAGTTTAACTTTAGTGGTAAATGCGCAAGCCATGGCAGTGATTATGAATATGGTGGAGAAATTATAGATTTCGAGAAACAAAGAGAGTGTTGGGAAATTGGACTAGATTACTTTAGCGAATTGGTAGATACATTACCAGAGAGACAAAAGCAAGAAGTACAAAGAGGAATTAAATCATTAAGTAACTTTTATGCAGTTTAAGAAGTACTTTGAACATAGAGATAGTCGAGCTCATCACTTAACAGGTGATGGGCTTTTAAGCATGGTTTGAAAAGTTCTGTAAAATACTGTAATAGTACAAATTACTCACTGAATACCCATTAATAAAAATGAAATGGGTGGTTCAACATGAGCAAGCAGCCAAAGAAGATAAAACTTTCCCAGATAAGGTTGGAAACAAGTTATCGAAAAAGTGAGAAGGATTTAAGTTTGGAATTAAGCATTAGTAGACAAGGGTTAAATGTGCCATTAATTGTTGAGGAAGAAGGTGAGAATCAATATGTGTTAGTAGATGGGTACCGTCGTTTTTATGCCCTTGAGTTCTTAGGGGTGGAAGATGCTGAAGAAGGTCATGGGGTCAGGTTGCTTGTCCTTCTTTTTATGCAGGTCTTCCTAATAGGCAAGGCCGTCGTGTGTATATAGCAAAGGAATAGAAATAAAAGAAATTATTACATTAGCACGTGTTTTAAATAACGATCGAGAATATAACAATTGGTTAGAAAGAGCAGGTTCTGGTTCCTAGTACCCCTAGGACTTCTGATGGATGTTACGAAACTGAGAAACAGGAACCGACCCTGTTTCTCTTATTTCTTTTCGTTAGTCTTCTTTATATCCCAAATCATTTAAAGTTAAGTCTTGATAAGCTTCTCCAATTCGATACGAAGTAATCCTTTCCTTCCCACTTGCTCCTTCAATAATACCTCTATCTAGCCAAGTTATTGCCCATTTAGTAATAGTGATTGGCTTTACTTGAAATAACTCTGCAATTTCCTTAGGTTTAGTTGGCCTATTCCGTTCTATAAGAAATCGTAATAATGTTTTTTCTTTTGGTTCTAAAGAAAGGATTCTTGGGTCTGAAGGGGTTGTCGCAAATTTAATAGAAAGATTAGCAACCTTTTCATATGCTAGAGCCATGATTCTTAGAAAATATTCAATCCAAGGGGCTAAATCATCAGGATTTTTACGCCCTTCATAATAAAGAGCAGGTAGTCCAATTTGTAAATGTTTATAATATCCTTGTAAATCTTCCACATAGTATTCTTCCATTGAGTGAAATCCTTTCACATCGTAATTCTCTATTGATAGAATGTATGATGCTAGTGCTCGTGCTGTTCGCCCATTACCATCTTCAAATGGGTGAATTGTGAGTAGTTGATATGTAGCAATAGCTGCTTTAATTGGAACAGGGATTTCTTTTTCTATGTTAATCCATTTTACCAGTGCTTTCATTAATGTTGGAACATCTGAATGTTCTGGAGGAATATATTCTGGTTGTTTTGTTTGATTATCATATACAGTAAACAGTACACCAGGTGGCATTGCACCACGATAGTTACTTTTTTTAGATTTTCTGCCAGTACCATGCTTATCAATGATAGAGTGAAGTTGTTTGATAAACTCTTCTGTAATTGGAGTTTTGTTTTGTTTTTCTTGTGATAAGAAAGAAAGAGCTTCCCAATAATTTCTTACTTCTTCTTCCACAGGAATCCTAATATCATCTTGTTTTTGTTTAACTACACGAGCAACTTGTTCTAAATCAAGTGTGTTTCCTTCTATACGTGTAGAATAATGTGTTGCCTTTAATTTAGCTTGTTCTTTTAGGTCACTTTCAATATGTGCAGGTATAGGCATCAATTCAACTATTGCTCTAGAACGTTCAATTGACATTAAGTCCTTTACGATTGGTTGGGAATAACTAAATTTAGGCATGTACAAATCATATTACCTTCCCTTCTAACTTAATTGGTATGTTAATTATACGCTATTCATACGCTAATTGGAATTTGTGGTATATAATTTGTACGCTATTTATATGCTAAATGCAATTTGAAGTAGGTTCTATATACGTTGTTTGGAGGAGCAAAGAATAATAGAGAAAGACTTCCATCAGGTTATAGGACATGAATTTGCAAAACGTGCCTTGGAAATTGCAGCCGCTGGGGAACATTATCTACTCATGGATAGTCCACCTGGATGCGGGGAAAGTCTTCTAGCGGAAACACTTCCATCTATTCTTCCCACACTGACAACAGAAGCGCAATTAGAAAAAATTAGTCTCTATCAGTTAGCTGGAGCTCCTTATTCATCACTATCACATCCACCATATCGACATCCACATCATTCTGCATCAGCTGTATCTATTATCGGTGGAGGGGCAAACCCGAAACCGTGGGAAGTATCGCTAGCACATCGTGGGGTGTTATTTCTTGATGAATTAGGCGGATTTTCCAAGAAAACATTGGATATGCTACGGCAACCATTGGAAAGTGTAAAAGTAACCATTAGCATAGTAGACTCCACCGTAACGTACCCAGCAAAATTCATTTTCATAGCAGCAATGAACCCTTGTCCGTGTGGTTACCTCGGCTGAAAGAAATTATTAAATTAGCCAGTGTTTTAAATAATGATCAAGACAATAATAATTGGTTAGAAAGAGCATAAAGAAACAAGAGTGCTATTATAATTCCCAGAAAAACGGAGACAGTTCTTGGGCAATCAAAAATTTTTCGCATGAAAACTATTACGGTAACAGAAGGAGGCACAACGAGCAGTTCATATTGCATGTGTTCACAATTAGAACTCTTTTACCTTCTAGATCTTACTTGGTGATAAAAACAACGAAATTCTCTCTCCAGAAAAAGTACATCCCATCTCTACCAGTTCATCGTAAAAGGCTTTTGAAAACTTGTGACTGATGATCCTGTAAAAGAAGGCCACTGGTTTGTGGATTGGCTTGTTTTTTATGGCTCTTACTGTTTGTTTGAAGGATGTGATAGCGAAAGGAACGATGCTGTCCGTTGGTTCGTTAAAGGATTGTTTGTAAGCTGCTATCTCTGCCATTCTCCAGAGCTCTTCGATTGTCTTGGCGCAATCAAAGTAGTTTTTCACTAGTGTTGTAAAGGCTACTGGAACTCGATCACTTGTGTAAGTATGATCCAGCGTTTCTTTACGTTTCTGTTCTTTTTTATTATTATTATTAGTTTTTAATTTTTGTTTTGTTTTATGGGGGTTCAATTTTTCGTGTGATGGTGGTTCAATTGACTGCTGTTTTTTCACAACTGACTCTGCCCAATTCGGGTGACGTTGGATGACATAAAGATTACTCGATTGGCCGCCACTATGTTGTCGTTTTAGCTCAAGTACTTTCAGTAGTCCAATATCCTTTGCTTTCACAATCATTCGTTTAAAGGTGGAGCGGGAAATCCCATTACCACTAAATTCTTCGGAAATTCCCTTCAGTATCGTACCTATCTTCACGTTTGAGACCCCAAGAACCTTTGCACAATATCGTGTTAATCGATAAAGACCGATTAGTTCACTTTTCGAAAATATATCTGGATTGCCTTTTATCCAGGCTCTCATATGGAGATTCAGCTCATCCAAACTAGTGAATTGTGAGTAATTTGAAAACTGATCAATTGTTCCATTCGCTAACATGTTACATTCTCCTTTTGGAAGCACGAGAACCGTCCCCAGTGCTTCTTATCTATATGTTGTTTTGGTGAGTGAAAAGTATTTTGTGCATGTATGGGTTCGGTTCATTTGTTTTTCGATTACTTCGGATGATACGTTAAGGGTGATTTGTTTACGGTTGTTGAAGATGATGGTGCATTGATTGGGGATTTTCGGGATTGGGATGACATGGAGGACGTGATGGTAGAAAATCCAGTTGCAGTGAAAGTTGTTTGGTGAAAGTGTTGGGAAAACAAAGATGTTTTCGTTTGTATTAATGGCGATGGGAACTTTTTTCTTGGCTGTTGTTTCGTGGATGGTGGCTTCTCTCCTTCCTTCATACGAAGCACCGCCTTTGTAACATGCTGATTTAATGAGTTCCATCGGTCTCTTTCGTATGTAAAATATGTTGTTTCCTTCTAACACGATGGTTTGGTAATCGATGTGTGCTGCAGAAAGTAGTGCGAGGGTTCTCTTGTTGATTGCATAGTCCTCTAGTACAATTGGTTGTTCATTCATTCACATGCACTCCTAATAGTTATTATATATTTTATTTTATATAAATTGATTAGATTTGACTGCTTATATATGTATTGGCAAACTGAGAGGCTCGATGTGGGATGGAGGAATAACGAGGAGAGTACAGGTCCACATTTTCGTTCATTCTAATACATTGTAGATTATTGGTAAATGATAGAAGGAGTAAGGAAGACTACTCCTTCATATTCGTTTTAGCGTTTCGTTCTAATTCTTCTGCAAGAGCCACTAACTTAGAGGGAGTAATCTTAAGGCCGAAACTAATATCAGTTAACGTATCAACAGTGATATTTCTAACTTCACCTCGTTCAATTCTCCCTATATATTTCTCATTCTTCCCTGTATAACCAGCTAAATCCTCTTGAGTATAGTTCATTTTTATTCTTAGGTGTATAATTGCATGTCCTATATAATTTGTAAGCTCATATCTTATAATATTTTCCATTCATAACCTAGTCCCTTCAAATCCAATTATTCAATGGATTTGAAGAATACTCCACACCATATATGTTCCCTTTTGATATTTATTTTTTGAATCTGGAGAGGGAGTCGTTGTAAAAATGGTTCCAAAAATGGTTCCTGACCCCCGGGGCGGTAAATTGCGAAAGTCTAAATATAATAATGTAGTAAAGATGTTGAAAAAGTGGCTGTCATTGCATAGTGGGTGGCAGCTGTTTATTTTTGATACATAGTAAAGTGTTGAGCAATTTGTATTTATATGACCATACAAGAAGTGGACCTACAACTATGTAAAGGATAACCCTAGACAAGCCGTCTCCACAGTAGCGGATTTTGTACCTATAGTAGGTAATATAAAAGGTGGATTGGAAGCCTTATCTGGCAAGGATTATATTACTGGCTATGAGTTTGAGAACTGGGAAAGAGGCCTTGCCGCAGCGGCAATCTTCGGAGGAGGTATCGCCAAAGCTGGAGGTAAAGGGTATAAACTTGTTAAGAACTCAGATTTTAGTTCTGTGCCGCATAATGCGAAGAGAGTGGATACCCTTGATAGCCATAATGTGAGTAATGTGGGGAGTGCTGGTAAGGGTATAGGTAATGGTTATAATTATTGGAATAAAACTACTCAATTTAAAAATGTGAAAGTTTACCAAAGAGATGATATTATAAATCCAAATATGAAAGATTCACGAGGTAGAACTAACCTTGAAAGAATGAAGAAAGGATTAGCTCCACTTGGTCCAGATGGAAAGTCTATAAACCTTCATCACACGACACAAAGAAATGAAAGTTCGATAGCAGAGGTTACACAGACGTTCCATAAAAATAACAGTTTTGTAATTCACATCAATCCTAATACCATGCGTTCAGGTATAAATAGGTCTGAGTTTAATAAATGGAGAACTGATTACTGGAAAAATAGAGCCAATGATTTTTAATGTTAAAGGGGGATGGGTATGAGTGTAGAAAATTATCAAAAAGCAAAGGAAATTATTTTGAATGAAGAAGAGATTGCTGACTTTGTAGGTGGTCGTACAGATGAATTAATTAGTTTGGCTGAAGAAAGATTAGGGTTAAAGTTTACTGGTTTATATTTTGATTATTTAAAGACATTTGGAGCAGGTAATTTCGGAGCACAAGAAATTTATGGAATTATTAATACTGATTTTGAAAATTCATCAGTTCCAGACGCTATATGGTACACTTTAACAGAACGAAGGGAAATTAATCTACCTGATAATCTGCTAGTTATATATGATACTGGGAGTGACGAAATATATTGTTTAGACTATAATCAGCTTGATGATAATGGAGAACCAAAAGTAGTATCTTTTTTTCCGGGAGTTGACTTAGAGTGTCAAACATATGAAATAATTGCTAACGACTTTGGTGATTTTTTATTAGACTTAGTTAAGCAAGAAGTATAGAAATGAAAAACCTTGGTTTGCTATATGCCTTTCAAGGTGTTTTAATGATTAAAACGGAGTAATATAAAAAAACAACTCTTAACTAAACACACAACGTACTGCAAACCTACGAGATTGTTTGCAGTACATTCAATTTTATGAACCTCACTTACTATTTGATTTATATTCATACGAGTCAAAATGGTTTCCTAACACTCTAGCTATATGTTCAATCTAAGATCCCTAAACCCACTACTAGTAAGATGACTGACTTGTCCATTCTTAAATTTTAGGTGCCTGTCACCACCCGAAATATGTTAGAATTTGTCAAATATTGGATTTTTGTTCTTCTTACTTGACGCTAATTAATGAGTTAAACAGTTCCCTCAAAGTAAGGTTGGCAGTGTTGAATGATGTTTCATGACAAAAGAGATTTGTAGAAGTATGATATCTCTAAAAGAACATACGTTCCTTACTTTGGAGGCGGTTTAATGGCAACTGTTGTACCTAGTATTGGTCTAAAGGGATTAGAAGGGTACAAGGATCAAGAGGAAGTGCAATTGATTCCAGGAATGGAGGGGGGAAGTCTGGTAGGGTTACCCTATGCTTCCGTGAAAGAATCGTAAAATCGAGTAATGATGTCAGCATTGTATGCCAATCGATGTGAAGTACCTGATAAGAAAATAATTATTAACTTATCGCCATCGGAACAAAAGAAGAATAGTCCTTTATTTTGATCTAGCGATGGCAATAAGGAATATGAAAGAAGCAGGAGAGATACGGGAAATGATACCAAAGGAAGCACCCTTTCTTGGATTACTATCACTCGATGGTACGATAAAAGCAGTGGAAGGTATGTTACCTGCAATAGTTTCTGCAAAAAAAGAAGGATTTAAAATTCTCTAATTACCACATGTTGATGATTTTCCATTGAAGAAAATGGATGGGTGGAGTTACGTTTAACCTCAAACTGACTTTCTTCTGATAGTATTGGTAGGATAATAACATTGAGTAGTTCAAAAATGAAAGCGTGATCAACTTCATTTCTAATTAGATCATTGAAAGTCTTGAATGCCTCAGGTCTTTAAATGGAATTCTAATTTTCTAATGATAATAAACCTTTACATCAAATTCTGTAGTTGAAACAACCTTGCAATCAGCATTGGATCAGATGATATTAAAAAAGTACTTTTGTTTGTTGTTTGCTTAAATGCCTTTTTTCACTTATCTTAATTCCGGTATTATTACATCACTAAAATCTTTTGGGTGGTTTAGTCTCTCAATTTTATTGATTTCGCTTGAAACGTAATGATACAAAAGTTTATCTTCAGTCTTTTCAAATACCCATAACGCTTCATTCATATTTTTTATAGCATTTTCGGTTTGCTCCATATAGAAAAGACTTTCTCCCTTTTGATAATAGCAATGACCGAGTAAATAAATCGTTTTTAATTTTATACAGTTCTTAATACCTTTATTAGCATATTTAATTGATTCATTAAATAGTTTTTGCTGGTGATATGCCTTACTAATATTGTAATATAATCGAATCTTAACTTTATCATCCTTAATAAAAGGTAAAAAATTAAGATTATCTATTGCATTCAGTAGGATAGAAACACCTTTTTTATAATTTATATATTCGCAATAGAATACACCCAAACTAATCAAAATTTCTATTTCTTCGAATGTTGAAAACTTTCCCTTTTTTCCTAATGATAAAGAAGATTCTATAAGCTCAATACTTTTATTAAAGTTTTGTTCTAAATAATATACACACACACCTTATCCCCAAAGTAAAAATTGTTGTAATTCACGCTTCCGAAAGAGTGGGTTTTTTTGTTCAAGTTTAATTGATACCAATGCTTCCTTGAATTTCTTCTGAGAAATTAAATTCCTAATTTGTTGTATTGTTTCTGATAAGTAATCAATTTTGGGAGATGAGGAGTTGTTATTAGAGAAAAAATAGTTCGTATCTACCCCAAGTCTTTTAGCTATTAGGTAAAGAAGTGGTGCAGTTGGTATTGTTTCCCCTTTCTCAATACGACTAATCATCTCGGTCAGGTTCCTTGTCCTTCTATTGCAACTCAAAGAAGTTCTGGTGCGCCCCGTGCGACAGGAATCTCGAAAAAATGTTATTGAGAGTATCAAGTAAAAAACGTTTGAAGGACTAAGAGTTCAGAAGTTCTGGTACCCCCTGGGGCGGTAAATTGCGAAAGTCTAAATATAATAATGTAGTAAAGATGTTGAAAAAGTGGCTGTCATTGCATAGTGGGTTGTAGCTGTTATTTCGATATTTAGTAAAGAGTTGAGCAATTTGTATTTATATGACCATACAATAGATCCTGGTATTTGGTCTAATTTGATATTTGTTGTTATTTTAGATAGATAGATTTACAATGAGTTTATTAATAGAAAAATATCATAAAGGTTGATGCCTATGTCTAGAAAACATCGTGTTTGGTATCCGGGTGCATGCTACCATATTACTGCTCGTGGTAATCGAAGAACAGCGCTGTTTGAAACGCGAGAAGACTATCTCACCTATCTTTCCATCCTCGAAGATATCCGCAACATGTATCCATTTATTCTCCATTCCTACTGCCTAATGACAAGCCATATCCATCTCAAATTCAAACAACACAATTCCATATTAAAGATATTATGAAAGAACTTCATGCACGATATGCCGTTTGGTTTAATAGAGAACACCACTATGTGGGTCACTTATTTCAAGGAAGGTATGGTGCGCAATGAATGGACAATGACGCATATTTTTTAGAGGTAAGTAGATATATTCACTTAAATCCATTGGAAGCGAAGATGGTGGATAGAGCGCAAGATTATTCATGGAGTAGCTATCATACTTATATATTGGAATAGAAAATCCTCATGTTCGAACCTCAAAAGTACTCTCCTATTTTCCAGAACCTAAACAAACCCATTACAAACAATTCGTAGAAGGAACAATTACTTTGAATATATTGGAGGAAACAAAGAAAGGCAATCATTGTGATTGTGGGACTTCCGGATTCATCAGTGAAAGAATCGAATGAAAGAGTCTCCACAGCTGTACATAGTCTAGGATTGTCTTTAGTAGACATGAAATATTTGTCCTTTAGGTAGTAGGTATAACGTACCTATGTAGCTTTCCAGAACGAAAAATGAAACTATTTTACTAAGGAATTAGTTACATAATTCTCTAAACAATTGATTTCACCCTCCTTTATGATATTAGTAATAATTCCCATATTCACAGTTAATGTAACTGTAGGTAAAAATGAGGTGGGGTGCTTGTCGAGAATACAGGTTCGAGTATATGACGTACTCAGAACGAATAATCAGTTAGGAAAACAACGTTCAAAACTTTCTTCTACGAGAGGACAATTGACTTCGGTGTCGAATAGCATAGATAGGAAGATTACGGCAAGAAGAAACATTGGTGGACGTTTGAATAACATTGAACGCCAGCTTAGGGATTTAGAGCGGAAATTACATATGTTCGAGCAATTTGTCAACCATTCAATGGCATCATATCAAGAAGCCGAACGGAGAGTAGAGAGATACGGGAGAAATTATATCCTCTCTAGTAAACCGATAAAGTCCAGCAATCTAAATAAGTTTAAAGAATTAAAGGCGCGGTTTTCAACTACCGCAACAAAACGAGTTAACTCCACTAACATAAAAGATGCAAGTTACTTAGGCAAAGTTTTTCATGTACTTAGTAGCGGATTTCTCTCCAAGACCTTTAATAAGGTAAGGGAGGACACAATAAAGAGACCGATGGATTGGGTGCAAAGGAACCTCCAGAAAGCAGATGAGTGGAGTAAAAAACTAGCCGCAAAGGTTGCTTTTAACGTACTAAGTGATGGTTATCTACGGGAGCAGGCTACAAACCTTCATAAGACGATGAAAGATCCTGACTTAAAATGGTACTAGAAAACATGGAATTACGTGAAGACTTCGACAACAGTGGGCTATCACCAAGTGAAATCTGGGGCAGAGTGGACCTACAACTCCGTAAAGGATAACCCTAGACAAGCCGTCTCGACAGTAGCGGATTTTGTACCTATAGTAGGTAATATAAAAGGTGGAATGGAAGCCTTATCTGGCAAGGATTATATTACTGGCTATGAGTTTGAGCATTGGGAAAGAGGCGTTGCAGCAGCGGCAATCTTCGGAGGAGGTATCGCCAAAGCTGGAGGTAAAGGGTATAAACTTGTTAAGAACTCAGATTTTAGTTCTGTGCCGCATAATGCGAAGAGAGTGGATACCCTTGATAGCCATAATGTGAGTAATGTGGGGAGTGCTGGTAAGGGTACGGTAAAAGCTACACCTGATTTTGGTCGTAAGATGGAATATGTTTTTGGTAAAGCAACGGGTACTAAACACAATATCGACTGTTCAATAGCTATGGAAAGACAGTTGAATAGTATTGGGATTTTTAATAATGATAAAGGCAGGAAGCTTGTTCTAGGTAACTTAACTGATTCTTTCAATGATGCTTCAAGTATCTTAAAGACTCAAGATAATGGTCGAATCGTCAGAGAGTCTTTACTTAGTGGTCCAAATGGATTACTAAAAGTAGAATCTGTATGGGACAAAGAAAAATTGATAACAGTTAAACTTTTTGGAGGTAGATAATGAGAATAGTCAATAATCTTAGTGATTTTGTGCTTCAAGAGTTTGAGTCAAAATCAGAACTTGTAGAATTTGTTGAAGGTCATCAAAGTATAGTTATCAATGCTAATTGTATCGACATGAAGAAGTTTTATGGGATAAGTATTAAGACAATAGACTCTACCTTTATAGGTATTATTGGTGGAGGACATGGAATTGAACCATCTATATTGATAAACAAAATGGACAGTTGTAGTCTGATTGGTATTGATGAAAAAGTATATTGTGTAGATTTAAAAAACTTTGAAAATAGATGGATTAAGGAGTTTGATTCTATTGTCTATGAAGTGGTGAAAGCCACTGACTCAACTTTTCTTGTCATATGTGAGTTAGGTGTTGTTAGTCTTACGTACAGTGGAGAAAAACTTTGGGAGCATACTAGCGATGTAATCACAGATTTTGAGCTTTCTAGTAATATATTAAGACTATCTACTGAAGAGGAGGAGTACTCCCTTTTATTAGCTAATGGAAATATTGTTGATAAATAACTAAAACTTGTGATAGCAATAAAATAAGACTAAAAGCGGTGGGTAGAATATCTATTCATCGCTTTTCTTTTTGCGGGGATGGTAAATAAACACACGAGCTTGGTTGCAGTAACACCGCTTCCACGTTTGGAAATCGTGACTTTGTCGGTAAAGACAGCGTTTCTTCTCAAAAAGAAAAGCCCCGTGAATTCACACGGCAACCAGTGAAACCTTCAGGAACACGGTCTTTGGTGTCTTTGGATTTGTCAAAGACTTTGTCACTGGGGTCATTCGTGACGTGGTCAGCTTTGTTTTTGTCAAAAACATATTCCAATGTTCATCGAAAGAGTCTGAGAGTGTTGCTATTTTTTCTTCTAATTGATGTACTTTCCTACTTAATATTTGTTTTTCCTGTAAATATCCTGCTAGTTTCTCATTATCATATACTGGCTTTAATAATGATTGAAAATACTCAGCGTACTCATTTTCGAATTTTTTCGTAGCATACTCTACTATTTCCATGTCGATCTGATCTAATGAATGCTTCATATTTTCGCTAATTTCACCTGATGCTTTCGCAACTTCCAAATTTAAAAGTGCTTTATTATTGATTGTGTCTACACCTTTTAATAGAACGCCGCCTACCTTATTAAGTCTTTCTTTCTTTTTGCGTTGGTTCTGCAAATGGATAAACGTTGGATCCAGAATGGAGTATGCCACTCCCACAAACGAGTCGTCCACCATCGCTATTAAATGGTACACGTTATGCCCTAAGAGGTTACGATCAGCGGGGTTATGTGTATCAGCTAATAGTTGGACACCTTTTTCATCCCTATTCACAATAAAATGCATTAATGGTGTCATCCCCCACGAAACTTTGGCACTCCTTAATTGTTCATGTTCTTGATAAAAAGTGTAATCTTTCTTCTCCACAGCGTTTCTAATAGCTAGTGTTGCGGTTTCTTTTGATTTCTCCACTATTTTAAGTAAATTATTTGCTAATTCTTCCTTAGTGTTCTTGATAATTTGAATTCTTATATATGCTTCATCAAATTTATATAAACCTGTTTTTGCTTTTACATAATCTTCATCATATGATTTATCTGTTAGCTTTTTTAAGTGTTCAATTGTCGTAAGAACAGATGTGTAATTCTCATCTTGGAGAGCTTCAGATATATTCCTTTCAAGAGTTAGAATGTAGGAATCTTTCATTTTGTTTATTCTATCTATTTCCCTATCTAGCTCTGCCTTTGGAACTACGTGTAATTCCTTTTGGCTTTCAACTATAGTAATTGCATCCTCAAATAGGTTTTCTGCTAATGTTCTTTCTTTTTTTTCTTCTAGTAGTTCAAATTCATAGAGTGCTTTCTTTTTATCTAGCTCTTGTTTTAACTCGTTCAGTTTAGTATCATTCCAAATTTGTAAAGCGTGTAACATTTCGTAGTACTGATAGGCTCTATCGAACTGCTGTATCATCATGTTTAAAACACAGCCATGATTGTATAAGGAGGCTAGGTACTCAGAGTGGGAACTCACAATCCTGTTTTCCATGAGAATAAGTTCTCTAGTCGCTTCTTGGTAGTGACCTCCTTTAATTTGTTCCTCTAGCTGCAAAAGGCTAGTAGTAATGTGTTCCTCATACATTTTCCTTAACGTTTCATCTTCTACGCAGTGATTCTTTAAACTCTGAAAAAAGGAGGCAAACTCTTTCGAACCTAACGTTAGCTTTCGATCTCCAGATGTTAGTTCATATCTTTTCGTATCAATACTTGATAAGACAAGCTCTTCAAAGTTGATTGTCTTTGCGTCTTCTAACATTCGTTTCCAACCAACTAAATGCTTACAAATGATTATTCCATCTTTTCCAGAATTAAAAACGGTAGTGTCATACAAGGCTAAGATGGATTGGCCAGCCACTTTGTATATATTCGTTACATTCGCTAATTTCTTCTCTGGTATTTGATCCGTATGCAGAATGTTGGATACTAAGTGTTTTTTTGCAACTTCTATCACTTTAGTAGTTAATTGTTTGTCTATAACGTATGTACTCTGCTCTCCAGGGATTGAACTCTTTATTTTTTTCAACATTATCATTGTTTTCAACAATCATAGTACTTGTTTTTTCATTATTAGTTAAATTACCAAAAAATTTCTTTAACATAGTTGTACCTCACTCATAATAAATTTTTGATGTTCATAGTCTAAGGGTGTTTGGAGTTGGAATGTGCAATGTTGGTTTAAGTCAGGTTCTCCTTCAACTAATTTAGAATTAGCAAAACTAGGAATTCTATCTATATGCAACTAATATACCATAGGAATACGTAGATTTATGTCGTAATATGTCGTTTGGTGGTTGTGGGAAAGCGAGGGAAAATGGGAACGGGTTTACTTGACCGGTGCAAAATAGAAAAACGCAGGTAATTTCACACCCTAAATCACACAACTTTCG
>NZ_JBGUAU010000045.1:0-29182 GCF_041820985.1 Evansella sp. AB-rgal1
AACTTACATATTTTAGGAGTAGTTTTTCAGTGGTCTCGGACAGGTTCCTTGTCCAACTCATTGAAAGGCTCTGTGGATAGATAAATATCTACAGAACTTTTATTATTTCTTTTAAACAGTGAAAAGTAGCACCTACCCAATGTTAGGGTAGGTGTTACTTTTTAAATTTGGGTTCAACAAAAAAGTACATAATTCTACAAACTTATGACCTATTGTCACTATTAACAATGTGAAAAAGCTATTAAACTAATAAATAGTAATTAAGTATTGGTTCTATAGAACTATTAGCTATAAGGTGCAATCATTAATTATTATTAAATTACCAATAATTGAATGGAGTGAAATTATGAGACAAAGGAAAAGTTTACATTTGTTTTTAAGCATGATTATTTTCATTTCTCTATTCCCTACATGGGTGTTTGTTCCTGGAGAAGTAAAGGCAAGTGAAGGAAATACATATAATACAATAAATAGGCTTGCTGAGTTTGACTACTTTCAACATGAAAATAATGAAGCTTTTGGTTTTTCAAATGAAAGTGGAAGTATAGATCAAGCTAATTTAGTTAGTAGTGGCACGATCGAAGGTGTGGAAACTTTCTCTACCACGGTACCATATGGTGTCACACTTGATGAAGTTCTAAATTCGTTAGGAGGATTGGTTACTGTTACTGTTAACGGAGGAACTACAGCGGTAGTACCAGTAATTTGGAGTAGCGTTTCTAATCCACCTTTTGACAGCCATACTCCAGGTGAATATGAGTTCACAGGTACTTTGGTTGATATCCCAAGTGGTTTAAACAATAATAACGAAATTGATGTTGTTGGTCAGGTTACTGTGTTGGATGACTTCTCAACATCTTCGCCAGAATCGACTGAGGTTGAGCATCCAATATTATCAAAAGCATACATTACTAGTTATTCAACTGGTTATGTTGATGTTGTAAATTTAGATACAAACACAGTAGAAAAAGCGAAAATTCGAGTAGGAAATCAACCAAACAGTGCTGCAATTAACCCTAATGGTACACAGGTTTTTGTAACAAATAGAGGAGACAGAAGTGTATCTGTCATTAATCCTACCAATGATACGGTAATCGAAACTATCTCTGTAGGAACCTCTCCACATGGAGTTGTGTTTAATAGTGATGGAAGCAAAGCATATGTTGCTAACCAAGGTAGTAGTAGTCTCTCTGTAATAAATACACGAAATCTTGAGGTGGAAGAAACGATTGCTGTACCAGCAAGTCCTGTCGCTTTAGTCACTATAGGTGAATATCTATACTTTACAAGTTTAACTACAGGAAAAGTTATTATCATTAATATGGCGAATAATACAATTTCAGGTGATATCGAAGTAGGAACTTCTCCTTACGGGTTGTCTGTTAATACTTCGAGAACAAAAATATATGTTGCAAATCAGGGATCACGTTCTGTTTCAGTTATTGATGTATCCACTCGTACAGTAGAAGCGACAATTGAAGTTGGTAGTGCTCCATCTTCTACAGAAGTAACTCCAGATGGAAGCAGGGTTTATGTAGCCAATGCTGGTAGTGCGAATGTATCTGTCATTGATACTACTACAAATTCTGTCATAGCCACTATTGCTGTTGGAACTCATCCTTACGCGATTGGTATATTAGCGAATGGAAGCAAAGTGTATACTATTAACTTTGGTTCTAGTTCCATGAGTGTCATTGATACAGCAACAAATACCGTAATTGATACGCTCAGTCTAAGTAATGGTCCATTTATGGTAGGAACTTTTATGGTTCCTACAGCTGTAGCTGCAGTAGTTGAAGAAGGGATTACTCCTTCATTGAGTTCAAATGCAACACTTAGAGATTTGAAAGTGAATGATACTACAGTCATTGGCTTTGAACCCGACTTAGAAACCTATGCAGTCAGCGTGGCGAATGATGTTAATCAATTAGTGATCGAGGCAGATACAGAAAACGCATATGCGGTGCTAACCTTGAAGATGAATGGTCATGAAGTAGATAATCCAATTTCTCTTCAAGTAGGAGAGAACATTATTGAAATTGTAGTGACTGCTCAAGATGGTACTTTGAAAATATATACGATAACAGTAACTAGAAGTGCAGGTAATAACAATGGAGTGGCAATACCAACTCCACCTACAACAACTCCTATTGTAGAAAATGTAATAGTAACTATTGAAGCTGGCTCTCCAGACACTGTATCGCAAACTTCCATCATTCGTACACGGAAAGAAGATGGAACAAAGAGTGATAAAGTAACGTTCGATCCAGACAAAGCGAAAGAATCTGTTTTGAAAACTATTGCAGCCGAAAAAAACTCAGTAAGAATAGTTATTCCAGATGCGAATGATGATGTGTCTGAAGTAAATGTAGATATACCAGAAGAAACATTACAAACGATATTTAATAGTAATGTTAGATTAGAAATTTTTACAGATAATGGATCGATTAGTATTCCTCATGAGTCTCTTTCTGGGATAGGACAGAATATATATTTTAACATTGTTCCATTTAAAAAAGACGAGGAACGTAAGCAAATAGAAGATAGGGCGAAACTGGAGCAAGTTGTACGGAATGTTTTAGGTGATGGAAATGTTCAAGTCCTAGGCCGTCCAATGTCTATTGAAACAAATATGCCAAGTGGTAAAGTAGGTATTACTCTACCTTTAGATAGAAGCTTATTACCAATAGGTGAAAAAGATCAAGCAGCATTTTTAGAAGATTTAGCTGTATATATTGAACATAGTGATGGGGATCGTGTTTTGGTTCAACCAACAATTGTAGAGTACTCACAAGGGAAGATTGGATTATCTTTTACCATTGAAAAGTTCAGTATTTTTACTATTGTCCAAATAGATAATTGGAGTAAATATAAGAACAGAAGTAGTATATCCTTTGATAATGCATATATAACGGGATATTCAGATGGTTCCTTTAAACCTAATCAATCTATTACTAGAGCGGAGATGGCTGCGATTATTCAAAGAATTAAACAAGAACAGTCATCAGCAAATAACGTAAAAGCATTCTCTGATGTAAAAAGTACGTTATGGGCTGTAGATGCGATAAACTATGTTGCATCAAAAGAATACATGGTTGGTAACTCCAAAGGATTGTTCCAACCAAATGAAAATATTACAAGAGCAGAGATGGCTACTGTAATTACTCGTTTACTCTCGTTGGATGATTCTTTCAGTGTCAACTTCCATGATGTAGAAGATACTCACTGGGCGAAGAAAAGTATAGAACAGGTGTTTAACGGTGGGTATATGAATGGATATCCAGATGGAAGCTTCAAACCTGAGCAATCATTAACGAGAGCTGAAGCGGTTACGATATTTAATAGAATTCTAGGTAGAAGAGAGTTTGTAGAAACATTAACGCCTTCTTTTAAAGATGTTCCAGTTAGTCACTGGGCTTTTCAAGAGATAGAAGCTGCTTCTCGAAAGAAATAAATAAAGTAGCACCTACCGAGGTAGGTGCTACTTTATTCCATATTCGTAGGTGCTACTTTTATGGTATATTACGTTCTAGAGGTGAATGGTATGCTAAATAGAGTAGATGCTCCACCAGTTTGGATAATAAGTGCAACCCTATTATTAATCCTATTAATAGGATTATTTTTTAGTACAAATAAAATCATAGCGAAAGAGAAAGTACAGGACTATCCTATGGAAACAGCCGAACAAGTTACTCCATTAAACGGAAAATGGGAGTTTTATTGGGAACAGCTGCTAACCCCAACAGATTTTCCAAGTATTGAATCTCATCCGAATTCATCACATCTATATATTCACGTTCCAGCTGCTTGGAAATCTCAGAAAATAGATGGGGAACGGCTTCCTAGTCACGGTTATGGAACATATCGACTACAGCTAGAGATTCCGCAAGATCATGTAGGTCAGAATAAAGCTTTATATATAGGGCATATAGGAACTGCCTATCGATTATGGATTGATGGTCAGGAGATGGAGAGTCGAGGGATAGTTGGGAAAAATAAGGACGGAGAAACAGCAGAATTAAGAGCGAATCTTGTTTTTTTTGAACCAAAGGAAGAAATAGTAGAAATTATCGTTCAAGTATCAAACTTCTCTTTTCGTGAGGGAGGTATTTTAGATTCTATTAAATACGCAGATCCCTCCAATATCATTCCTAACAAAGTAAAAGGATTGGCTAAACAGTTATTTATCATCGGTGGTTTTTTCTTTATAGGGCTCTATCATCTTATCATCTTTGGTATTCGTACTCGTGAGAAATCGATTCTTATGATCGGGTTCATTGGAATTCTAGGAGCAATAAGAATGTTATTCGTCAATGAATACATAACATATCTTGTTTTTCCTCACATACCATGGGAAGTTATGGTGAAAATAGAGTATTTGGCGGAATATATTGGGTTTCTTTGTTTTATACTTCTTCTTAAGTATATTTTCCCTTCAGAAGTGAAACAAAAGGTGGTTACGATAACCTATGTTTACACAACATTCATGACGGGATATATATTGCTGACACCAGCGAGAATTTTTACAGAAACGATGCCAATACAGATAAGTATTATGTTAGTGATTCTGGCATATTTTGTTTTTCATGTGGGAATCAAAGCGATTGTTCGGAAAAAAGAGGGAGCACTTATTTATTGTATTTCCGTGTTAATTATCATTATCGGAACAAGTAACGATGTGTTAAACCACATACAATTAATGAATACATTTTATGTTATAGAATACTGTGTTCTCTTATTTTTATTGTTACAAGCAGTAATGGTTGCTTACCGTTACAACCTACTTTTTAACAAAAACGAGTATTTAAATGAAGAGTTAACGAATGTCAACGATACGTTAGAAGAAAAGGTAGAGGAGCGAACGAAAGAACTGAATGACAAGAATATGGAGCTGGAAAACGTCCAGTCTTCGAGTAGGAAGATGTTATCCAATATTGCTCATGATTTAGGTACTCCTATCATAGCAATTCAGACACATCTGCAGTTGATGAAAAGAAGAAAGAATGTAACGTCAGAACACGAAATCATCGATCAATTGCTGGATAAAACGAACTATATAAATCGACTTGTTGTTGACTTATTTGAGCTGTCCAAACTTCAGTCGAATCAGCTCTCTTTTCATAAAGAAAAAATAAAGTTAAAAGCGTTTATGGACGTAGCTTATCAAAAACTAGCACTAAACGTTACATCTAATGATAGAATCTTGCAGCGAGGAAAACTAGAAACAACGATAGATGAGAATGAAGTATTTATAAATATAGACCAAATTCGCATTATGCAAGTATTGAGTAATTATCTAGAAAATGCGATGAAGTTTAGTTCCCCTGACAAAGAGATAATGATCAATTGTTATATTGTTACTAACGAAAATAGAGATGTGTGTATTGAGGTTGTGGACAAGGGTATTGGAATTGAAGAAAAAGATTGCGCAAAAGTTTTCCAACGATATTTTAAAAAGGGAGAAGAGAATGTCAAAGGAAGTGGACTGGGCTTAGCAATATGTAAAGAAATAATAGAGCAGCATGGTGGAAAAGTGGGAGTACGTAGTGAGGTAGGGAAGGGAAGTACATTCTATTTTCTATTGCCGATGTATTAGAAGTAGCACCTACTCTAGCTGGACAAATCTGTACCAGCTAGAGTAGGTGCTACTTCAAACATGAAACATTTTTCCATATCTATAAAAAATTGTTGTATTGATATATAATTGAAAAGTCTTGTTAAAGTAGTGCAAAAGAAATAAGAACAGCAACATCCATATTTATAACAAAAGTACTATCAAAAGTACTACTAATATATTGGAGTAAGGGGTTCTTACAAGAGGAGTTTGAAAAATGTTATTTAACTCATATGTTTTTATTTTTGCATTTTTACCTATAGTTTTTTTGCTCTATTTCCTGTTGACTTATCTTAAATTAATACGAGTTTCAAAAATATGGTTAATTGCAAGTTCTTTATTTTTTTATAGCTATTGGAATATCATTTACCTTCCACTAATTGTCGGTTCTTTTGTTGCAAACTATATTATTGGTATGTACCTTTCAAAGGGAAGTAAGCCAAAGAAAGCCATACTTGTTATTGGAATTACTGCTAATGTCCTACTTCTAGGATATTTTAAATACTATGACTTTTTTATTGCAAATATTAATACTTTAACAGATTATAGCTTTTCATTGTTAAATCTCGCATTACCTCTTGCTATAAGTTTTTTCACCTTTCAGCAAATCGCCTTTCTTGTAGATGCATATAGGAAGGAAATGAATGAATATAGCTTTCTGGATTATACATTGTTTGTTACTTTTTTTCCTCAGCTAATAGCAGGTCCTATTGTTCATCATAAAGAAATGATGCCACAATTCATGAATGTAGGAAATAAATTTATTAACTTTAGAAATATTAGCATGGGTATTTTTATTTTTTCGATAGGATTATTTAAAAAAGTTGCTATTGCAGACACATTTGCGGTTTGGGCAAATAAAGGGTTCACGGAATCTGAGACTCTAACCTTTTTTGAAGGATGGATAACTTCCTTATCCTATACTTTTCAGTTATATTTTGATTTTAGTGGCTATACGGATATGGCAATTGGTATAGCACTTCTCTTTAATATTCGTTTACCTATCAACTTCAATTCTCCATATAAGTCGTTAAATATACAAGATTTTTGGAGAAGATGGCATATGACTTTAGGTAGGTTTTTGACTAAATATATTTATATTCCTCTTGGTGGAAATAGAAAGGGAGAAGGGAGAACGTATGTAAACATACTGATCATCTTTCTCATTAGTGGATTGTGGCATGGAGCAGGATGGACATTCGTATTTTGGGGATTCTTACATGGACTTGCAACAGTGATCCATCGATTTTGGACAAAGCTTAATTTAAAAATGAACAAGCTTTTAGCTTGGTTTATTACCTTCCAATTCGTAAATATCTCTTGGGTCTTTTTCCGAGCAGAAACCTGGCAAGATGCGATTAATGTAAGTAAGTCAATGATTGGATTAAACGGTATATATTTTCCACCAGTTTTGGCACTTCACTTTCCCTCATGGATTCCCCAGGAGTGGTCTAAACGCTACTTTGTAGGAACGGAAGAAGACCTCTACTTTACATTATATTTTTTACTCATTACGTTCATAATTGTAGTTTTTGCGAAAAACTCAGTGGAGAGATTGGAAGGTTTTAAACCAAATTGGTTTAATGTAATCTTTAGTGGAATAATTTTTGTAACATCTGTACTACTTTTAACCAAAGTCAGCGAATTTTTATATTTTAATTTCTAAAAAGGTGTGAATTAGTTTGAATGAAAAAAAATATATCATAGCTTTTGCATCCTTTGTGCTTTTACTAATGGGCATTATATCAACCTTTAACTTTGTCGTTGATCCTTTTCATTTCTACAGAATTAATACATTTTATAAACCGCAATACTCCGAATCGATGGCCAGATATGAATTGCCAGGTATAATAAACAATATAGATTATGATATGCTTATGGTCGGAACCTCTATGTCACGAAACTTTTCAGAGGAGTACATGAATGAGGTACTTAAAAAGGAGACATTTAATGCAGCATTGCCATCTGGGAAAGCAAAAGAACAAGCAATGATTGTTAACTTAGCTTTGAAAAATAGTAATCTTGAGGATATTTTTTGGGAGCTGAACATGTATTCATTTGAGGGTAGCCCCGATGAAGTTTTGGAGCAAAACATTCCTTTCCCATATCATTTTTATGATCGAAACCCTATTACAGATTTTAAATATTTGGTTAGCTGGGATACAGTCGAAAGAAGTATTGATATATTGGAGAACTATGATGAATATCAAGAGATGGATATATATGAGATTTATAAATTTGGCCAGAACGTACCTCCTTTGACGAAGGAGAGTATTGGGGATATTTCTCTTATCACTACAGATAGTTATTTAAATTATCGGTTTACATCAGCAGCATTAATGGAAAGTTTTGAACAAAACGTATTGCCTTTTGTGGAAAAAAATCCGCATATTACTTTTACATTTTATTATGTACCATACCCAATAACAAACCATCTTTATTTTTATAATTTAAATAACAGATATATCGATGAGCGTGAGCTTTTTAAGTTAAAAGTGTTTCAGGCACTCAACGGGTATGATAATGTAAAAATTTATGATTTTCAAGACGAGAAGGAGATCACACATAAAATTAGTAACTATATGGATTCCGTTCATTATTATATGGAAACGAATCATCAACTTTTTGATGCTATGGTATATACCGAGCCAATAAAAAGCTTAGAGGAACAAATTCTTAAAAATACAGTTATAAGGAATCAGATATTGAATCTTACGAATAGCAGTATTCAATAGAAGTAGCACCTACTCTAGCTGGTACAGATTTGTCCAGCTAGAGTAGGTGCTACTTCAAAAACTCGATTGCTTCACGCCGGTTTTTGACCCCAAGCTTTTCATATATGTTCGTCAAATAATTCTTTATCGTACCTTCGGAAACAAATAGCTCTTTTGCGATTTCATTATTTGAAAGTCTTCTAGCTAGAAGATATGCAATTTCTTCTTCTCTTTTCGTAAAAGGAATAGTGGAAATGATGGCAGATAATTGGTGGTTTTTATCATACTTTTTGTGAAAAATATAGTTTGCAAGCTTCATTGCTACCTCTGAAGGAAGGAGGTATTCACCATTCATGGCATCTCGAATCGTTTGCACTAGCTTAGAAACATTCATCCCTTTTATTAAATACCCATGCGCACCATTTGCGAGTGCTTCGATAATATATTCCTCTTCATTGAAGGTAGTATGAATTAATATAACTACATTCGGAAACTTCTTGCGGATTTTTTTAGTACACTCAATCCCATTTACAATAGGCATCCTTATATCCATTAACACCAGATCCGGTTGTTCTTGCTCCATAAGTAGGTAAGCATCGTGCCCGTTCTCCGCAGTGGCAACAACGGTCATATCCTCTTCAGAATCGATTAACATCTTTAATCCAGTAAGTAAAAGCTTGTCATCTTCTACAATTAACACTTTCGTATGATCCACCATAATAAAACCTCTTTATTCCACAGTATTTTCAAATGTACTCTCTAAGTAAATTTTATCACATAAACGAGGATTCGACACAGATGTTCATAATTTTCACATAATGAATTATTTGGTAACCATTATGCGACAATTTATTACAAAAAAGTGGAAGCATTCAACAAAAATACCTATTTCGTTACAAAAACATGACTTATTGTCACTATCAACACGGTGGAAAAAGTACTAAAATATTGGTAGTTAATTTGTAATGGTTTAATAGTCCTATTTTTTAGGGGCTGTTTATAAGAAAATAATCATATAGTCATAAGAAACGGAGTGAGATCATGAGGAATAGTCGAAGTTTGAATTTGTTTTTTGTTTTTATTATCCTGTTTTCCTTATTTCCCTCATGGGTGTTTGTACCTGGAAGTGCGAAGGCAATTAGAGGAGATACGTATCATCCTGTACAATGGCCGATGGAAAACGAATTTATTCCATACGGATACAGTGATGGTAGTTTTATCATGGATCCTGGTGGTGACGTTAACCCAATCGACGTAGATATAACGAGTGGAGTTAACAGGGGAATTGGTAATTTACCGTCTGTTTATGTTTCAACGAAAGAAGTTGCTGGAGAAGAACACGTGATTTTCCGAATGAGATTAAAAGGAGATCCGTATGACCGTAAAGGAGGTTTTCTTTCCTCTGTCTGGCTAGTCCAGTTATGGGAAGGCGATATTCATAAAGCAACGGTTGGATTAAATGGAAAATCCCCATCCACTGACTACGTATATGTGGCGAATGGAGATGGCACCGAATTAAAGAGAATTTATGAAACATCCTCTGAAAAGGAAGATGGAAAAACAGTAGTACCTGGGGCTAGAAGTATTTCTGACGAGAACGGTCACTACTATCTGGATTTTCAAGTACCGTTACATAGTATAAATGAAGTATTGGATAAAGCGGAAGAAATTACAGGAGATACACCTCTACAATTGTTTTTTGGAACATCAAAAGCGGCGAACTTGTCGGTTATAAATAAAGAGTGGTTGTCGAAAAATGCAGGTGCTGTTGGGAAGGTTTCTGATTATAAACAAATAAGGTTCAATAACTTGATTCAAGATTTGAGACCACATGTACCTAGCTCAACTCCTACTATTACGATTGATGGTGGTTCTAGTCAAACTTATACTTCCAACGATATTAATGTGAGCGGTACGACTTCTCTAGTAAGTGGAGAAGTGAAGATTGAGATTAACGGTAGGGAAGCAAAAGTAGCTGTTTCTGAAAATCGTTGGAGCATGAATCTTTCCAACCTCATAGTCAATGAAACTGGAACATATATGCTAAAAGCAAGTGTTACTGAAAATGATCAAACTGTTAGTTCTGTAAAAGAGATAGTTGTTGAAAAGACCGGGGGTACGGACTTTTTGACCATTACTGGAGGCGCAATTTATGTAACCTCAGATGGTAAGGCTAAAATTGAGGGAACTCTGCGAACAAACCGAAATGGTGCTAATTACAAAATAAGAATCGAGATAATAGATGCAAGCGGGAATGAAATTATCGTTCAGGATGCTAAAGATCACAGAACGAGTACTTGGGGATATTCACCAAATATTCCCCTTCCCGTCGGTAAGAACCATATAACTGTAAAACTTCTAGATAATCAGGATAATGAAAAGGCAACGATGACACAAGAACGTACTATACTTTCATCAGATGGCCAGTCTGTAGAAAGACCAATTCTTGTTAGAATCGGTGAAATAACTGATGTAGGAAGTGCAACCCCTAGCTTTAAAGGATCTTCTAGTGGTGCAGAGCAAGTTGAGATAAAAATAGGTGAGGTAATAAACAATATTGCTACAAATGTTAGGACAGTAGAAATAGTAGAACCTCATAATGAACAGGGTGACTGGGAAGTAGAATCTCTAGAAAACCCACTAGGTGCAGGTAACCATTTTGTTATTGCAATTGCTAAAAACTCTAAAGGTGGACTTGTACAGGATAGTAAAATTATTAGCGTAACGGAAACTTCTATTACTATTGATAATAATGAAACTGGTGAGTTCATAACGAATGATACTAAACCAACGATCCGTGGTAATACAAATGCACAAGATGGAAGCATTGTAGACGTTATTTTTACAAAAGCTAAGGATAAAGTTCTTGAAAAATCAGCAGAAGTAGAAAATGGTAAGTGGATGATCGAAGTTGAAGATGAGGAAGAACTAACTGGTAGCACCTACTATGTAACAGCAACCGTTAATAAGGACAAACTAAACGAAGCAACTGCAATTCAACAACTTACTATTATTACAGGTACAAATGTTTCCATCGTAAGTCCAGATGATGCAGCAATTGTTAATGAAACAAGTTTGGTCATGAAAGGAACCTCGGATGAGTTTGCAACGATAGATTTATATATTAATGGAACTAACGATACGGAAAATTCATTCCGTTATCTATCATCCGTAAAGGCAGATGAGGGTGGAGATTGGGACTATATAGTGTCGGCGTTAAGTAGCGGACATTATACAGTGAAGACAGAAGCCGCTGATCTTTATGGAAATGAAGCGGTAGATCAAGTAAGCTTTCAAGTGACTCTACCTGGTAGTGGAACGATTGAAAGTGTGAAAGATCTCACTGCTTCTGTACCTTATGGAACACCTGTAGAGGAAGTGGTATTTGCTCTTGGGGGGCTTGCTACTGTTACGACTGAAGAGGAAGATACAGCGTTAGTACCTGTAGTTTGGGGTAATGAATCCACTCCTGTATTCGACAGTGAAACTCCAGGTGAATATAAATTTACCGGAACGTTGGTTGATTTACCAAGTGGATTCAACAACGATAAAGGTATTTCTGTTAATGGAATAGTCACTGTCTTGAATGAGCTTTCTGAATTTGACGCAATGGTAACAAAGGTTGGAGCAAAAGTAGCTGGAGATCCTTTTACTATTGGTATTGTAAATGCAAGAAAAAGTGATGGAATAGCATTAACTGGCAGCTTCCTAGTTAAAATAACCAGTAATGAACAAGGGGTTATTTTCGAAGAAGTTGTATCCTTTGCAGATGGTCAAAGTACAGTTGATGTAACGCTAACGAAAGCAGCAGAACATACACTGACAGTTGAATTGGAAGGAATTTTCCCAACAAAACAAGTAGGTGCTACCGTTATTGCAGGTTCACCAGCGAGTGTAGAGTTAAGCTTAAATCCGAAGCTAGTAAGCATATCAGATTATGAAGACCGTGATTTCACGGTTTTGGCTGAAATCGTTGTGAAAGACCTTTATGAAAATGTACTACCTACAAATCTAGTGACTGGAAATTACAATCTTTCGGCACCAGATCGAGCAAACGAAGGAACTGATTATGGGTTTGATAAGGCTAGTGGTCTATTAACAATAAAACAAGGATCACAAAATGCTGCGGGTGAATATGAAGTAACATTTACTCATGGAGAGGTTACTAATTTACTAGATACTGATTCTGTAAATGTAGCTGGTTTATTGACACTTCCACAAGTATCTCAGCCAACTTGGAGTGAGGGGGATACGATCGAGTGGATAGATATTGATAATGCGAAAAAGTATGAAGTAATACTATACAAAGATGGCTCACCTATAGAGGAACCAATAGAAGTGGCTCCAGGTGTACAGGAATATGACTTCAGTTCTAAAATCCTAGAATCACCAGGAATATACACAGTAACAGTGAGGGCGCTTGGTGATGGAAAACCATACACAAATGGTCCAGTATCAGAGTTCTCTCTAGGAAATAAAAAGACTGCGCCATTAGATAAAGTATCTCAACCTACATGGAGTGGGGATACGATCGAGTGGATAGATATTGATAATGCGAAAAAGTATGAAGTAATTCTATACAAAGATGGCTCACCTATAGAGGAACCAATAGAAGTAGTTCCAGGTGAACAGCAATATGATTTCAGTTCTAATATCCAAGATTTAGGACCAGGAACATATACAGTAACGGTCCGAGCGCTAGGTGATGGAATGCCATATACAAATGGCCCAGTATCGGAGCAATCGGAAGGAAATAAGAAAACAGCGCCATTAGATAAAGTATCTCAGCCAACGTGGAGTAGGGATGTAATTGAGTGGGATGCTGTGGATAATGCAACAAAGTACCAAGTAAGGTTATACAGAGATGGCTCACCGGTAAAGGGAACATATGACTTGGATCCAGAAAGAACGAGCTATGACTTTGGATCTGATATTTCAATACTGGGCCCAGGAACCTACACAGTAACAGTCCAAGCACTAGGAGATGGAATGCCGTATACAGATGGTGACAAATCTGTTTTCTCACCGAAGAACATTGTACTTGAACCATCCCGTGTAGATGCAATCACAGTCAGTGGGAAAAACCAGGTACAAATTCCTTTAGCAGGTGAGCATGATCTAACAGAATTATACGATGTGACAGTGAAGGACCAATATGGCCAAGTAATGACTAACCAGGATGTTACTTGGAGTTTAGTTGGTTCCCCAACAGGAGTTACTATCAATGCAAGTTCTGGACTTCTAACGGTATCTGCTAATGCTGATCAAATTACCATTATATTAAAGGCAACAGCAAATGGTATATCAGATACGTTTGATGTAGACCTATTGAAACGTCGAACTAATGAACACCTAGTTGATGAAACATTGGAGGGTTTAGAAATTGGATTTGAAAGTGATCGAGATACATGGGAAAGTGTTACCTCCTCCGTTTTCTTAATAAGAACGGATGATACTGAAACAAATGTATCGTGGTCATCATCCAATAACATAGTTGTTAACATACCTAGCCACCAAGAGAACGACAGAAATGTAGAAGCGGAAATTAATAGACTAGAGACAGACACACCTGTCATTGTTACTGCAACGGTTTCACTAGGAGATGTAGAAAAAACGAGAACATTTCTCCTTATTGTAAAATCGAATAAGATAACAAAACAAAAGGATCCAACAGTACAACGAAATGTAGTTTTACAAAATGTGGATGGTACATCGAATAATATTTCAGTAGAGAGAATCAATATAGTAGATATAGACTCAAATGAAATAACTGCAAAAATCGATAAGATCATCATCAATGAAGCTGCAACTATAGCAACTCCAGATAACGTTGCAACAATTCGTCTAATGGAGGATCCGTCTAACAGAGCAGAGGAATTCGCTATTGAAATCAACAGGGCTGCTGTAAAAAATATTGCGGGTAATCGAAATGTTGATCTTAAAGTTCAAAACGATTATGCGGTAGTAAATATTGATTCAGAAATCTTGAGTACTATGAGTAGTAACAATTTGGATCTGTTTTTCCGAATCGTACCTATCAAAGATGCAACACAACAACAGCAAGTGAACACTAGAGTACCAGCAAGATATGACAACCTTAATGTAGTTTCTATAGGTAATTCGGTGAAAGTAGAGACGAACTATAGTGGCTTTAAAACAAAATTACTAGTGCCTTTCGAGAGTAATAATATCGATGTATCACGAGTAAATCTAAATAACCTCCTTGTGTATGTAGAACATACAACAGGGCCATCAGCGATGTATGAAGGAAATATTATCTATTCCAATGGTCAAGCAATTGGATTGGAGATTGAGATTGAAAGGTTTAGTACATTTACGATTGTTGAGTTAAAGGATGATCCAATTGTAATTCCTATGCCAACTCCAACACCAGAACCTACAATTTCATTGCCAACCGCTTATGTTGATAAGGGGAAAAATGAAGTGGTTCTCGAATTTAATCAACAGATTGGTAGCTTTTTAGATCAAGGATTTACTATCAAAAATAAAAAGAAACAGCTTACCATCAAAGAGATTTCCAAAGTGAACGGAAATAAGCTAATTATCAAAGTAGAAGAACCTTTCATCCCTGGCTACGATGTTATTGTAGATTACAAGAAAGACATAGGTGGTTCGAATAGACTATTAGAATTACTCAAGGAGTTCCCAGTAGAAAATGCTGATTTCCATTCAGCATATATTAAAGGATTTCCAGATGGGGAGTTTAAACCAGAACACACATTAACAAGAGCACAGCTGGCAGCAATGCTTGCAAGGAATCTTGGTTATGAAGGTCCAGAATCGGCTTTAACATCTCCATATCCAGATGTAAAAGCAAGTCACTGGGCGTCGGGAGTTATAAAGTTTGTACAAGATCTTGAACTAATGAAAGGATATCCTTCTGGTGATTTCGGACCAGGGGATGAAGTAACTCGTGCACAAATTACAGCCATTGCGGCACGTTATAAAAAGTTAACGTCCAACACCATTGCTGGACATGAGAATCCATTTAATGATGTCGCAGGACATTGGGCACTAAAAGAAATAATCGCTACAAAAGACCAGAATATTATCGAAGGATATAACGATGGTTCTTTCCGTCCAGACCAAAGTGTAACACGTGCAGAAGCTGTAAAAGTGGTGAATCGCATGTTTGACCGAGGACCACTACATGGCGTTACTGTACCTAGTTTTCCAGATGTAAATTACTTACACTGGGCATTCAAAGAAGTAGAAGAGGCTGCAAAAGATCACTATTTTAAATTGGATGAAAATGATGTAGAGTATGTAGTTTATCGGTAGCAAAAAATGTAGCACCTACTTTTTAGTTAAAAGGTAGGTGCTACTTGTTTAATAGAATGATAGAATCTATTATAGGTAGTTTTTAACAAAAATGTTAAAGGGAAAGAAGTGATGGAGGGAGTGCAACAAATGAGGAAAGCTTCAAAACTAGTATTATGTTGTCTGTTGGTTGGCTTTTTGCTATTCTCCAATTCTACTATATTAGTAGGCGCAAATGATTTAGGAATTGTAATGCCGAATCCAAAGTATCATGAAATTGACAAGCTATTGACAGAGAAAGCTCTGAAATTCAATGTTCCCCCTGAAGTGGTGAAAGCTATCGCATACAGAGAAAGTGAATGGCGACAATTTGTTGACGGTGAGCCAAATATCAGTGACGATGGTGGAATAGGAATCATGCAGGTCACAGACAGTCGTTTTGATCAGGAAAAATTAAAGACTGACATTAAGTATAATATCGAATCTGCCATTCAAATTTTACTAGAAAAGAAGAAATGGAGTGGTAACTCGATACCAGAGATAAATGATAACTCTTATGAGTATATGGATCATTGGTACTTTGCTGTCATGGCGTACAATGGGCTAGTACATAGTAATAGTCCTATTATAAGAGCTACAGGAAACAGAAACTATTCGGCATACCAAGAACGAGTTTTTCAAACAATTAGCGAATTAAATAATGGGATGGTAATGGAACCATTGAAATTTGAAGTAGCTGATTTTGATTATAGAGCCAACAACATTCTAGGCTTTAATAAAATGGCCTATAAATCTACGGGAAAGCAAAGTAGCAGATACTTTCTGAATGAAGATGATCTTGTCATTACTACAACGACACCTAGATTGAGAACGAGCCCAACTACTGCGCTAGGGAATACAAATATTATCAAAACATTAGCTGAAGGGGAGATACTTCGTATTTTAGAAACCTTTCGATATGATGAATCCCATCTTCATGGAATTGATAATCCAGAAAGGCAGTACGTTTGGTATTTAGTAGAATCAATTGATGGAACCGAAGGCTATGTAGCTTCAGGAACAATCCAGCCTATAGAAGAGGTAGGGTTAGTGGATATAAATAGTCTTCCAGATAGGAACGGAAATGAGTTGACGGATATTCGGTCTCATTGGGGTAAGGAAGATATACTTACATTGAATAAAAAGGATATTATCCGTGGGTACTCAAATAATACCTTCAGACCGGATCAAAATATTACTAGGGCTGAAGTGATGGCTATTATTTCAAGAGTATTAGCAAACGTTCCAGACGTAAATCTTGATTGGACATTCTCTGATCAAAAACCACAAGATTGGGCGAAAGATCCTATAATGGAAGGAGTCAATCTCAGACTTATTCAGGGTTATTCCAACAATACATTCCGAACAGATAATAACATTACTCGAGCGGAATTGGTTGTAATACTTGATCGTCTAGTAGACATAGTAAATTATGAACCATCTGGCGAAGTGGGGCCACCAGAAGTTTTCGTAGATGAAATACCAACGTGGGCTGTAGATTCAGTGAACAACATATCAAGACTAGGAATTGTAACTGGATATGGCGATCACACCTTCAGACCTAGCGCAAACGCCACTAGAGCAGAGGTCGCAACAGTCATCATGCGAATTTTGAAGTAGCACCTACCAAAATGACTAAAAGTAGCACCTACGCTGGTTGTTAAAATTTGATCCAGCTCAAGTAGGTGCTACCTATTTAACTCTCTTTTCAAATCCTCGCTAGTATATTCTCCGCGAACGTTGATTCGTTTGACTAGGCCTGTTTGGAGAGATTCATATGTGTTATACCCAGGTTCGGTAGTGATGAGTAATTCATATCCTAGTTCTCTAGTAACCTTTAACACTTCATGATTATATGCACCAAATGGGAAGGCAAGGACGTTTACCTTTTTTCCAAGAGCATTCTCTAAAACTTCTTTTGATTTTTTCAAATCGTCTCTTATTCTATGAATGTAATCTTGTCTCGTCTCACCCGTTTTTATCGTAGTTAGTAGCGGTCCTCCGGAAACGGGGATACCTGCCAAGTTCACTCCATCTGTTCTTCTATGGTGCTCATACGTATGATCTTGAATATTGATTACCCGAGAATCTTCCATCTCTCTTGCTTGCTCCAAAGTAAAACGGATAGGGTGACTTTTGGAAATGAGATAGATATTCGCCCTCAGACCATACTCTTTTAAAATAGGATACACATCTGTATAGTTAGATAGATAACCATCATCTATGGTAAGTAACAATGGCTTTTTTGGTAATCGATAACTTGGATTGTTTTTATAGTTTATTACATCTTGATCTGTAATGGTCTCGTAGCCTTGTTGGATCAACATTTCGAGTTGTTCTCTAAATGTACCTAGAGGAACATACAAACTAGATGGATTGTCACCAAACTCGTGATACATGATCGAGTATATTTTTTCAGGTCGATATAAATAAGCACTTGTAATAGGCTTTATATCTACAGTAAAAGAAACATTGTCATTGTTAACTACAATTTTACTAGTATCCTCGTGATACTGAAAAGGAATGGATAGATTTTCGAGGACAAATCGTAACGGTATATATGTCCTCCCTTGTATGAGCCTGGGCTGAACATCCATTTTAAAAGGCAGTCCATTTATATTACCAGTAGTGGAATTTACGTTTAGTTTCAGAATATCTTCATCATTCTTAATTGTAATATCCTTTGTTTTGGCATCATACAGTACTTCCATACCTAATGCTTCCGAAACATACCTAACAGGGATAAGTGTTCTTCCATTTTCTATGTAACCATACATAGCCTTGTTGTTGATTGTTACTTCAGATTCTTGTTTTGTAGATTCTGAGGCTGTTACAGATGGAACGAGTGCTATAAATGAGAAAAATAATAAAAGAAACAAATAAAATAAGTTCTTATGCAAATGACCAAACTCCTCTCCGAAATGAGTAAAAAGTAGAATACTAGTTTTCTAGTCCAGAAACACCACCTTGTTCTCCTATATATATCTTATATTAGCATTTTATTACATAGATGTGGGAAAAAAGTAGCACCTACTATCCAGTTCGTGGTATAAAGAAAGTAGCACCTACACTGGTTGTTAAAAAATGATCCAGCTCAAGTAGGTGCTACTTATTTTGAAAGGAGAGGTTGCTATGCCTTACAAACGAAGAGATTGGATACCTGACACGTTCTACCATATTACTGCGAGGGGGAATAGGAAGGAAAACATCTTCCATGAAGATTCAGATTTTAGATGGTTCCTTCAAAATCTAGAAACAACCTATATTAAGCTTCCATTCGAATTAAGCTCTTATTGTCTAATGTCGAACCACTACCACCTTCTAATCAAAGCTCCTCTAAAGACTATTCCAAACGTAATGTTTTATATCAATAAAAAATATGCAGATTATTATAACAAGAAATATAAATGTCATGGACACCTATTTGAAAAGCGCTATTTTGATAAACCTGTATATGGTACGGAAGGACTTCTCAAAGTCAGTTCATATATCCACGCTAATCCATGTGAAGCAGGGATGGTGGAAGATATCTACGAATACCCTTGGAGCAGTATTACATTTTTCTCCCCTAGTAAACTAATAGAAGTGCCTCCATATTTTAGTTATACCCCATTAATAGATTCCTTTCCAGGTGATGAAGAAACCCAAAAAAACTACTATAGAATGTATTTAGAAATAGGCAGTAGGTGCTACTTTGAGGATTAAAAGTAGGTGCTACTTTTCTTAAAAAAGGTAGGTGCTACTTTTAAAGCGTTTTCTAAAAAAAATAATATATATACCACAAAAAAATCGTTTATATAGAGGATAAATGTGGTAAAATATTATTGTTGTAACAATTTCCTTTTTATAGACGTGTTATAATCAGGGGCTTGGTTGGGCCAGCGGGAAGGTAACTCCTCATAAGGGGAGTTACTTTTCTATTTTCACCGTCTATCGTATGATTATGAAGAGACGATTAGTAAGGTTGGTAAATTTTTATCCTTTATTATCATTTGGTGAAGTGTCATAATGTTAAGAAGAAATCTTTTGAAAGATAGAGGTATTTAATGATGAATGGAAATTTTTCAAGAGGAATGAAAGTAAGTATCAACTATTCGATTAAAAAATCATTTGTAGAGTATATGGAGAACATTGATTGGGATGATTCGAAGTACGATAGTGATCAGTTTATTCAGTTTTGGTTAAAGAGTTCAAAGGACAACGCTTCCTGGTACAAGGAAATGGACAAGAATTTATTGGAGGATCCAAAATTTCAGGATCAATTAACAGAGAAGGTAAATGAAGCGATTCAAAAAATCATTGAAACAGAGCCTTCTGAAGAGCAAATCGATGAGATTGATAAACTAGTGGAAACGTTAAATATAGAAGATATAGATTATTGCTGTAAAGCAGAAGCAGACTTTCAATTACAAAAGCTTCGTAAATTACTTCAACATTAAATAAGAATAGAAAAATTCATTCGTTATTAGCTTGCAGGTATTCTCCTGCAGGCTTTTTATGTGAGGGGAAACGCATGTTGATGGCATAAATATTTTGTGGCATTCCACCGCTAGTAGTAATATTACACATTATAATATGTTATAATTTGTTAATATTATTTACACTATTTTTACAAATAGATGGAGGCATGTAATGAGTTGGAATCATTTTTCTAAGTGGATGACAAGTCACTTCTTCATATTTTTACTGATCATTTTGGTGAAAGTCCATTTCACTAGAATGTTTCTTTTTAACGACAATATTTTCGGATTTTCCTTATTTATTGAATTACTATTTCCCCTATTGATAGCTCTCTTCATTGAGTTTTGTTTTAGGAAGGGCAAAAATATTGCCTATTATATAGTAAACTTTGTTTTCTCCGTTTTGTTTTTTAGTATTATTATGTATTTTGATTTTTATGGTGCAGTACCAACTTATTCAGCTTTACTTCAAGCAGACCAAGTAGGGGAAGTAGGAGACAGTATTGCCGCTATATTTAGGCCAATATATTTACTGTTATTTGTAGATATAATTCTTCTACCATTTTTCCTAAAAAAGAAATGGATTAGTTCGAACTTTCCGATAAAAAGAAGGCTCAGCATGCTAATTGCTCTACCAATCGTCATTCTACTATCATTAGGAGTTATATATACGAACTCCACCATTATTAATACCATTAACCAGGCCGAAAAAATGGGAATCTTCCATTTTCAACTATATAGCGTTTATCACGATCAAAAAACGCAGTCGAGATTGCACTCTATAATTAATAATGATTTAGACCAAAGTATAATTAATGAATTAAAAGGGATTGAAACAAGAGAAGAGTTCGATTACTATGGCATTGCAAAAGACAAAAATATTTTAGTTGTTCAATTAGAATCACTACAAACTTTTCCAATCTCTTTAGAAATAGAAGGGAATGAAGTAACACCTATATTAAATAATTTAATAGAAGATAGTTATTATTTTCCCAATGTTTTTCAACAAATTGGACGTGGAAATACCTCAGATGCAGAATTTGCATTAAATACATCCATTTATCCTTTAGGTGACAGGGCAATGTCACAAGAGTTTGGGAATCGTGATATACCAAGTTTGCCAAAAATTTTAAGAGAACATAACTATGAATCGGTAACGTTTCATACGAATGATGTACAATTTTGGTATCGGGATGGCATGTATCAAGCATTAGGGTTTGACTCTTATTATGACAAGGCGTTCTTCGGTACAGATGATTTCATTGCTTTTGGAGCTTCAGACGAAGTACTCTATGAAAAGTCACTACCTATACTTGAAGATATTTGGAAAACAGGGAAAAAATTCTATGCAAACCTTGTCGCTATGTCTAGTCATCATCCGTATACTCTGCCAGATACAAAAGAATTACTGCCCCTTCCATCACATTATGAAAATACAGCAGTAGGAGATTATCTTAGAGCGGTTCACTATGCAGATTTTGCATTAGGAGAACTTATCAAAGATTTAAAAGACAAGGGTCTATGGGATGATACCTTATTGTTTATTTATGGGGACCACTTTGGACTACGTTTGGAAACAGATTTAGATTATATATTAATGGAAGAAATACTAGACAGACCATATCACGAGCATGTAGATCACTTTAATATCCCCCTTGTTGTTCATATTCCAGGGGAAGAAGATAATGCTGAGATGTTTACACACATTGGTGGACAAGTGGATTATATGCCTACGATAGTAAATTTAATTGGTGTAGAAAATGATAACGTTATGTTTGGTCAAGATTTATTTAATTATGATAAAAATTTGATTGGTATGCGTTTTTATCTTCCGTCAGGATCGTTTATTAATGAAGATATTTTATATACTCCAGGGAATGGTTTCCACGATGGTAAAGGTGTGGATCTCTATACGTTAGAAGAGGTAGAGGTAGCGGAATATGAACAAGATTTTAGACGCTTAATGGATTTACTCGAATTATCCGATGCGTATGTCACCCAATTACCTCCTAGAAGGGGGTTAGAGAGTGTTAGTTCAGAGTTTCCTTTAGACGGTTCTCTAGAATGGGAACATGTGTCCAATGGTGAAAACTATAAAGTGGTGCGAGTGAATCTATTTTCTCCTAGTATTACTCAATACAGGGTAGAAAGAGAAGATCATACGGTAGAAAACGTTAATGCAAATATATTTTATGATAGCAATCAGTATGATCTATACGAAAATGGCTATTTGTATGTAACTATTGATAACTCAGAAAGTGGTTGGAGTGAAGATGATCTATCACAACAAGATATTTCATCGTTCTTTGAACAACAAGATTTTACGTTATTTTTATTCGAAGAAGATTTTAATAAGATCAATTATAAATTAACCTCCTTCTACGAAATCATTGAAGAGACTGGCGATAAAATTGATTTAAATGAAGAGTTAGAATGGGAACATTTTTCAAGTAGAGAAGATTTCACCATAGTTCGTGTTGATTTAGAAGCCCCAGAAACAAATTACTTTGTGGAGCGGGATGGGGAAATACTACAAGATCGAAATGCGAACCAATTTGATCAAGGGAACTTAACGAATCTTTATTCCAATGGTTATTTGTATATCTCCATTGACAACAACGATAGTAAATGGGGATACGATGCGCAACCAACACCTGAAGAAATAAAAGCATACTTCAAAGAACAAAACTATACACTCTACATCGACACCTACAACGAATTATTGAGATAAGAGGTAGCACCTACTTTTAGAGAGAAAAGTAGGTGCTACTTTCAATGCAAAAGGTAGGTGCTACTTTCACAAATTTAGGTCCTTTTATATCTATCAGAATATCAAGTTTCCATGTATAATAGAATCAATCTGCTGAAATTTGTATTTTTTGGTAGATTTTACTCATCTATTGTAAAGCGTGGGAGGTATATCTTTGAAAAAGTATCATGTAAAAAAAACCGCAATGTTGTTTGTCGCATTTGTCCTTCTATTTTCGAACTTTCAACTAACAACAGCTACTGCAAATTCGAATCTAGGAAATAATATATACAAAAATAACTATCAAATTGCCCCTGGGGTAACCTTAACAAAGGAAAATTATGAAACTAGTACAAGAAGACGTGCAATAAATTATATGGAAGTGGATTTAAATCAATCCAATATAGGTATCGAGATTGCAACGGGGAATCCTTTTAACCAGTTAACGAGAGTAACAGACTTGGCTAGGAGAGAGACGATACCAGCTCAGAATAGATATGTTGTTGGTTCCATTAATGCTTCTTTTTTTCTAACGAACGGCTCTGGATTACCATCCAATTTAGTAGTGAAAAATAATGAGATATTACGACTCGGAAGGAATTCGGCAACACCAAATGACCCAATCCACTATCGTTATGCTTTTGGTGTCAATAGAAATGGAAAGCCATTGATAGATTCATATAAAGAGGATATGAGGGTTGTTGTAAATGGAAAACAAGTAACCTTACATTCATTTAACTCACCGAGACGTAATGGAGAAGTTACCCTTTATACACCAAGTCTTGGTCATAATGTTCCGATTGATTCTAATCATTCAACGGAGATCATCGTGGAAAAAGCATCGCAAAATACTAGCAAACTTTCCTTTGGTGACAATGTATCTGGCATTGTTACGAAAGTAAATAGAGGCTATCGCGACACTCCATTGGCTGTTCCAAAGGATGGGTTCGTTATTGTTGCAAATGGAGAGAACCTTTCGAAAGAATTATCGGGAGTGAAAGTGGGAGATCCTATTTCGTTCAACCTTAATATTGATGAAAAATGGAGAAATGCCCAAAGTATGATTGCTTCGGGACCCCTTCTTGTTCAAGGAGGAAAAGCTTCCTTAAGTATGAATGCTTCTAGTTCTTTCGCAAGCTCATTGCACCCTAGGTCTGCCGTTGGAATTACGAAAGATAATAAATTGATAATGGTAACAGTGGATGGCAGACAAGCAGGGTATAGTAATGGAATATCACTAATGGATTTAGCGAATTATATGATCTCTCTTGGCGCTGTTTCAGCCATAAACTTAGATGGTGGTGGATCTACAGTAATGGCAGCGCGTGTTCGAGGCTATGACTTACCATACTTAGTGAATCGACCTTCTGAGGGTAATGAACGGAGAGTAACGAATGCGATTCAAATAGTTAGTTCAACGCCACCACAAGCAGTGACGCAAACAGCAATGGAAATAGAAGAATTTTCTAGTCTAAGAAACTGGGAATCTTCGGTGCTAAGGGGAACGGCTGGAATTTCCTTAGCGGCGAAAGGCTGGCCTACTGGTAGTAAACAATCTGTAAAATTATCTTATGATTTTTCAACAAATAAACAAACAGGAACATCTGCAGCATACCTTATCCCAAAACAGCCACTCATGTTAGAGGGAAGACCCACGAAAATAGGGATGTGGGTATACGGAGATGGAAGAGAAAATGCACTAAGAGCGCAAATAGATGATCGGAATTTACAACCTTATTATGTTAACCTTACAGCGGAAAATAAACTGAATTGGTCTGGTTGGAGATATGTTACGGCAGACATTCCACCAAACATTCCAGGGCCGTTTTCTATTTCAAGAATTTATATTGCCCAATCACAGGAAAACAAAAAATCCATGGGTACCATTTACTTTAATAACTTGGATGTAATTTATGATACTAACTTTATAGCTCCAACGAAAAATCCTCTTCATGATCCGTCCAAAGGGATGTTCCCGGATGTATCAAATTCGCACTGGGCAGTTAATGAAATATCTTATCTAGCAAATCAGCGAGTTATTACAGGCTTCACAAATGGGGATTTTCAACCAGGTGGGAATATTACAAGAGAGCAAGTGGCGTTGATGCTAGTAAAGCAGTTAAATCTAAATATGAATAACACCAAAAAAGTAGAGTATAAAGATGTTAGTACTAGTAGTTTTTACTATGATGCTATTGCAACTGTAACCCAACATGGCATACTAACAGGTAGATCAGCAGGATATTTCCGCCCTAAAGAGACATTAACACGTGGGGAAGCGGCAGCTGTTTTAAAGAGGGCATACAAGCTATCAGGAGAACAGCAATTAACGTTTAGTGATGTGAAGGGTCATTGGTCTTATAGTGACATCGCTACTATTTCAAGCCATAGTATTACTACTGGCTATCCTAATGGAACATTTGCACCAGATAAACCTGTTACGAGAGCTGAGTTCTCAGCATTTTTATATCGCACTATTCAGTTGAAAAAGTAAACAGACGTGAAAAGGATAAAGCACAATGTATAAGAGCTTAATTAGGTCTAGCGATCTATTAAGCTTTTATGGATTTTAATGGAAGAAATAAAGGAGAAATTAAGGTTTAGTAGTGTCGAAGATTGCTGTATAATATAACTTATGCATTCATTTTGTCTTTTATTGTTATGGATTAAGATAGAATGGAAGAATCTATGTTTATGGAGTGAAGGAAATGAAAGAAACAACGAGAGCAACACTTCGTAAGTTGGCAAATAGAATGTTTGCCTTCAGAAACATGGTTTTTCCCATTCCAAAATCAAATAGTAGCAATTTTGGAGCAAAATCTATTGTAGAAAGCTATCAAGTGTGTAAAGGTATTTCCTACAGAAATGAACTTTTTGAAAGAAAATTCCTAAAGCAATCTGTTCATGTATTAGAAGTGGATCTCACTAATAAAGATTCAGAGCTACAATTGAATATTCCCCAACCACTTCGCTCGTTACAAACGACGGAAGAACAAGCAAGAAATGGGAAGGAAAACAAAGTGCTTGCAGCGGTTAATGCAGCCTTTTTCGAAACTATTGAAGGGATAGCGGGTCTTCCAGCAAGCTTAATAGTAAAAGATGGGGAAATTATCCGATACGGAAGAAATTCTGAAAACTTATCAGGCCCTATTTTTCAAAAACAAGCATTTGGTCTCCTTTCAAATGGGAAAGCAAGAATTGGGGAATATGAATCAAACATAACGATGAGGGTAGATGACAGACGAATTCCTGTTTTCTCTATGAATGATGTTATGCCTCGAATAGGAAAAGCTGTTTTATACACAGAGAGTGATAAACCCTTGCCAGCAAGTTTTTTATCCAATCCTACAGTGGAAATTATTGTTGATAATGTCGATAAAGATATGAAAACAATTTCTTTCGGCACAACGATAACTGGAACAGTAAAGCAGCTACTAAACTCTTCTAGTAAGAATAAATTGCATGTACCAAAAGATGGATTTGTTATCTTAGCAACTGGTAATGCAATGGTAGAAACATTAGGAGATATTCAGGTTGGTTCGGAGTTGTCCGTTTCGTTAGAGCTGGACAATCATTGGAAAGAAGCAAACTTTGTTTTAGGTTCTGGTCCATATTTAGTGAAAAACGGAGAGACACATATCACAATGAATCTATCAAGTCCTCTAGCATCAACCCGACAGCCTCGAACGGCGGTAGGGATATCGGAGGATGGAAGTAAAGTACTATTGATTACAGTTGATGGCCGTCAGAGAGGGTATAGTGACGGAATGACAATGGTGGAGCTCGCAGACTTCTTTCTTACGTGTGGCATGGAACAGGCAATTAATTTGGATGGAGGAGGTTCGTCTACGATGGTTTTACAGAAGCCTGGGGATACTATGCCGTCTTTAGTAAATCGACCTGCAGATGGTATACAAAGGAAAGTATCTGCAACAATTCAATTAATTCAAAAGGAAAGTAATGAAGAGTTTCATTGATATATATAGATTTATTTTTGGCAATAGAATGAAAATATGAAAACCATAAAGTACTAGAGGAGGAACACACATGAAAAAATGGGGTGGCATGTTTATTATCATTTTATTGTTTGGAATGACAATGCTGCAATCATATGCCTTTGCAAGTGATATCCAAGGGCATCCACAACAAAAAGAAATGAAATATTTAAATGATAATGATATTATGCTAGGCAATGGTAAAGGTAATTTTAATCCAAATGGTACTGTAACAAGAGCTCAGTTTGCAGCCTTTGTTGCAAGAGCATTGGAATTACCAGAAGGGGAGAACAATTTCCCGGATGTTCCCGTAGGCTATCAAGGGAACTTAGATACAGAGATTGGTAGAGCGGCTTCTGCTAATATTATAGAGGGGTTTGGTGACGGAACCTTCCGTCCTAGTGAACCAGTAACAAGAGAACAGATGGCAGTGATTATTCACAAGGCTCTTAAGTATGAGGGGATTGAGACTGGTTCGTTAATGAATCTCACTTTTCATGACACTAATACTATTAGTAACTGGGCGAAAGAAGCCATTCAAGTCAATGTTTCGTTAGGAATTATCAATGGAAACACAGATAATACCTTTAAACCACAACATAACGCTATTCGTGCACATGCTGCAAAAGTAATCTTTGAAATGCTGAATGTAATTGAGCCTATTATTATAGAGAACCCGCCAGTAATAGAGAAACCAGAGCCTCCAGTTGTTGCGACTCCATACCAGGTCGTAACAATTAACAGTAGCGGAACTAGGTCTGTTGTTAACTCTTATGCAACTTATGATCAGGCTGTTGCTAATGTAAAGTCCAATCAGTTCATTGTACTAGATAGTAAGATTATCCATATGGATAAATCAGATGGTGGAACTGTGACAGCTCTTGCAAGACCTTATACTCTGTTATATAGTAATGAATCGTTACGGTCGAACATTACATATATTGAAACAGGGTCCCAAATGGAATTTCTAGAAGTGAAAGGAAATGCTGTAAAGGTTCGAATTTCAGGTGCAGAAGGATATGCTAAGTTAAGTGATGTAAGACTTAACCCATCTGTAACAAATCCAGTAAGATCTCATTATCGAGTAAATGCAAATGGACAATTATTGCATTATACTTATGTAAATGCTTGGACACCAGGACCTTATTCTGTTGGACCTGCAGCATCTTTTATGAATTCTCAAACGACATACTATAGTTGGAATGGATTCGGATTTGGAAATCAAAATGTATATCAATACTTTCAATATTTACCTTTTTACACTCAATCAAAATATACTGCGGAAGAATTAAATAGCTACGTTAGGGCAGTTCGTCCTACCAGTCCTTTAAAAGATTTAGGACAAGCTTTCAAAAAAGTAGAAGCAGAAACGGGCGTCAATGCGCTTCACTTATTAGCCTTAGCAATTCATGAAGGTGGATGGGGAGAAAGTGCCATTGCTCGAGATAAAAAGAATTTGTTTGGAGTAGGTGCTTATGATAGTGGCGCTTACGAGAATGCAAGAACGTATGCTACTTATGAGGACTCTATACGTGATGCAGCTAGACTTCTGAAAAATACGTACTCCAACCATAATAGTTCTATCTATCACGGTCCACAGCTTGGGAATAAGGGAGTTGGTGCTAATGTAAGGTATGCTTCTGATCCGTTTTGGGGTCAAAAAGCTGCAGGGCACATGCATCGTATTGACGATTTCTTAGGTGGGAAAGATACGAGACCAGAAAACCGATATAAAATCGGATTAAAAAACATAGATAGTGTAATTAATGTAAGAAGTGTTCCAACGACAAGTGGTAACTCTCCTTTATACCAGTTAAAACAAGGTAATGTAGGTCAAGCTATGCTAATAGTAGACGAGCAAAAAGACCAAAACGGTGATACATGGTATCGGGTAGTTTCTGATCATCCAAACTATAATCATGTATGGGTTTATGGAAACGGCTCACTAGGAGAATATGTGAGGATTTTACCAACTTTTGAGAGACTTTTTATAAAATAATTGTTTCATAGATAAACAGGAAAAGGGATGCTGGAAATGGCATCCCTTTTTCTTTGTTCTATTTTTAGAGAGTTTAACTTCGCTAAAGGAGTAAAGTATAAGATGTATGAAGGCTTTCCCCATTAAGGGATTGGCGATAAGCCAAGTTTTCAAAAATTCGTTTGGGTAATTAGTAAGAGGGTTTGATTTCATGGGAGGTAATGTGAAATAGTATAGGTGTTGTTTGAGAATGACAGATAGTTTTTATGTATAGAACAGGTTTTTTTGAAAGTGCACATATATTAGCGGGATTCGCACATATAAGTGTGGAATTCGCACATATAATAGCAGG
>NZ_JBGUAU010000046.1:0-28826 GCF_041820985.1 Evansella sp. AB-rgal1
TACGAACAAGGTAGATAGCACTTCTCCTATCCTGATTCGTAAAGTGCACATATATTTGCGCGATCCGCACATATAATCAGAATTTCGCACATATATTGCTTGAATTCGAACATATAATCGCCCAACCCGCACATATATCGCGCAAACTCGCACATAAACTTCGCAGAAAGTTAAAAAAAGCAAATTTTGTTTTTTTAAGGAAGGACGGTACAGGATCGGGGAACACAGAATGAGGGAAGACCATAGATATGTTATAATTTTAGGAGGTGTAATGGAAAATTATACAAAAATTAGTTACTCAAGTTAAATATAGAGTTTAATAGAAAAGGGTGAAACCAATGGGTAATCAAAAATTCAATGAGTTTCTAAAAATAGCGAAAAGATTAAATGAGATCAACATTATTCCGTTGCTTATGGGGTCGGTTGGCTTAGAAATTGTTACAGAGGAGAGTTGGGATTCGCAAGACTTAGATATTCATGTACCAGGTGATAAAAGAGGTTGGGAAGTTCCGCCTGACTTATCGATACATAATTGGGAGGACATTGTAAACATCATGACTTCCATGGAATATAGATTAATTGATTTGCATGAACATGAATTTTTAAAAGATGGGCTCTCCGTTGAGTTCGGCATAATGGATACTTTACCATCCTTCGCAGGTGTACATCTACAAGACTTAAATTTACATGAACAGGGAGGCGTAAAATATTACTTATTAACGCCACAACAATATTTACGTGTGTACGAGTCTTCATCACAGGATAGTTATCGAGCAGACAAAAATAATAGTAAAGATCTTAAAAAAATAGAGTATCTTAAGTCGATTTAACAAATGTAACACTCTAGTTTTCCACAAAGAAATAAAGGAGGTGTCCGGAATGGCCTGGGTTATCGGTATTGGATTCGGGATTGCTACAATCATCTGGTTAGCAATGGAAGTAGCGACTTATGAGGACAAAGGGCAAGGATTTCGTTCTCACTTCAAAATTGTGAAAAGAAGTCTCGTTTGTATCATTCCTTTGTTCGCCGTAGCGGGAGTAATTTATTATGTGTTTATCAGTTAAAGCGCCACCGTAAAGACAAAACAAAGCAAGGCATGACAGGAAGGAGCAGAGCCGAATTAGTACAATTTGATCATGGGAGGTGGAGAAATGGATATAATTAAAAACCTGCAGACGGCTATCAACTATATGGAAGACAATATTTTAGAGCCGATTACCTATGAGGATGTGGCGAACCATCTTCACATATCTAGGTATCATTTTCATCGCACATTTAGTATGGTGACGGGGATGACAGCGAATGAGTATATCAGGAACAGAAGATTATCTATGGCCGGGCAAGAAATATCCGTGTCAGATGTAAAGGTAATCGATGTAGCTCTCAAATATGGATATGATTCCCCAGAAAGTTTTACAAAAGCATTCTCAAGGTTCCACGGTATTACGCCAAATCTAGCTAGACGTGCAGGAGTCCAATTGCAATCCTTTAATCCACTCCTCATAAAAATCAAATTGGAAGGTGGAATTCGGTTGGACTACAGAATAGAAAAGAGCGAAGCGTATACAGTATTGGCGAAGGTGAAGAAGTTTCGAAACGAGATTATTTCTGAGGCGGGAACAAACGAAATAGCTGATTTTTGGAAGGACGCATGTAATGACGGAACGTTTGCTACATTAAAGCAGCATGCGGTCAACAGTGATATGTACGGACTTTGTGCGCCCATATCCAAGGAAAGCACCCATTTTGATTACGGTATCGGAGTGAAATCCGCAGGGGGTCCTATTCCTGATGGATACACGGAATGGGAAGTCAAACCAACTCTATGGTTGGCATTTACATGCATAGGCGAGAACCCAGATTGCATTGCGGAAACTTGGAATAGAATCTTTAAGGAGTTCCTTCCAGGTTCAGAATATGAAATGTTAGACGACACAGACTTTGAATTATATTCAGAAAACTTTTCGCCAGAGTGTTTTTGTGAAATATGGATACCAGTGAAGAAGAAACAGTAGAATTTTTTCTTTGAAAGATGAATTTCTTTTTTTGGGAAAACTGAATTCAAGGTACGTTGGAAAATTGTTAATGGCTCAGTTCACAGAACTCAGCCATTTTTTCTTATGTGGAGGTATATTCCAAGTAAAGTTTTCCGAACAGTAAACAATACTCATTTTATGGGGGATCGCACATATAAGTTGGCGATTCGCACATATAATCAGGATTTCGCACATATATTGCTTGAATTCGCACATATATCGCGCAACCTCGCACATATATTTTTCAGAACCTTAAAAAAAGCAAATTTTGTTTTTTAAGGAAGGACGGTACAGGGTGAGGAAACAAGGGAAAGGTGGAAATCATGGATCTTTGTCCAAAATCATGAAAAATCGTATACCACGAACAAGGTAGAGAGCAGTTCTCCTATCCTGATTCGGAAAGTGCACATATAAGTTGGCGATTCGCACATATAATCAGGATTTCGCACATATAATTCCGGAACTCGCACATAAAAGTGTGAGATTCGCACATATATTCCCGCAACCCGCACATATATCGCGCAACCCCGCACATATATTCTGCAGTGCCAGTATCCGAGCATGATATTTTTGCAATAGTTGCTAATAATAAACCCGAACTTAATCCTCATTTTCATAAAATTTTACTTTCTCTAATTGGAGGGAAATTAATGCCATCACTTTTTCAATTATCAGCTACATCAAATAAGCCATCTTGGAACGAAATAATCGATTTACGCATCGAAATAAGAGATATGGTAATTGATTATTGGCTTTATGATACTTTATTTAGCTTTAATTGGTGGTTCCTGTTAATCACCACAATTGCAACTTTTGTAATATGGCTAATTGTTTTAGACAAATCAAGGCTGCTAGAAATTATGACATTTGGACTTTTAATAGGAACAATCGTGTTTGTCTTAGATACGATTGGGATTACACTTGTCCTATGGTCTTATCCTGACAAGCTAATCCCACTCATACCTCCCATATTAGAAATTCACAAGATTCACATTCCCATCATTTATATGATTATTTATCAATACTTTCATTCGTGGAAAACATACTCGATTGTACTTGTCATCACTTCTGCTATCTTTGCATTCGTGTTAGAACCGATTACCAATTGGCTAGGGATTTACGAAATATATCATTGGAAATACACTTACTCCTTTCCAATTTATTTCATCTTAGGCGTATGGATGAAGTGGACGATAACTAAGGTAATACGACTAGAAAAATCACGTAAAGGATAGATCTACAAGGATAACTTACCCGGCATGATATATGGTAGGTTATTCTGTTCTCTATCTATCAGGTAATGGAGATTGATTAAGAACATGACGCACAAAAAACGGGTTGAAGGCAACAGAAAACATGGAAATCGACTCATTCTCCCACGAAAACTACCCGTCAAATCTATTTCCCCGCCAACTCCATGCATATTCCTCCCACTTCCTACACAAATTAATCCTAATATGCTTACTTCTAGGAGGCCTACCATGTTTTTAATCCCCTTCTTTTCTCTCTTTGTGCTCCTACTTGGGATCGCAGAGTGGAGAATTCATCAAAAACATGTGAACAAAATACCGATCCGCGTGAATATTAACGGAGTTCGCGGGAAATCAACCGTAACGCGCCTAATCACCGGAATCTTAACGGAAGCAGGCTATAAGACTGTTGGAAAAACAACGGGAACTTCTGCCCGAATGATTTATTGGAACACTCCGAAAGAGGAACCCATCATTCGTGATCCAGAAGGACCTAATATAAAAGAACAAAAAAGAGTAGTTAGTCAAACTGCGAAGCTAGGCGTCGACGCTCTCGTAAGTGAATGCATGGCGGTAAACCCAGATTACCAAATTACGTTTCAGGAAAAGCTCCTTCAAGCAAACATTGGTGTCATCGTCAACGTGCTGGAAGATCACATGGACGTACTCGGTCCAACTCTCGACGATGTTGCTCGCGCATTCGTGGCGACCATTCCGTATAACGGACATCTCATCGTGAACAAGTCCGATTACACCGACTATTACATAGAGAAAGCGAAGGAGCGAAACACAAAGGTCATCGTCGCGGACAACGAAAAGATTAAAGAAGAATATTTACGACAGTTCCCATACATTATTTTTCCGGAAAACGCGTCGCTTGCGCTAGCCGTTGCAGAAGCTCTCGACATTGACGAAGAAGTTGCATTGCAAGGAATGCTTCACGCACATCCGGACCCAGGTGCATTAAGAGTAACAGATATTAAACACAACAATTTATCATCACCGTTCGTCAATGCTTTCGCAGCAAATGATGCACACTCCACGCTGGCAATCTGGAATCGAGTGCAGCAGCTCGGGTATCCAGGGGATCAACCGATTGTGATCATGAATTGCCGCGCAGATAGAGTGGACAGAACGGAGCAATTCGCCCGCGATGTTCTTCCGAAAATGGAAATTGGCATTCTTGTCTTGATCGGAGAAGTTACGATCCCTATCGTTACTGCTTATAAAAATAGAAAAATACAAGCAAGTGAACTTCTCAATTTGGAAGGGAAGAAGGCGACGGAAGTAGCGGATATCCTTCGACAGCGCGTGAACGGAGATGTTATGTTCGGTATCGGAAACATCCACGGAACTGCAGAAACCTTGATCGATATTTTTGAAGAAAAAGAAGAAGAAAAGATCTCGTAAAAAAATTTAAACAAACGATCGTTTAACTATTTTTCAACAAATCTCGCAGCAAGGAGGTCGCCCACATGTTTGGATCCGATTTATATATCACCCTCGTTGTAGGCGTCGTCATCAGTCTACTTTACGCAGAAAAAGCAGGGGTACTCCCAGGGGGCATCATCGTTCCTGGCTACCTGGCACTCATATACGATCAACCGTTTTTCATCATGTCCATCTTCTTTATTAGCTGCCTGATTTATTTGCTGGTGGTCAAAGTGATATCTCGTTTTACGATATTGTACGGGCGCCGCAAATTCGCGGCAATACTACTAACTGGCGTTGTGATGAAGCTCGGCTTTGACTACTTTTACCCCATCATGCCGTTCGAGATCTACGAGCTGCGGGGGATCGGGGTAATCGTTCCTGGACTCATTGCCAACTCCTTTCAAAAACAAGGAGTTCTCATCACGATCACGAGCACCATGGTCCTCAGCGGGTTAACTTTCGGGATCATGACGTTGTATTACTTCTTTTTTTAGGGGGGAAGATTTGCTTGGTTTCATTAATGTGTGAACCACGAGAATAAAATGTGCAAAGCTACGCATAAAAAGAGAGAAGCACACCCTCTTTTTCATGAATGGAGGATGTGCTTTTATCTTGTTTTCGATTGATCAAAATCTACTTGGTACATTTTATTGTGGACATATGCATCCTTAAGAGGGATGTTTGGTTATGTCACTGAGGACTTATTAGGATGCAACTTTTCAAATGCATAGGAAGCAGCACCAATCATTCCAGCTTTACTACCAAGTTTCGCTTTTCTTATTATACATGCTTGTTCAGAAAGTTTAAGTGTATGTCTTTTTACTATGTTTCGTACAGGATTCAACAATCTATCACCGGCTGCAGACATCCCACCACCAATAATCACTATTTCTGGATTCAACAAGTTAATTACGTTAGTAAGTCCAAATCCTAATAGTTTTCCTGTTTCCTTCATACTTCAACAGCTAATGGGTCTCCTAGGTCATATGCTTTTGAAATCATATTGGCTTCTATTTCATCAAGATTGTTATTGATCCATTTCTCTATAATACTTGTTCTACCCTCTTCTAACTTTTCTTTAAAAGTATTTGTCATACCTAAAGCTGATACATACCTTCCTAAACAACCAGAACTACCACACCTACATGGGCGCCCATTACGATACATATTCATATGTCCGATTTCTCCCGCACTGTATGTTTTACCAAAAACTACTTTACCATCACTCACGATGCCAGATCCTAACCCTGTACCTAAGGTAATTAGTACTATATCCTTATATCCTAATCCAGCACCAAATGTCCATTCCCCGTAGAGATTTACCCTAACATCATTATCAATAAATACAGGGAACCCAAAATACTCTTCCATGGTATCAACAATATGTATATTTTCCCATCCAGGAAAATTAGGAGAAAAAATAGAAATTCCTTTGTGCGGATCTAACAGACCAGGAATCCCCATTCCCATACAATAGATAGAATTTATTGATATTTCTGCCTGACATAATAAATCTTCTATCATTCTTTTCATACGGTTCAAAACATGATCTGGTCCTATTGATGCTTCGGTTAATACACTTGTTTCTTTTATTGTTTGAAATTTTGAATTAAAGATAGCACCCTTAATATTCGTACCGCCAAGGTCTATCCCAATGATGTATTCCTCCATAATTCTAATTACCTCCTAATGAAAAATATAATTACATTATTCTACAAACAACATATGTTACCCTCTAACTTAATTAAATTAATTAATTAAGTTAGAGGGTAACATATGATTCGGAAACAATCTATGCATATTCCACCTATATCCTACACAAATTAATCCTAATCGTAGCGATATATTATAGTTTGGATCATGACGGTGTAAATTTTTTTATAGTGAGAAATCAATGGTGGAAATCGGACATATATTGTGGAGTTCGCATATATAATTTGAATTTCGCACATATATTGTAGAAATTCGCACATATATTTGCTCAACCCGCACATATATTCAGAAATTCGCACATAAAATCGCTCAACCCGCACATATATTTTCCTTCCTTAAAAAATAAACAAATTTTGTTTTTTTAAAGAGGACGGTACATGGTGAGAGTACATTATTTGAGGACTGAAAGTGAAATTGCGTATATAAACGGGAGTTCGCAGATAAAATCTGGAGATCGCACATATAATTTGAATTTCGCACATATATTGTGGGATTTCGCACATATATATGCGCAACCCGCACATATATTCAGAAATTCGCACATAAAATCTCGCAACCCGCACATATATTTTCCTTCCTTAAAAAATAAACAAATTTTGTTTTTTAAAAGAGGACGGTACATGGGGAGAGTACATTATTTGAGGACTGAAAGTGAAATTGCGTATATAAACAGGAGTTCGCAGATAAAATCTGGAGATCGCACATATATTCGCGCAACCCGCACATATATTACATGAACCCGCACATAAAATCGCGCAACCCGCACATATACGGTAGCACTCTTAGAAAAACGCTCCGAAGTTGCGCGGAATTACGGAACAGTAACCCTGTTCAAAATCAAAAACACCAATTACCCAACCGATTTTTAAGTAAAACCTAACCAACTCAAAAAAAGGAGACCGCTCAGCATGGTACAACGCCGATTTACATACCAAGAAAACTTGCTACGCTGGTCAAAACAACAAAAAAATCTCTTAACAAAACACACAACGATCCTAGCCATCGTGCTAGGCACAATCCTCGTGAGCGCACCACTCTGGGTAGACATCACGAAACCAGTGCCAGTCGTGGAAAAAGAAGAAGACGCCGTCATCACCGCCACATTCGTCGGCGACATGATGTTCGGACGCTACATCGAAAACGTCACAAATCGAAAAGGATACGACTTCCTATTCAAATACACCGACCCATATTTCCAAGCATCCGACTTCGCAACCGGAAGCTTCAAGCACCCAATCATATCCGAGGAATCCCAACGAACACCCGCCGAGGACAAACAAATCACCTTCTCGGCGAAACCAGATTCCGTACACGCACTCAAAGAGCGCAACTTCAAGTCTGTGTCCATCGCAAACAACAACATATACGACTACGGCTACCTGGGACTCAGAGACACCATGAGTTTTTTCGCCAATGACGCCCAAATCGCCGCAGCAGGAACCATGATGGACCGCGAAGACACCGACAACGCCGTCTACTATGAACACGACAACGGCATGACCGTCGCAACCATCGGCATCACCGACATCTGGGCCGCAAACTCAGCAGCAACAACCTTTCGCCCAGGCGTCGTACCATTGGACCCACCCGATCTCGCCATCCGGTCCATCGTCAACGCAGCAACAAACGCAGAACTCGTCGTCGTCCACGTCCACTGGGGAGAACCATACGACTCCCACGTGAGCGAACGCCAACAACAACTCGCCCACGCCATGTCACACGCCGGCGCCGACATCATCATCGGCCACTACCCACACGTGCTAGCACCAGTGGAAGTGTACAACGACACCGTCATATTCTACAGCCTCGGCAACTTCATATTCGACCAAGGCTGGACCCGAACCAAACAAACCGCCCTAGCACAGTACAACCTATACGAAGACGGCCGCGCCGAAGTCGAACTCGTACCCTTCGTCATCCGCGAAGGCCAACCACGCCCCGTCAACACCTGGGGCTACCGACAAGCATCAATTACACGCATGCTTACGAAAAACTTGGACAAATCACTCTGGCAGGAAGTGGAAGGGAAAGTAAAGTTCAATCTGAATCACGAACGCGTCCTTCAAGCACCCACTCCTCAAGACGAGACAGTCCTGAAAGAAATTCTGGACTCCCTTGAAGCGAGATAAGAGCAAAGACCCGGTTCAAGAAGTTGAACCGGACTTTGTAATTTTAAATGTTACCGCAAAAAATGGAATGTGCACATATAATTACTGGATTCGCACATATAATTGCTAAGTTCGCACATATATTCACGAAATTCGCACATATATCAGCCAGACCCGCACATATAATCCACGAACCCGCACATAAATAAAAAAATTAAAAAGCAAATTAGCTTTAGACCCTTTTAAGAAACGGACAACTCAATAAAGTTGCACAGAACTATGTTAGAAGTGTACAAAAACTTTGTAATGGTTCCGAACTACGTGAGAAATGGTGCATAAAAAGGGAAAGTATGCCGCAAAAAATGGAATGTGCACATATAATTACTGGATTCGCACATATAATTGCTAAGTTCGCACATATATTCACGAAATTCGCACATATATCAGCCAGACCCGCACATATAATCCACGAACCCGCACATAAATAAACAAATGAAAAAGCAAATTAGCTTTGAACCCTTTTAAGTTGCGTAGAACTAAGTAGAAAGACGTACAAAAATGGAGAAGATCCAACAAAAATAGGTTTGGACCTTACTGAAATCGGGAATAGAAGAAAGATCATTAGTTCGTACGCATTCAAATCGAGATGAACGCAGAGAAAACCTGATAGACTAGCACAAAATAACAAGAGAATCACACACAATGAACTAGATCAACATGATTTTGTAGGTCCATCCTATATAAATCAAACCAACTTCTCTCCAATTGTTGAAAAAAAATAAGATTTGATATATCTTATAAATGTTATTAGGAATAATATGCCTAATTTTGATTAGTAATCGAGTAATTGTAACAAGTGAATGAACTGGTAAAGTTCTTCTAGATATATGCTAGAGTTTTAAGCCAAGTAAGATGTAGTGTATGTACTACTCTTATTTGGCTTTTCTGTTTTTATAAAAACAATCCAATATGAAGGTTGCGGGTAGAGTGGATATAATTAAGGACTTGGTTTTCAACTTTTCTTCCATATTTGTTTGTTCTTTTTTCTTTCTTTTTCTCGCCATCAGAAAGCGTGAGTTCGCACATTTAAATAGAAAAAGTCTCCTATTTTTTTCCGCATTAGCAATAATCCTGTGTATTACATTTCCCATTCATTTTTCCGATGGATCTTTTATGGATTTGCGTTTGGTTCCGATTGCGATTGCTGGTTTATATGGTGGGTGGCAAGTTAGTATGATTCTAACGACGGTCCTAATTGCGTACCGTATTCCCTGGGGTGGGGAGGTAATGTACCTCGCTATTCTTGTTGCAATATTTCATGGGATAATTATCGGACTTATATCACGATGGTTTCTCCGTCTTTCTTCTCGGAACCGAATCTTGTTTAGTGTTGTAGTGGGCGTGATATCCCCTTTGCCAACTCTTTTGGCAAGAGGGTTAAGTGGTAATCAAGAACTGTCTCCTAGCTTACTAGTCAGTTTCATTTTAATTCACGTAGTTGCTATCACTTTTTTTGTTATGTTAAGTGAGTCATTAATCAAAGTAAAGAGTCTAATAAATCATGTGATCCACTTAGAGAAGATGGATATTGTAAACCATGTAGCCTCTAGTTTTACACATGAAATTCGTAATCCGATCACGACGGTGAAGGGGTTTCTCCAACTAATGAAATCTTCGGATGTGAAGAGGGAAGATGTAGATAAGTATGTTTCCATCTCAATAAATGAGTTGGATCACGCAGAAAACATTATTACCGAATACCTTTCATTTACAAAACCTTCCAAGGATGAATGGACGGTAATAGATGGGGAGAACTTACTTACTAATTCCATAGAAGTTATTCGTCCTTTAGCGATTGCAAATAAAGTAGAAATTTGGTTTAATTCGGTGCCTTTTTCCGTATTATCGAATAAGCAGAAACTACAACAGGCAATAATTAATTTGTTTAAAAATGCCATCGAAGCTATGCCCAATGGGGGTATGTTATCGATTTTAGTTGAGAGTAATGGAAGCACCACAAACATAACCATTAGGGATACAGGAATCGGTATGTCGGAAGAACAACTTCAGAGACTAGGAGAACCTTATTTTTCATCAAAAGGAGATAAAGGAACTGGTATCGGGATGATGGTAGTGTATAACATTGTTGAATCAGTTGGCGGGAAAATAAAGGTTAGTAGTCAGGTTGATAAAGGTACCACGTTTATTATCTCGTTACCAAATTCTGATGCTGTAAATGAACCGATGATTACCACTGGAAATCGGAGGTTACATATACAGTAGTTGTTATATAGATAAGCCGGTGTTATGATGAGGTGGACTCACGTTTACTGGCGTTGGTAAAACTCTACAAGAATAGCTTTTAAACAACATTGGAATATAAATTGTGGTAAATGGGAGAAATTACATATAATAGTAGTCTATCCATGGCCTATCTCACAATAAAATGGGAGATAGGTCTTTTTGTATATATGAGAAATCAGGTTAAGCAGCAGCGTCGGGCATAAACTAGCTTCTTCGTATCTCAGTGAGCGAGTTTACGAGAAGTAGATGGCAACTTTAACAGGGCGTCATCAACGAAAACAGGAGGGAAATAAACTGAATGTAACTACAGATTCACATCAAAAGGATCTCCTCCAACTGAGTAGTACCTTGAGCAAGATGCTAAAGCGAACGTTCGGAAAAGGACCTGAGGCGTGTTTTGTTACAAACCAGTCTAGCAGGTTAACGGTGTATATCAAAAACTTCACTACCCCTTCGGAAGTAGTGATGATAGAGTCGAATCAAGTAAGTCTTGCCTATAGTTTTCGTAACGCGGTGGTTGCGAAGGTGATAAATGACTTTAGGCTCGAAGCGGAAGATGTATTGGGAGTATCCTTTACTTTGAACCATAGCGATTGGGACTATGGTAATAATACTGGCTTGATAATTTTTGAGAATAGTGATAATGAGCTTGGAAAAATGATGCGGAATGAAACGTTGAGAACGAAGCTTTCGGATGCAATTAATTATGTGGGTTCCAATGTGAATAAGGCTCCCGACCATCTCGAGGTGACTAGGCTTAATCAGAATATATATGCTGTCGATTGTGAGGGGATGATGTTGCAAATCGAGAAAGTTCTGTATGAAAAGGAGTATTACGATTTGTTGCATGAGCATTCGAGAGGAATTAAAGAAAGCTTTATAAAGAGAAAATCGGTCTTTGAAGAAGTTTTTGATCGTGAAGTGTTAGGTCTGTTTATGACGTGGGATTATAAGTATGATCGCAACTCAATCTATTTTTATTTGCAGTAAGGATTTTGAGTTTTGGTTGGGGAAATTTGGAGGATTCTTCAAAAGTAAAAATCCGATTTTGTTAATAATACTATTTAATTATTTGAACCAGAGATATAAGAAAATTTCTTATATTTCTGGTTTTTTATATTTCCAAGCATGACTGTACATACTAAAAAGTGATGTACATTGGGGAGGTTCGCACATATGTTGGGGGAGTTCGCACATATAGTTGGAAGGTTCGCACATATAGTTGGGAGTTTCGCACATATATTGGGGAAATCGCACATATAATTGCCAATTCCGCACATATATTCGCGCACCCCGCACATATATTATCCGTTCCTTAAAAAACAAACAAATTTAGCTTTTTTAGGAAGGACAGTACATGGTGGGGGTACAGTGTGCAGGGTAGGAAGAGGAAGTGCACATATAATCGGGAGTTTCGCACATATATTGGGGAAGTTCGCACATATAATCGAGGAATTCGCACATATAATTGCCAATTCCGCACATATAATCGCGCAACCCGCACATATATTCATGAATTTCGCACATATAATCGCATAACCCGCACATAAAAGTGCGCACACACCTAAAAAAAGCAAATTAAGCTCTGAACATGGTGAAGATCGCCCAAAAACCGAGAGAAACCATACAAAAATGAGTAATACATCTTAAAAAAAGCAAAATTATCACTAAAACAAGCTAAAAACGTACAACCCTTTAATTACCCAACCCCCCTTTTTAATACATAACCCCTACCAGAAAGGATGTGAGTCTGTATGTGGATGCGTCGGTTGACGAATTTAATTGGTATTCCACTCATCATAGTTTTTATCGTAGGTGCTTGGTTTGAGGTTAGTCCGGAGCGGGAGGAGGAGCAGGTACGGAGAGAAGCACTCCCGCCGCTTCAATCGGAAAACGCTTATGCAGTAAGCGCCGCGCACGAGGATGCAGTGGACATCGGAATGTGGGTGATGGAGCAAGGTGGAAATGCTATCGACGCAGCCATTGCTGTATCCTTCATGCTCGGAGTAGTAGAACCGTACGGATCAGGGATTGGTGGCGGAGGATCCATGCTTATCTATGATCCAAACCTCGACTCGGAAAACAAAGTACAGTATGTAGATTATCGCGAGACCGCACCACTGAATTTGGTAACATCATCGATGGTAAATGAAAGAAGACAAATCAGAGCTTCGGAAGCAGAGCAAACAGAGCCACCCACCCAACTGGAGCAAGATCCAACTATCGAATCAGAAGAAGAAGCGGATCAGGCAGCGGAGACTGAGCCGAACCCAATGGAAGGCTCCGAAGACGAGGAGCCGGAAGCAACGCAAAGTGAGAATCGGGAGAAAGAGGACGAGCAGACTCCGGCCGACATACAAGAGGAGCAAGAAGAAATCGAACAGCTAGAAGAAATTACGGAATATGACATTAACAGCAACCAAATGCGTGATTTCGGCGTGCCTGGTTTTCTGAAAGGAATGGCACATCTTCACGAGAAGTATGGAACTATGGATATTGCGACTCTTATTGAACCGTCCATCGAGATTGCCCGCAACGGATTTGAAGTGGACGATTATTTGACCGATCGTTTCTTTTATGCGCAAAACAGAATTTATCATGCATCAATTCCACATTTTTTTCCAAATAATGACTTTATCCGTACAGGCGACACTCTCATACAAGAGGAGCTCGCGCAGACGTTAGAACAGATTCGTGATGTAGGGCCCGAGCGATATTTCCATGAGGTAATGGGACCAGATATGTCCAATCGATACCCGGTGCTCGCCATAGAGGATTTTAATAATTACTCCATTTGGGAGGAAGACAATATTCCTACAGGAGAGTATCAAGGCTACACGGTCTACTCTGCGCCACCGCCGTTAGGGGGCGCGGTACTAGTACAAGCCCTACATATGGCCGAAGAGATGGGGCTTGATATTTACAATTTTGAGCAACGAGCAATACAAAGTGAAGAAACCGAAGAAAATGAGCAACCACAATTCGGTGCTAACTGGACGGAGCAGGATATCGCCATGTACATTGATTTTATGGAGAGTTTAGTTGGGATTAACGATCGCACGTATCGAAAGCGGCTGTCCGATATTGGCGATCCGAACACGTCGGAGTTGGCGCGCGAGAAGATGAACGAAATTTATACTCGTGAGTATGCGAAAACGTTGGTGGAAGAGTGGGAGCGAGAGCTTGAACGAATCCGAGATGAACTCCTTCCTGGTTCGGAGGAAGGCATTGACTTGGAAGATGGAACGCAGGCTTTTCTGAACCCTAGTTCTGGAACGGATGACATTGAGGGAGGAAGTCAGACTTTTCTCAACCAGAGCTCAGAGGGAGGAAGTCAGACTTTGCACAACCACGAGTCAAAGGAAGATTTTGACTTGGAAGAAGGTACACATGCACGGGATAAGGATAAGAAAAAAGCAGCGAAAAAGACCCGCTTTGCTTGGGGGGATGGGAAGATGAGCGAAAAGCAGCGCCCGTTTTTCAGACAATCGTCTACCGTTTTTCCAAAAAAAGAGATAGTTACTATGGCGGAAGTTGGGGAAAATGAGAGTACGGCATCCCCATACTTTGATGCGGAATCAGAGTTGAATGAGCATAACAATACGACTCACTTTGTCATTGTGGATAAAGATGGGAGAATGGTTTCAGCAACGCATACGTTGAGTAACTTTTTCGGTTCGGGAGAGTATTTTAAGGGCTTTTTCTTGAACGATCAGCTTAGTAACTTTAGCCAAACGGAGGGTTCCATTAATGAGCCGAGGCCAGGGCGTAGACCGCGGAGTTTTATGTCACCGACGATTTTGATTCAGGAAACTGAGGGGCACGTTGGGGAAATCATCGGTGTTGGGTCTCCAGGGGGCGCGCGGATTCCGAATATGATCGCTCAAGCGCTGGTTTATCATGGTTTGCAGGATATGGAATTTGATGATGCGGTCGAGATGCTCCGGTTCCAGTATGATTTCAATGAGGGGCTTCAGGACTTTGAGATCAGGCTGGAGCAGCGTTTTCAAAACATGGAGCAGTACGATTTGCTGCGGCAAGCGTTACAGGATCGTGGTTTTCGAACGAGAATCGAACATACAGATATGTACTTTGGAGGGATTCAGGCCCTCATCCACAATGTTAGAGAAGGTGTAATTGATGGGAATGCCGACCCCCGTCGTGGTGGGAAGTGGGATCGCGCCGAATACGATGGTGACAGCTGATTTTTCAGTGCGCCATCCGATGAAGGGTAGGCAGATGCATGAAAAACAGAAAAAGAATTGTTGGCAAGCTGTTTCCATTCATCTTTTTCAGTGCAGTCTTTCTATTTATGCTTTTCTTCCGTCACGAGGTGGAGTTCACGAACGCCGACATGCGTGCCATCGCGGAAGTGACATACGAAGATGAATGGATCGCCAACGCCAACATCTCATCAGAATTGAAGGAGAAAGTGGAACATTTAGACGGACCTTTGCGAAGCAAGATTATACACCGCTTGATTGCTGGGGAAAACTTGAGTGTTGTGTACGTTCCATCTGTTACGATGGTGGAAACGTATGACATGAATGAGGATACGTTCCTAAATGGAATGCATCCGTCCTGGGCGTTCGAAGCGGTGGAAAATGTTTCTGAACAATACACTTATGATCTAGTGGATCTTTCTTTTATAAATCCTATGGAAGTAGCGCCGGTGTACCCGGATGGAGCGGAAGCAGAAGATATTTTGGACGAGGACGAGCCATCGAATAGGGTGGATTCTCGACATGTCGGGGATACACCGGGAGAGCAAGGGAGTACGGTGGAAGATTCGCTGAATACGGCGGATACAAGTCAGGTCGAGGGTACCCCAGATCAACCACTGAATCCGGACGATAATCAATACATCCGAGATACACCGGTTGAAGTGGAGCAAGCTGATCCGATCTATTTACAGGCGGCTCAGAATATTCGATCTCGTGATGCTGATGTGGTTTTGTTCGACATGACGACGATCGTGGAGCATTTTGAAGAAGAATATCCCACGTATCGGGAAGTTGCGTTGGTAACTAGGGAGTTTCTACAAACGTTATATCGCTCTCGGGATCGTTTTTATACAATCCTCTTGGTGGAGAATTCGGTGTACGAACGACTTGGCTACACGGAGCGAAGCGAAAATCTCGATGAGTATATTCAAAATTTGGTGGATCAAATGCAATATGTGGACGTCCACTACATGGACCAGGAACAGCAAGATTGGAATTTCTTCCGAGCACAAGAGATTAGTGAGTTGTTTTATTAACAAACCCGGATTCGGTTCTCGAACCGGGTTGTTTTACATAACTGTGGGGGTCTTTGTTAATATAGGGGTTCTGCGAATTATGTCGAATCAGGTCGTTCGCACATATATATGCGGAATTCGCACATATAATCATGGATTTCGCACATATAATGGCGAGATTCGCACATATAATGGCGCAACCCGCACATATAATCTCGGATTTCGCACATATAATCACGCAACCCGCACATAAATAAAAAACAAAAAGCAAATTAGCTCTAAAACCGTTTTTAAGTTGCGGGAATTCATATTAGTTGCGCAGATCTTTGTTAGAAGGTACATAAAACGTAAGGGAGTGTTGCTCAAATACTGTTAAGTGCACATATATATGCGGATTTCGCACATATAATCATGGATTTCGCACATATAATCACGCAAGCCGCACATATAATCTCGGAATCCGCACATATAATCGCTCAACCCGCACATATATTCCCCAAACCCGCACATATAATCGCACCAACCCCCGCACATAAATAAAAAACAAAAAGCAAATTAGCTCTAAAACCGCTTTGAAGTTGTTTGAAAATTAGGATAGTTGCACAGAACTGGAGTTGGGGGTACACAATTTAAGAACGTTTCGTTAACATTTCCGAGTTTTCGACAATGTTAGCGCTTTTTCTACTATTTTCTTGTTGAAGTGTAAGATTATTAATGATAAAAAAGGTAGTAGGAACATTGGGGGATAGATAGAAATGTAGGGGGATTTGCTTTTTGATAGCTCTAATTAGCGATTTATTTATCAATCTATGCGTGTTAATAGCACTTATTTTTATATTTTTACAATTAAGGCGGAAGGTAATCAAACAGAAACTGCCTAATCTCTTTACCACTACTATAGAGGGAGTAGCGGGGGGATTATTGGGATTTATCTTAATGGTTTTTTCCATACAAGTAACAAATGAGACCATCGTTGACTTACGTTTTGTACCTGTAATGCTTATTATCCTGTTCATAGGAGTAAAACCAGCCATTATTAGTGCCATTATTATCATCATTGGGAGGTTTTATCTTGGTGTAACTATCTCTTCCATCGCTGCATTAGTAATGATGATCTTATTACTTTTAGGATTTATACTAATTCATAAAGTACAGAAGCTAGATGAAAACTTATATAAGAAAAGTTCATACATGATTTTTTACTCAAATGTAGTTTTTACCATCATAATTTCATTCCTTGTAAGAGATGTTGTTATATTAAAGGATTTACTTATTTCATACTGGACTATTTCTATTATAGGCGGTCTAACAGCTGTTTTCTTCTTTGATTATATTCGGAAAACTCATGCCCTTCTATTGCAATATGAAAAAGAGTCAACAACAGATTTTCTTACTGGCTTAAACAATGTACGAACTTTTGATGCTACATGGAATTCCCTAATTCAGAATGCAGAAAAACACGAGAGATTTTCTTTACTCATCATAGATATTGACCACTTTAAAAAAGTGAATGATGAGTTCGGTCATCCAGTCGGCGATAAAATTTTAGTGGAGCTAGGAAAGATACTAAAGGTCAGCACTCGATCCCATGATCTTGTTTCTAGAAACGGAGGAGAAGAGTTTTCTGTTATCTTATTAGATTGCCCAAATCGTCGAGCCATTAAGATCGCAGAACGAATACGGAAAGCAGTAGAAGTACACGAATTTCCTGTATCTTCAGAAAAAAATATGAAAGTAACAGTTTCCATAGGCGTAGCCTCCTACCCTGAAACGATCTGCGACATGACTAAAATGATCAACCTCGCAGATGATTGCTTATACCGGGCCAAACGTTCAGGAAGAAACAAAGTATGTGCGGTGTAAGGGAATACATGTAATTTTTCTAAGAAAACCCCTCTTTTTTTCATAAAAAATAAAGGGGAGTGGAGTTAAACATGATTTACGGCGATGACCGCAAGCGCAATCGACGTTTTATCAATATGACTTGATTTCAATCATGATAAAATAAGCACATCAAAAATTAGTAAGGAAATAGGTATTACTCCGTATGTATTTGTTCTGGAGACAGATTTTCAATTCAGCGGAGATAGGGTATAATAAAATTAGAAACCACATACCATGAAAAAGACCGCTAGTGCTGGACACACTAACGGTCAGTAATAGCCTAGTTCCCTTCAAAGGGGATTGGCGCCAGGGAGAGATAAGCCACCCGTGAGCCGTTCAAACTCATTGGATAGGGGGCTTATCTTTTTTCAAGAAAAGACAATATAGCAACAATCAGTATCCCAAAACCTATCATCAGAGATAAGGCTTCGGCTGTTGTCAGCATAGGCAACACCTCCCTTCGTGGAAGATGTACCAACCCCCTATGAGTTCACTAAACTATTACTACAAATTATATCATTTTGATGAACATAAAAGCTTGAGAATAGAAGAAAAAATGAGAGGGATTTTGCCTCAAAAAGATATGTGCACATAAATTTGCTGTACTTGCACATATATTCCGCAAACCCGCACATAAATTCCGTGAACCCGCACATAAATCAAAAAGAAAAATACTTTCCGTAACCAAAGAAGCAGCGAGTGGTTACGTTCTCTGCTTCTTTCGGAAGGTCTTTTGGAAATAGGTTGAAACGAATTGGAGAATCTTTTGATGACGTTTGGAAAGACCTTGGTGGTTAAAGAATTTTTCTCTTATTTGTTCTTCTGCTTGTTGAGAAAATGCAGGTTGTTGCAAGGTTGTTCGTTGATGTGCTTCTCCGTTTGCGATCAAATAATTAAACGATACAAACATGCTTCTTTTTCGAAGAAGAAACTCCAAAACCAGGAAAAGTTTTTCTGGATGTCTGGTGAGATACTTAAAAGAATCTACAAAAAAAGGAACGCCTTGTTCAATGGATTTTAATTGAGAAGCTAAGATCGGGGAGATGGTTGCATCCATCCCACTTGTTACTTCCTTGCCAATTTCGGTGGACTCTTCTGCGTTTTCCAGTTCCTCTAACATGAGCTCTTCTTTCTCTACAGGAGGAAACTTTGTTTGCCGTTTTTTGGAGAAGGCAAGGTGATGCAAAGCGTTCCACGCCACAGGATAATTCTGCTTTAGTAATAGAAATTGGTTATTCTCTCTTACTAAGAGATGGTGAGAAGCGACACCGAGATCCATGTTTCGAAAATATTGGATCGCTTCTCCTGTGAAGAGGGGTATATGTTTGTCCTCAATCACGTCCTGAGGATAGCTTGCATACGTTTCTAGAAGGCTGTTTCGGATACATAATACCACCAAACAACGAATCTCTATGGGCGCGTAAGGTTTGTAGTACATCGCCTCTTCTGTTACAGGGAGAAATAATGTATCCCTTACTTCTTGTTCGTTCCATAAAGAGATCGCATCTACCAACCTAAGGTGTACATCATGTACAATTGTTTCTATGTCGGAGGTATCCTCAAGAAAAGGTGTTAACTGGGGTGTTAATATGTTTTGTATATACTCATCCACGCATGATATTGTGTCTTTCATTTTTTCACCTCTATGTTAGTGTCTTTTCGTAGTGTTTGGATTATACATGAAAAAAGAGGTATTACATTATGTTAAATGAGGGTATTTTTTGCGTCCAAAAAAAGTGTTGTGCACATATAATTTGCTGAAACCGCACATATAATTACGAAATCCGCACATATATTCCGTGAACCTGCACATATATTCACGCAACCCGCACATATATTCCACAAACCCGCACATATATCAAAAAGAAAAAAGCAAATTAGCTTTAAATCAATTTTAAGTTGCGTAGAATTTATAAATGTTACGTAGAACTCAACTGATATCCAATAAAAAAAGGATGGATCCCTAATTCTCCATCCTCAACTTGAATATTAATTCAACACAACAATCTTTCTCGCTGTTCCCTGGGCTGGGTAGGAATGAAGAACAGCTCCTGTGTGCCAAGCTTCCACAGACATGCCATCTTCAAACACATCGAAGTCCAACGCTTCTCCACCTTGATTCACAATTTCCGAATACTCATCAAAGCTAAACCAAATTTCGTTTTCTATTAAGATTCGTTCAAGCTCGTGATCGATTTTCACGATGGCACCAACGATATCAGGTTCTTCTCCGAGATCTTGAATCTCAATGGTGAGCATCTCCGGATCAATGAGCTCTTCGATTTCCTCCACTTTGTCCTGGGAAGAACTAGGGAGAGTAATGAATAACTTATTTTTCATCACATCAATCCAAGAGGAGTAAATATTCGCTTCCTTATACAAATTGTGTTCATTTAGAAGTTCTTGAGCACCCTCTAATTCCTCATGGGTAAACTGTACTCCTGCAAAATCAAGCTCATAAGCTACTTCCCAATGAGCCTCTATGAACTCTTTTATTTCATCCGTTCCATCAACCAAGTTAATCACAAGCCTATTACCATCCAAATAAAAATCTCCGTGTGCAATGTCATGTTTCGTTAAAAAGGGTCGTAAATCCTCTACGTCACGAATGGCATCAAAATCTGCATCTGCATCAGAAGCCCCACTATCAGGCGCCCGATCCCCTGAACGACCCGCATCTCCCGTAGGTTCGTCCATATCACCAGTACCACATCCTGCTAGGAAAACAAAAGTCACTAAACTAAACATAGCAATTTTCCAATATTTCATTTCATATCACCTCGTAATAAATTGTGTAAGTTAGTTGTGAAACGATAGAAAGCTAGGAAAAGTTTCACCTTTCTTTACAAAAAAATACCCTTACCTAAATGGTAAGAGCAGAACTTATGGAAGACTTGTTTCGTATGTAGTAAACTATTTTATCATCGTAAGACAGAAATATACACCATCCTACTTGCTTCATAAATATTGTTTTTATCTATAGGAAACTACCTCACTAAGGTGCAAAGGTTTACATAATCCAAAGCCTTGTCCAAAGGTAACTCCAAGATCTAATGCTATTTCTTTTTCTAACTCGTTTTCAATTCCTTCTACAATGATAGGAGTGTAAATGTCGTCTGCATAGTGAATGAGATGCTTCAATAATAGTTGCTTCTTTTTGGATATATGCAAGTCCCTCATTAAAAACTTATCTAGTTTGATGTATGCAACGTCCAAGTTCATCAGTGACTCTAGGTTTGAATAACCTTTTCCTACATCGTCAATAGCAATCTTGACATCGAGCTTATTCAGTTGTTCTATCTCATTTTGAAGTACCTGGTAATCAACAGTCAGCTGTGATTCAGACACTTCTAGTATAATTTCTTGACTTTTCAGTGTACCATCACTGATAATCTTTGTTAGAAAAGGAAGAAAGTTTTGATTAATAATTGTCGATGGGTAGACATTTAAAAACAAAATTCCATTTCTTTTCGTTTTGCCTGCTGATTTGTAGGCAACGATGGCTTTATGGATGGACCGCATATCCAATTCATAGAGCCTTTTCTCGTTCACTGCTTCCTGAAAAACATCCATTGGATTCTCATACATGTCTGTCCGCAATAGAGCCTCATAACCAAGAACTTTATTTTCCCTTAAGTGGTAGATAGGTTGGAAGCAGTGGGTGAATTGCTCTTGCTTTAAGAATTGATAAAACTTTGCATTCAAAACTTCGCACTCCTTATCTCGTGATGTAATAAAAAATGCACACCCAAAAAACAGGGCATGCATAGGCACTCTCCGGTTTTTCGGTAACTTGGCAGCCGTAGTTCTCACTTTAGGCCCATAGCTTTGCGTCCATATGTTTCCATATGTTTGCCGTTGTCGAAACCAAATATGAATAATTATTTATATTATAATTCAATAGTTACAAAAGTCCAATACTTTCGACAATTTTCGCCAAGTGTATAGGTGAACAAGGGGGAAAAGTACTATTTAGTTACCTGAAGTACAATTTGATAGAACATGTCTCTTCCTATTATTCTAGTAATAAGAGCATAATTATATGTAGTAGCGTGTGTTGATTGTTTGACTGAGTAAAAAAAGAGAGTGCTACCAATTAAAATGGTGACACTCATTTTTGGATTAGGTATGTTTACCTTCCATATAGGATGAAATTGTAGGAAACGAAGGATTTCGCTATCAATGACTTGACGATAAGCCACGTTTTTTCAAATATAATTTATGAATCGCCCTGTTGATCTACTTGTTCAAGAGCTTTTACAATATGATCTTTCAGAGGATCTGCAAGAGTTGATACATATAATGTACTTAAATGATATCTGTCGCGATAAACTAATACATTACCAATAACTGCGTGACACAATTCATCATCGCATAGGTAATCAGTTAAATCTGCGAAATACACATTGCTTGGCAAGCCTTCTGTATTTTCCCATGGTGGATTCTCTGATAAAACATTTTCCCTTGGAACAGCACAATCTTCCGCACCATTTACTTCTACACACTTTGGAATATCTTCCGGCATGGATGGATTGTCTCGGATCCCAAAGATAGTAGAAATTCCAACAAATTTTTCCCACATCTCGATGTATCCGTCAGGTATTGTGGCACCACTACTTACATTAGCTGTTGTAAAAATTAAATCTGGTGGGTTTTCTAATAAAGGTTCAACAACGTGTTCATTCCATTCAACACAAGAATCCCTTAGCAATCCATCAAAATCCTGAGTCGAGAATCTACAAGCATTCTTATTATATACATCAATCTGTAAGTTCAATTCCTCCGCAAATTCTTCTAATGCAGTAAACCAATGCCCAGTACGAGAGCCACCTACAAGACCGATAACAAAATCTGGATTGTTTGTTTCACCGTAAGAACATACTTTTACGCCTGGATCATCCATGCGAACAAAACAACCATCGTCATGATACGTAGGCATGGAACTGTTTGCATCAAGAGGTGTACCGATTGGTTGTACATCTTCTGCCGCAACTACATTTTTAAAAAGCACGTGAGCACCAGGGTAATCTTCAATGACAGCTTGTTGTCTAAATGCTTCTTCCACCTGTTCCAAATGTAAATCCCAATAGCTGTTTGCGGCTAAAACTGGAAGGAGAAATAGTAGTAAAACGAAAGCTATTTTCCTTTTTGATTGTTTTAATGACAATCCTCTAATCGGAGATTCCACTAATTTCGTCGATAGAATAGACAAGAGGAATGTAAGGCTAAGTATAGCCATCCCCCACAGTATGGTAACGGAATCTGTTCCGAAGTAGGCATAATAAAAGATTAAAAGTGGCCAATGCCATAAATAAAATCCATAAGAAATACTTCCGAAAAACATCAGAGGTTTTGAGCCCAAAAGTTTTTCGACCCCAAATTTAGTTCCGTTCTCTGACGCGATAATAATGAGTACAACACCAGATATCGGTAATAATGCTGCGTATCCTGGGAATACGTTTGACACAGGTAATAAAATACCTGTAAAAGCAATAATACTTAAGCCTGCCCAACCAATGATGGTACTTGCCATTTTGTTGAGAGATAAATAGGGAAGTAGTAATGCTAAAATTCCCCCTAAACTAAATTCCCACACACGAGCAAAGGTGTCAAAATAAGCCCAAGGTTGATTTTGAGAAGTAATAAAAATAGAATAGGTTAGCGATGTAATAAAAATAGTAATTAAAACGAATAATAGAGTTTTGCGAAGGGGCGTTTTAAACACTTTTTTTGCAAAAACAAACGCTATGAAAATGATAAGTGGCCAAGTTAAGTAAAATTGACCTTGAATAGACAATGCCCAAAAATGTTGTAATGGACTTGCTGCATTATTTTGAGCTAAGTAATCTACAGCGTTAGTAGCTAACAGCCAGTTTTGAAAATAAAAAGCTGATGCATAAATTTCCGACATAATTTGTTTCCACTGAACTTGTGGTAAAAGAAGAAAAGATAATATAGTAGAAAAAAGAAGAACAATAAGTGCAAGAGGGAGTAACCTTTTTCCTAAATTTAAAAGATATTCAGAAAGGTGAATTGTTCCATCTCTCTCCATTCTAGAAAGTAAAGACGTTGTTATTAAATATCCAGATACAATGAAAAACACGTCCACTCCACCAGAAACAGAGCCTAACCATATATGGTAGATTGCAACCAATAATGCAGCAACAGCCCGGACACCTTCTAACTCGGGGCGAAACTTCTTTTCAGATCTTCGTAAGTCACCTGTATTTACTAGAGTCATTTCCGTTCTCTCCATCTCATTGTGAATTCTATGAATAAAAAGGAAGCACGATGTCCATTTTAAACTAAGATACTACCTGCATCAACGAGTAATTCTCATTTACAGTTGGGGGGCATTATAAAGGTGGTGTATTTTTGGATACAGTACTCGATAACTCAACTCAAAACTATCAATAGGCATCTATATTGTTAAAACTTATAATCTTTATTTATCATTCGTGGTTTGGATAATTTCAAAAGATAGAGATAGAAATAAGATATTTTACGTTAAAATTCGTAAAAACTTTCAAACAAACCCATTTTGTACTATTAGTTTTCATAATATTGTAACAAATAATATAAAATGGAGTTTAGGTTCTTAAATCGCCTTCCATAAGCGGATGTTGATTAATACAGTCATGTTATTTTTGGTATATTAAGGAAGATATCGAGGGAGCTACAAGAAAAAGTCCGTATATCTAGTGATTCTGTAATGATATCTAACAAAATTATTACAATAATTTAACATATTGGAATGAATTAGGGATTTCAAATAAAAATTTGATGTGATACAATACGTCTATGGTTGTGGAAAGACGATGAAATGGGTAATTAGGAAGCTTTCTCGTTCTGTTTCCGCCAAAGTTTTTTTGTTAAGTCTGTTAGGGAACTGTTGGTATTTCAATAATAATGAGTGATCAATAGAAGACAGGTGTTTAAGCCTAAGCCCGCAAACTTGTTTCTGCACCTTTCTTCTAAAGAAACAGCATTAGAAAGAGATTCCTAGTATTCCGTAACAACTTACTCAAAACAGCTTCGGTTGTGACAATGGGGAAGTGGATTAATGTCACAATTACATCATAGACTTAGCATAAAAGATAAGTTTGGTATTATTCATTCATTAATATCAACTAGCTCGGTTCTTCTTTCATCTAACCTTTCTACAAATGGAATCTATTACCTTTATATAACGTTATAAAGGTAATAGGTACCACAATATGATATCGGATGAGTAAAATGAACGTTAATATAAATCTCTACATAAGGAAGAGTCCTAATTTATTAGGGCTCTTTTGTTTGCTGTTAATAATAATAGAAGTTTAGTAAGGCGTTGGCGTTATTTAAGAGAGTATGATTATTTTTACCGATAGAATCTATTGAAATTGTCTGTTATTAAAAAAACTACTAAATATAATACTTCGAAACTTTCCCCCATAGCGAATGACCAAATTTTATAAAAGTAAAATAAATAGGCATATTTCCAAAGAGCTAAGAATAAAATCATTTTTGTATGGTTATTATTTATTCGACAAAATAAAAGGAGGAATCTAGAAATTAATGCGAATAAAAAATATGAAAAATAACAATAAAAAGAGTTTATTAAGTATGTAAATACAAACAATTTCTTATTGAATCTAAAGAAAAAACATAATTTTTCAGTTTATTTTAATATTTTACTATGAAATTTTTGTTTGATATTGTAAAATAATAGACAGTATTTCCCTATAAGATTAGCATAATCTATTTTTTCTTATAAATATAGAGAAGTAATATAATTCCCAAAATTTGTTGACAAAACATTATGGGGAAATTATACTAATCTTGCGGGTAATATAAAAGGGCTTAGCTAGTTTGTGAGACTATCAACCTAACAATAGTAGGTTGTAACTATCATAGCTAGAGAGACTTAGTACAATTATGTACATAATAAAAGGAGGAAATAGTTACATGGCTTATCAACCAAAGTCTTATCGTAAGTTTTTAGCAACAGGTGTTGCGGTAGCTGTAGCAGCTACAACAGTAGCACCAGCTGCATTAGCAGCAGAACAAGTAAGTTTTACTGACACGGATAGTGTTAAAGAGTGGGCTGGAGACGCTATCGATTATTTAGTAGGAAAAGGTGCGATCAATGGTCGTGGGAATGGAATTTATGATCCTCAAACAGCGATCACTCGTGCTGAAGCTGCAAAAGTATTAGCTCTTTCTCTAGGTTTAAATGTAGATGAAGATGCAAAAACGGAATTAACTGATGCTACTAATCACTGGGCTTCTAGCTTTATTGCTGCAATCCAAGATCAGAAGCCAGGTGTAATCAATGGATTTACTGATGGAACTTTCCGTCCAGACCAAACAATTACACGTGAACAATTATCAAAAATGATTGTTGAAGCATATGGATTAACTAAAGATGAGACTGCAATTGTTTCATTCTCAGATGTTTCTGGTTGGGCTCAAGAATATGTTTACACACTTGCTAGTTTAGGTGTAGTTAACGGATATTCTAATGGAACTTTCCGTCCTGGAAATGATGTAACTCGTGCTGAAGCAGCAGTATTTGTTCACAGAACTGAAGTTGAAGAAGTGCGTTTAGAGGTTGAAACTTCTGAGCCTGTAGTAACTAGCGTTAGTGCGGTTAATGCAAAAGAACTACAAATTAAATTTAATCAACCAATTGATAAAGATTCTGTAATTGTTAATGCTGGTACTGATAATACTTTAAAAAGTGCGGTATCTGTTGTTGCTGCAAATAGCAATGCTGAAGCAATTACATCTTCAAACTTAAATGGAAGTTTAAGTTCGGATGGTAAAACTCTAACTATCACTAATATTAGTGCTAGTGAATACTTCAATGGTGACTACACAGTTACAGTTGATGGAGCGAAAGCTTTCAATGGAGTAACTGTTAAAGAATATATCGCTAGACTATCAGTAAACGATACTGTTGCTCCTACAGTAACAAATGTAGAGTATGATGCTGTTAGTGATCAAGTGAAAGTTACTTTATCTGAAGCAATAAAAGCAAATCCAACTGTTTTAAGAGTTAATGGTACACCTGTTAGTTTTACAAATGCAAATACTGCACCTGTAACTGAACTAACGTTTGCTAGACCAGCTTCTTCATCTACTGGATCTAGTGCATCAATCTATATTGCTGGCGCTGAAGATTTCAACGGGAATGTTTTAGCAGCTTTCAATGGTTCAGTTACATTCACTAGAGATGCTTCTGCTCTTGGGGTTAAATCATTTACACAGTATGATTCTAATACATTAAGAGTTGAATTTAACAAGAAGTTAGGTAGCAAAAGTGGATCAACTACTATAGCTGATTTAAATGCGACTTTAACTGTTTTAAAAGATGCTGCTCCGTTCACGGACTATAGTATAGAAGCTGCTCCTGGAGATACAACTGGAACTAAATTTGATATTAAATTTAATTCTAATACACTATACGGTACTGGAAATAACAAAGATTTAACATTATTATTAGCTAGTAATGGATTAGTAGATTTATTTGGTAACAATAACCCTGCTTCTACATCTACTTATAAAATGGTAAAAGATACTGTAGCTCCTACTGTTGCTGGTACATCAGTTTCTTCAGACAAAAAGACTATTACCGTTACTTTTAGTGAAGGTGTAACTCTTGAAGATGCTAACAAGTTTATCGTTCGACGCGATGGGATTGCTACTACTGGATTAACTTTTACAGAGGATGCAGATGATAATAAAAAAATTAACATTACAAAAAGTGACAATACTGCTTTTGTAGCTGGTAATTATTCAATTCGTATTGAAGCGTCTGCTGTTGCTGATCTAGTAGAACGTAATAAAAATACACTAGCTACTACAACTGCTACAGTGTCAGCAGGATCATCGACAACAACTGACTTAGTGGCTACTGTATCTAGTGTTGTAACTGAAGCAAACACATTTGAAGTTTCTTTTTCAGATAATGGTTCTCTAAAAGAAGTAACAACTGCAACTGCTTTAAATGCTTCAAATTATAGATTAGATGGTCAAGCACTTCCAGCTAACACAGATATATACTTTAAAGATGCTGATAAGCAAGTGGTAGTAATTGTATTACCAGCTAAATCAGTTAATATTGGTGAAGTAGGAACTGGTACAAATGCAATTCTATCAGTTTCTGGTGTTAGATCTGCTGATGGAAAAACTGTCGTTTCTACAAGTGGAACGGTAACAGTTGAAGATAACACACCTGCAACACTAACATCTGCTACAAAGAGTGGGAATTCTGTAATTGTTACATTCAGTGAAGCAATTAATCCTACTTCTTTAAATGCAACAGATTTCGAAATTACTACATCAACAGGTTCTACTGTAGCGACTACTGACTATACAGTAATTCCTGTTACAGGGAATACTAGTCAGGTTCAAATTAACTTCACTACAATTCCTTCTGGTGCAATTACAGTTAAAACTGCTCCTGCAGCGACATTAACTTTAACAGATAGCAATTTATTAAAAGTTGCGTCTGGTTCACAAGTAGTTGCTAATTAATATGGTATAAAAAACTTTGGTAGGTTATCCTACCAAAGTTTTTTTATAATAAGTCAATAAACTATACTCTAACTGACAGGGCTCTATACAGAAAACAGACAAACGGTGCTCTCCAATCTACTATTTTTGAAATGTTTTGTAATATACAGTGGATGAATAGAGTTGTCACATCACGAAATAAGTCATATGTGTAGATATTATTAGAAATTGAGTGGGCAAACAGGGACGGTTCTAATTTGCTAGTTTTAAAATTTTATAGATGGACATAGATGGACACGGGGGCAGGTTGAGACCACTGAAAAACGACTCCTAAAATATGTAAGTTAATAAAAAAAA
>NZ_JBGUAU010000047.1:0-28685 GCF_041820985.1 Evansella sp. AB-rgal1
TTAATGGCAGTTCAGTTCCAAGTGGAGAAACATCAGAATCCCTCTCACTAGCAGTAGGAGAAAATCCAATCACTATCGAGGTCACCGCACAAAATGGAGATACAAAGACCTATACGCTGACAGTCAATCGAGCGCCATCGAGTAATGCTGATTTGAGTGATCTTGAGATGAGTGAAGGAACGTTAGTACCCGATTTTGATCCAGCAACAACAAGTTACACTTTGAGTGTCGAAAACGTAGTCGAGCATCTTACGATAATGCCTAAGGTAGAGGATGGAACTGCAACCTTTTCGGTAGACGGAACCCCTGTCACAAGTGGCTCAAAATCTCATAATATTCTTTTAAATGCAGGATATAATGAGGTCAATGTCGAGGTGACAGCAGAGGATCAATCTACTCGAACGTATACGATATCAATTCTCAGACTTCAAACTGAGGTTCAAGCCCAACTGGTGCAGGATGGTCATCAGGTCAACATTTCAGACAATGATATAAAACAACTGGGTGACAGTGGTACAATTGTCATTGAGCTTTCATCCGACATGGCAGATGTAACTCAGGTTGCTTTGACACAAGCGCAGATGATCAAATTGATCTCTCTTAATGCTAAGGTCAATATCATCAAGGATGATTTAGAGATGACGATTCCCATGGTTAATTTTAGTGGAGAAGCCCTCACAATTCAGTTTCAAGCTTTGGATGAAAATTCTTCCAGTCTTTCTCATTTTGACAAATTCGCAAGCACCGGGTATTCTTTTTTTATTCAAAATGGAGAAGAATATATTCGTGTCTTTGATGAGGAGATTGAACTTTCATTTCATATTGATTATGAGGAAGATGAAAATCTAGATGAACTGCAGGTATACTATTTCAACACTGAGACGGAAGAATGGGAATTGGTCGGAGGAACCTACAAAAACAATTTTATCCATGCTTCGACCAATCATTTTAGCACATTTGTTGTGTTTCATCCGAGTGATATAGAAAATCAAAATGAAGACACAAACCAAGAAAGTCAAGATGAAGTAGAAAGTACAAACGGAATTGAAGAAGGCACATCTTTACCAGAGACAGCGAGTATGACATACAATATATTTGTGTTCGGTCTGTTATTGTTGATTTTGGGAGCCGTGATGATGTTCATGAATCGAAAAAAAATTAATAAATGAGCTCCTAAAGCGTATACCCACAACCGTGTTCTGAATCGGGCACTGTCGTGCATAATCCAATCAGTCAATTTTACAGGACGAGTGTTAGCGGCACTCGTTCTTTCTGTAAAATGTAAAAAAAATTTATTTTTAAAACACTCCAAAGTTGCTTCCAAGTAGGAATCCCTGTTCTAGACATCGATTAAAGCTATAACCTTATCAATATAATTTTTCGTCAAAGGGACATAGGAACAGGTTTGACGTTCCAAAAGTGAATAGGGCAGTGAGCCTGTCCCCGTGTATCTTCTGGTACCCGTATGCAAGTCTAGTGCTTAAAGACTCGAAAAACTTGAAAATAGGCAATTTATATCTAGATAAGTGGAAAACCTACCCTTAATTTCCCTGAAAAGGGCTCTATTCTATAAATAACAGGAATTTGTCCACTTATTTTACTTTGCTGGTTGCTTTTAGGAAATCTTATTTAGATCCATCACGGTGAACCGGATCATTAGTAACCATAAACCATGTCTTCAAGAACTTAATTGAACAATTAAAGCCAAAAAATGTAATTCAATTACATCTGCACACCGAAATATCTGACGACCGTTACTCAAGTAAGGTTGACTGCGTTGTGGTGATGTCAAGAAAGGATTGAACGAAAGGCTTATTTACTAAGGTTTTCAGAAATATAGAAAAATTGAGATGCTGGAAGTTAAACGCTGGAATCTCTTTTTTTTCGTTCTTTTGGAACATATCTATAACTGAGAAATATAGTCAACTCAAGGTTGGAAAGTAGTCGTGAACATATCAGCAGTCAAATAGCTCCAGTGCTCTGAAGCATTTCAACAGTAGGAAATGTTATTTGATAGTCTTTGGAAACTCATAACACTTTATCTACTAAACAGTACAGTAAATGCAACATGAATCTGATTCCTGAAATATGAGATATATCAACCAAAGTTCTAGCGTGCTCGTCCATTAACACAATAATTTGATCGAATGATATTGAAAGTCTTTCAATGTTAAATGCTTTGAGTTCTTCGGGTAGCTAATTATTCTTTGTATCGCTTTACCTCTTTGCCTTCTTCCGTGAAATATAACTGAACAGCATCCGTCAGTTGAGGTATAGTTTTTCAAAATTAGAATTCAATTTATTGACCTATTAGGTAAATGGAGGTATCGTAAAATTGACCTGACAGGTAAAAGATGATTCGAATTATCAAGGGAGGATTGAATATGCCTAAGAAATTGTTGGATTTAGAACCTTTAAGGCGAAACGCTATCTTAAATGCCGCCTTAAAAGAATTTGCACTAAAAGGGTTTGACAAGGCATCCACGAATGTAATAGCGAAAGAATCAGGGATTTCTAAACCCTTGATGTTTCATTATGTAGGTAATAAACAGGAACTTTTTCTGCTTGTGTATGATTACTTTACCGAAATTCTTAATAATGAGTACTTTTTGAAAATGGATTTTACAAAAAAAGATATTTTTGATAGGCTACGTCAATCGTATCTTCTTCAACTAGAATTAATAAAGCAATATCCTTGGATTTTTGAGTTAAACAAACTTTCTATCATAACGAACTCTGATGAAGTAAACAAAGAACTTGAAAAAAGAGATAGAAAAAAGCAATCTTCATGCGGTACGGAAATATTTGAGATGATAGATGAATCTAAATTTAGAACAGGGTTGAATATTGAAAAGTGTAAACAAGTTATCTTTTGGGCTAATGTTGGATTTACGAATGAATTATTGGAAGATATTAAAAAATCGGAAGCTTCAATTATGGATTATGAGCGTATCGTTTCAACACTTGACGAATACTTTGAGGAACTTAGGAAAATATTCTATACGGCAAGCAATGAATAAGGGGTTTGGAAATCGAGTTTCAATGTGGAATGGGAAAAATCTTTTGTCTGCACGTATCAGTATCGTACTGGCACTTGTCTTTATAGCGCTTGTTATTTTGAATAAGGTAGGTAAAGAATGGATGGGGGTAATGAGATGATGGAAGCGCGTGATCCGATAATTGTAGAGTTTCCTTTGAGGGGGGAATGGCTCTCTCCTAACACACCAGGAACAAAAATTCCAAGCCACGGAACAGACAAGTTAGGAACTACATATGCTTATGACTTTATACAAGTGGATTGGGCAAGAAAGGGTTGGCCCGCCTATCGCGTTAGCTTGCCGCAATATCTTCTTTTGGGGGTTTCCTTAAGTGATTATTACTGTTGGGGTCAAGATGTATATGCACCTTGCGACGGGATAGTTGTCCAAGCAGAGGATGGTTATGAAGAACGAGCACGAACGAATTTACTTTCAGATATGTCTAAAGCTTATAAAAATGCCCGTTATTTCAATCCGAGAAAAGACGACGTACAATCAGTTGCTGGCAACTATATCATTATGGAATGTGGCGACAATGTATATGCTGCCTTAGTCCATCTTCAAACAGGTTCTATTCGGGTTTCAGTTGGTCAGAGTGTTAAAAAAGGTGAAGTTATTGGTAAAGTGGGCCATTCAGGCAATTCTTTTGCTCCACATTTGCATTTTCAGCTTATGGATAGTTGTGACATATCTACTGCAAGCGGATTGCCTTGTGCTTTTGAAAAATATGAAGTATTCCAAGATGGTGAGTGGCAAAAAGTAGATAATGGTATACCCACAAATAAAGATAGGATAAGGTTTGGTTACTAATCCATCTGAATAGCTGATTAGCAAAAGTTTAGCTGTGCTATTGGGCTTCATATTGCGAGTAAGAAGTTAAATGAACTGAACAATATGTTAACATCTTAAGAAATTAAATATATGTTGCCTAAAGTTATGGAACTACCTAAAATTGATGCGAAAAGAGACGGATTAACGGTTATAGATTGTCGAGGGAACGGAGTAGTTTACAACACGAATACCACGATCTAAAAAGCTTATCATTAAAGTAGGTTGAGATATTTAGGTAAAAGTATAAGTCCAAATTACTCCACGTTCCTATATAAGGAGGATAATTTTACCCAAAACCAGCTTTAATGCGTATCAGTATCACCTAGCTATCAAAGCACATGTGGAGTGTGTGGCGTAACTCATTTTAAAAGTGTAACCCCAAAATAAACACTTCTGATTCAGACCCGGTTTTCGGTAAAATAAACACTTCCGATTTCCGGGTCTTTTTCATGCCCAAGACATATCCAGTTTATCTTTTCTCGATTTTCTTTTTCTCCCATTATCGGAAAACTATAGTTTATCAGCAAATGTAGAATGAAAGTTGGAGAGACGGATTTTAGAAGGCGCTCCTGTTGGTCATATCGAAAGCTTAAATAAAAGATCTAAAATCAAAACGATTTATGAAAAAAGTTGAATCCCCATATTAGCTAATATAGCTATGATAAACCCTGTCACACCCACACTAATACCACTGTATAGCCATAATTGTATTCTGTTAAATTTCAAAGCCTTGGCTATTATTCCTATAACCCAAACACCGGTAACTGGAGTAAGAACCAGTATGAAGAAAGCACCGTACTTCTCCATTCGTATTCGCCATTTTCCTTTCAAAGACTTTTCACTAAATTTCTTCATAAACTTAAATTTCATTAACCAATTATAAAAAAAGTCAATTAACGGGATAACCATCCAATTCCCAAGTGATGCCCAAAGAAAAGCATCAAACCAATTAAGTCCGACTGATAACCCCACAGGAACTGCAAGATATATTTCAAAATGTGGAAAAAAACCTGCAAACCAAGTTGTGGCTGCTAAACTAATGTATTTTAATAACTCCATCAAGCATTAACTCCTTTCTGATTTTAATTTAAGAGAAATACATAACTTCCTTTCTTTCGAGAGTTAATGTACAATTAATTCATTATCGAACACTTTGTACGGTTTAATTGTAAATTAACTATCGTTTGTTAGTAAATCATCAAACTTAAAGAAAAGTACGTTATGAAACAAAATACAGAAATTGTTCGAAATGAGGGAGTAGAATGAAAAGTAATGAATTCGACAGAAGAGTATTGAAAACCCGTCAAGCTATCAATGAGGCACTATTATCACTTATGGAGGAAAAAAGATACAATAAAATTACTATTCAAGATATTATTGATCGGGCTAATGTAGGGAGATCTACCTTTTATTCACACTTCACAACCAAGGATGAACTGCTGTTTAGCAGTGTAGAGGATGAACTGAAAATACTTAATCAATATATAAAGAGCTATATTGAATATGATGGGGAAAAACCTAGATTGATTTCAGTAATAGAGCTTTTTGAACATATACAGGAAGACAGTAAGATTATTAAAGGATTATTCAAAACAGAGAGTGCTGACTTCTTTTTTGAAAGAGTGGAGGCTTACTGGAATCATGGAATAGAGGAATACCTTCAGTCAAAGTTACCTATAGGAAAAGAGCCTAAAGTTCCTATAAAAATCTTAACAAACCATATTTCTAGTACCTTAATCAGTTTGTTAAAGTGGTGGATAAACAATCACATGTCCTATACTCCATTTCAAATGGACCAGTACTTTAGAGACCTAATAAACCCTTGTATTGATTCGGTTTTTTATGAAAATTTTGGGGAAGGTTGATAATAAAGGTGTTTGGAAAGCATGAGATACGGGGAGGCACGAATTATTAGGATATATGTTATGAGTTAGTATTAACAGTACGATTAAATTGAGTCCATGAACACAGCTATATTTTATTTAAGAAGTTATAGTATTCTAGAAAAGAAGAGAATTGATAGTTCTTTGTTAATAAACACCTGTATGTAAAGATATCTTTACATACAGGTGTTTATGTTTTATACTCAGTGTAAAGATATCTTTACTATTCTCAGGAGGTGGATGATGTTTGAAGGTTATAAACCATATTAAAGAAATTCGCCTAAGAAAAGGAGTTACGCAAGTTAAGATGGCTGAAGATTTGCAAATTACAAGACAAACAATAAATGCCATCGAGAAAAACAAATACAATCCAAGTTTGGAACTTGCATTAAAACTGATTACATATTTTGATGTACCAATTGAAGAAATGTTCTATTTAGAAGAAGAAGGACTAAAATACAAGGAGGAATAGGCTATGGAAAAACGTTATAAAATAACTATTTATACCTTCCTTTTAGGGATGATAATAATTGGTGGATTAATAGGAGTATATTTGATTGGAAAAGAAGAAGGTGAATATAGTTTCCATCTAGCCGTTGCAGTCATAGTTGGATCATTAGGTGGATTCATTATTAATTTGCTGTATTCAAATTGGCGAAAAAAAAGAAATGGCAATGTACCTGAAGTGGATGAACGTAGTTTGTTACTTATGAAAAGGTACTTATTAATTGTTCTTTATTTTGTTTTAATAGGTAGTGGTGCTTTCCTGATTGTACTTTATGCACTAGGAGTTCAAACAATTGAAACTGGAATGCTAATCGTATACATGATGATCTTGTATATGATAGTCGGTATAGGTGGTGTAGTAGTAAAACGATGTTAATAAATAGTGGAAAAATATAAGGTAAATTCCACTGCTTCGGAATACTTACTATGGATTGTTTTACACCTAGCACTCTATACACATTGAAACAGTCGCAGTACTAGAGTCAAAATAGCTTGATTTCAATAGCTTTTGCACGTTTAGATGAAAAATGAGTGTGTTTTATGTTCCTCCCGGACGAATGCTTCCGGGGATTATTCTATATAAAGCCTTACTCTATCAAAAATCTTTTTATAATGGTGGGATCCTTTTACAGCAAAGTGTTGCCGCCTGAAGAAATAGAAAAACTCTGCAAAAGAAAGCAAAATGAATAAGATTGTTGGGTCTGATATTTTTATGAATAAATGACTATGTCGATGGTAAAACTCCTTTAATTGTTTTTTTGAAAATCACTAGGAGAGGTATTTTTAAATTTTTTAAATACTCGTCCAAAATACGTTAAGTTCGTATATCCAACTGTAAAAGCAACCTGTTGCACCGTGTAATTATGAGTTAGAAGTAATCGTTCAGCTTCATGAATACGTAGCATATTCATGTATTCCTTTAGAGTTTTGCCAGTTGCCTTCTTAAAGAGATATCATACGCCGGGGCAGCGTACCTTTTTCATGTAGTGTGAACTAACTTCAACCTTCACATAAAAATACCCCTCCGAATTGTAGTTTGATTTATAAATGTGGGGTAAAATAAGAATGTAGGAGGTGACGAGTTGAGTCTGATGTTAGATATGATTGAGGAAGAAGCAAGAAGGAATCAATTAATGCAGCAAGAATATATGAATAGAATTAATCACCTTCCTAAAGGATCGCTCGTGATAAAAAAAGTAGGTAATCATGAATATTATTATTTGAAATACAGAGAAGGAAAAAAGACGTTAACAGATTATATAGGTCGTGATGTGGAGTAGGTTGAAGAAGTAAGGAACCAGTTAGACAAGAGGAAGCACTTTGAAAGAATGTTACGGAATTTAATTAAAGAATATAAGGTAATAATGAAAGCGACTGGGGGAGTCCAATGATTGTTTATCATGGTAGTAATGTAATTGTTGAAAAGCCACGGCTTCTTAAACCAAAACGGACATTAGATTTTGGTGCAGGGTTCTATACTACAACAAATAAGAAATAGGCTGTTAGTTTTGCCCATAAAGTAATGTTAAGAACGGATAGCAAAGCTAAAGCAGTTAGCATGTATGAAGTAGACTTTGATAAAGTAAAAAAGGAACTTGATATATTGGTGTTTGACTCCCCTGATTCAGAATGGTTGGACTTTGTCTCCTCTAATCGACAAGGTATATACAGTGGAAAACAGTATGATATCGTGGTTAGAGCTGTAGCTGATGACACAATCTACCGTGTGTTCAGTTTATACGAGGCTGGAATACTGACACGAGAGGAAACTTTAAAGAGGTTAAAAATCCGTAAATTATATGACCAAGTTACTTTTTGTTCAGAGGAAGCATTGTCTTATTTGCAATATATTGGGCAATTAGAAATTGATGTTGAGGAGGGAAGCTGATGAGTGAAGAAAAAGAATTTCAAGCTGTTCTACAAATCATTATATCTCGATTAGCTCAATTGATTTCTGACGAGATGAATATATCTGATAAAGAAGCACTTAATCTCCTTTATTCATCGAAACTATATGAAAAGTTAGAACAAGAAGAAACGAAAGTTTGGCATTTGAGTGTCCCAACGCTTTTCAGTTTATTTGTTGAAGAACAGGTAACAGGAAAAATAACATTCCCACAGGAGGCGTAACCATGAATAATAATAAGCTAGATTTCATGGTGTATTGTATTGAAAACTATAAGAATGTTAAAGGCTTAAAAGGAAAAGATGTTTTAGAGTTATTTAACAAGTATCGAGTTTTGGATTATATAAAGGCAACTTATGACGCTCTTCATACAACAGGTAGAGATTATATAGTCGAAGACCTTGATATATATATTAATGCTAGAAGACAGATTAATACTGACAAATAACTAAAATGGTCCATATAAATGTAAGCGTAAAATAGTCCACACTTGCTTGAATAGGTGTGGACTATTTTACGCTTACCTATAAAAAAATGTATAAAATAAACGGGTCAAAACTATCAGCACATTCGTCTAATTTTTAGAAGGGAGGTTGAGCAGTGTTTATTCAAGAAAGTAATGATTTAAAAATAAATAAGGATGTCCTCTTACAAGTCAATCATCCGAAGGAGAGTATATCCAGCAACAAAATTCCGATGAAATAGTTGAACAAATTGCTAGTCTTTCAGGAAAATACAAAGAAGTTCTTATTCTTTATTACTATCAGGAAATGAATATGAAGGAAATAAGTGAGGTTCTCAATATTAGTATAAATACAGTTGAATCAAGACTGTTACGCGGAAAAGATGCTCTAAAAAGAAGACTTGAAAGGGGTGGTAAACTTGAATAAATCCGATAAGAAGATATCAGAAAAAGTGAAAAGTTATTTAGATAAGAATGTTGAATTTACGACGGAAGAAAGCGAAAAGATTCAAATGAAACTTCAACAAGGAATTCATAAATCAAGAAATTTTAATCCGTTCTATTGGACAGCATTGGCTTCTGCTGCAGCTATTTTTCTTATATTAAGCATATCTTTTCTAAATGGTTCCCTTTTAGGTCCAGAAAACGAGCTGGCTGGACAGAGTTCTGATAGTGAAGGTGAAGAATTATCTGTAGACCTGTCTGACATTGCAAAAATGAATATAGGTGCTGAAATGCCTAGACTTTTATATGCTGATGATAAAATAGCGGTGATGAATGGGACATTTGGAGTCATTGTATATAATATGCATGATTCATTGGTTACGAATCGGATTTCGTATGAACATATGAAGTCGTATGACATCTCCATGATGGTAGCAGCTGTTTCTCAAGATGGTACAACAATCTATATTGGAAATGATGATATGTCTTTTTCTAACGAAATTCCATTTACCCACCAATACAATATTAGTACTAGAACCATCAAGGAAAACTCGGAACAGCCTTCAGAGTTTTTTATGCCAATTAATATTGAACCACCTGGTATTAATGAGGAGTACGATAAGTATTTCGATTTACAATATCTTTTGGATAATAAAATTGTAGAAGTGGATAATTCTTTTATTTATTTACGTTCCATAGATTGGAATATGAAAAACTTACAAATTGTTATTTGTCAGTATGAAGATGGAGAAAGTATAGTTTTTGATGTGTTTAAATGAGAAAATGGAACAAAGAGGAGAAGGGGTTTGTTAAACTAACGGATGCATGGGTTAGTTTTAACAGTACAGTTAAATTGAATCCAAGATCACAACTCCATTTTATTTAAGAAGCCATAGTATTCTAGAAAAGAAGAGAATTAATAATCCTTTGTTAATAAACACCGGTGTGTAAAGATATCTTTACTATTTTCAGGAGGTGGATGATGTTTGAAGGTGATAAACCATTGGGCACTTTTACCTAAGGATGACATAAAAGCAGAAATTACGGTTGAAGAGGATGCAGCAACAATCTAAGTTGACATGTAAGTGTGACATGATAAGATGGATATGATTCATTAACTTTATATAACTAAATGTTAACCACTAGGGGGGCCTTATTAGGCTGAGATGAGAGCGTCGCTTTCAAACCCTTTGAACCTGAACTAACTAATATTAGCGTAGGGAAGTGGACATCATAAAAGCTATTTAGTTTCTTCCGTATTATCTAGTTAAAATTGATGGCCGCTTTCTATTTGAGAGCGGTCTTTTTCTGTTTAATGAAGGAACAGAGGGAAAGGTACTATGTTTCAGTAAAGAATTGACACAAAGACCCTGTTCATGTTCCACAAATCATTAGTATTGGGGTGTCACATATGTTAGAGGATTATTTAGCATTAAAACAAGAGTTGAGTACTTTTATCTCACAGCCCACTTCCACGGAGGAGGCCTTTAATGAGATGGCATTAAAAGTATTTCAGTTTCAATATGAACATAATCAGCCCTTCCGTAAATTTTGTAGGAAACGGCGTGTTTCCCCGAGAAAAGTGAAGCACTATACGGAAATACCACCTGTTCCTATCGATGCTTTCAAACTAACAACATTATCTTGTCATCCAATAGAAGAAGCGAAAGCACTGTTTATGACAAGTGGAACAACAAACCCAGAGAAACGGGGAAAAAACTATCATCGTGATTTAGAAATCTATGATTTATCGATGAAGACGCATTTTAAATCTCATATTATTCCTGATATGGATAAAATGAAAATGTTCGTTCTTTTTCCTACAGAAGAGGAGATGCCAAACTCATCGTTAGCACACTATTTACATATTGCGATAAATACATTTGGTACAGAAGACAGTCAATATGCTTTTTCAAAAGAAGGTTTTGAAATAGATAGCTTCATAGAGGAGCTGCAAAAACAGCAAGAGCCAATTCTTCTGATAGGTGCAACATTCTCTTTCATTCATTTATTAGATGAATGCAAAGAAAGAGGGATCCGATTTAACCTTCCTACTCATAGTCGCATCATGGATACAGGTGGTTCCAAAGGACGATCACGGGAAATGACTCCAGAAGTATTTAGACAAGAAATGAGTGAATTGTTCTCCATTCCACCGGAACTATGCGTCAATATGTACGGAATGACAGAATTAAGCTCACAGATTTATGATCGAAATCTTTTGGATTTTTATAAGGATCATCCAATAAGTACACGGAAACAAACACCACATTGGGTTAAAACAGTCATCATGGATTTGGAAAAAATGGAGGAAAAAGCTCCAGGTGAAAAGGGAATAATTGTTCATTACGATTTAGCAAATATTAATTCGGTGATGGCAATTCTCACAGAGGATATGGGAGTTCAAGAGGAAGATGGCTTTTATTTATTAGGTAGAGCGAAAGGCGCAGAAGCAAAAGGCTGTTCCTTAGCTGTAGAGCAATTTATAGCCTCCTCTAAGAACTCTGAAGGTGAATCCTAACATGTATAGATGTTATTTTATTCCGAATCAATGTAAGGATCTCTTTGAAGCTGCCACATTTAAAACGCTAGTTTTTGAAAATCATGGAGAAAAAGTAGAATTAGAAGTCCCTGAATTAACACCAGAAATGGTATCACATGTTATTGAAACGATAAAAAATCAGCAGCAAAACTATTTAAGAACGCTTAAAACCAATGATGTCATTGAAGTCATGGACCAAGCAGTGCAAAAATGGTTGAACCCTCAATACGAGTTGCGTCAACTAGCAGAACAAATGCTGCCTGTAATCACGGGATACGATAAAGAAATGGTTCGTTTATATATTAGTCGTTATTTTAGACAATTTCGTAAAGAAAAATTACAGCGAATGATTGATGAGGATTTTCCTAACCCCCTTATACTAGATGAATTTCGTCCACGTAAATCAGGGGGATTATATAGAGCGTATGGTCCAGAGTTAATTACTCATATTTTTTCAGGGAATGTTCCAGCTTTACCGCTCTGGAGTTTAACTGCTGGCGTTTTATTAAAGTCTGCAACCTTTGGAAAGGTCTCGTCATCAGAGCCGTTATTTTCCGTTCTCTTTGCCAAAACGTTGCGGGAAATAGATCCTCAACTTGCAGAAACGATAGCGATAGTATCGTGGAAGGGGGGAGAGGTTGACTTAGAAAAACTTAGTTTTTCTCAGTCTAATGCTGTTATTGCATATGGAGGAAAAGAGGCCATCGACCAGATAAAAGAAAAAGTACCTTCCCATGTTTCCTTCCATGCTCATGGTCATAAAGTGAGCTTTGGAATGCTCACAAAGGAGTGTTTAGCAGCGACGAAGGTTTGGCGGACAGCAAAATTAGCTGCACATGATGTGTCCTGGTTTGACCAACAAGGATGTTTGTCACCGCATGTATTTTTCGTGGAACGTGGCGGCAAATACGGGCCCCGAGAATTTGCAGAAATGCTGGCAAATGAAATGGAAAACTTTCAGAGTATTCACCCGAGGGCCGCATTATCGGAGGAAGAACAGCACGCTATCGTGAGCCAAAGATCCAGTCTGGAATTTGAAAGCTTTGAGTCGAAAACGATGAATCTTATTAAAAGTGACGGTAATACGGTATGGACGGTTGTCTACCGTGAGCTGAAAACAAATAATAGGGAAGAACTCTTTCCTTTTTCACCATTGAACCGCTTTATTACGGTGATACCGGTGGACAATATTTTAGAAATAAAACAGTATATAAGGGGAATCGTTGGCTATATACAAAGTGTAGGGGTTGGATGTTCACCACAACGTCTTACCTCGATCATTTCCATGTTAGGAGATGCGGGAGTCAACCGAATATGTGCAGTAGGTTCCATGCCCCATCCACAACCAGGCTGGCACCACGATGGAAGATTCCATTTAGCCGATCTTGTACGTTTTTGTGATGTAGAGTCTTCCCTTGAAGACCAGATGGATGAATTTGATCCTTATCGAGACTAAGAGGTGAGACGAAATGACAATAATAATAGATTGCAAGAATGTAGGTATTACTTTTGATAAGGCCCCGATTCTAGCGAATGTGGACCTACAGATTCTAGATGGGGAGTTTGTTAGCATTATTGGGAAAAGCGGTAGTGGAAAAAGTACATTACTGCAAGTGGTCGGTGGCTTGCTTACGCCTACAGAAGGTAAAGTCACTATTGGTGAGAAGGTTATTACGGAGCCGATGGATGAGATTACGTATGTTTTTCAAAAACCAGTTCTCTTAGAATGGCGTAATGTCCTTGAAAATGTGCTCATGCCGTTAGAGCTTAAACATAAACGAAAACCAACTAAAGAGGATATTACTCGTGCGAAAACGATGATTCACTCTGTTGGATTAGAGGGTCATGAAGATAAGTATCCGCACGAGTTATCAGGTGGGATGATGTCTAGAGTATCGTTAGCAAGAGCATTACTCACTAGACCGAGCATCCTTTTAATGGATGAACCTTTTTCCGCTTTAGATGCAATGACAAAAGAGCAATTGCAGCTTGAATTAATGCAACTTTCCGTTCAATTTTCTACTACGATTTTATTCATTACTCATGATATTACGGAAGCGGTATATTTGTCTGACCGTGTTGTTCTCTTAGGAGATCAGCCAGCCAAAGTGAAGCGGGAGTTTTCTATTCCATTTGAAAGACCTAGACCAAAAGATTTAAAGTTTGAACTTAGTTTTACATCCATTGTAAAGGGGATATATGAAGAGATTGAAGGGCGAGGGGAGAGCTCATAATGAAGAAAACACGAGTGTATTCCTTGTCACTTTTTATCATGATTCTCGTTATCTGGGAGGCTGCGGTACATCTCAGAGATATTTCCAAAATTATTTTACCGCCACCGTCTGCCGTGGTCATGAATCTTATTCAAAATTTTCAAAGCGGTTATTTTGTTCCGCATATTATGGCAACAACCATTGAGGTACTAGGCGGATTTTTTATTGGTTCCATGATGGGTATTGGACTTGGTTTTCTTGTGGCACAATCAAAGACAGCCCAGGAAATTTTGCAGCCCTATATTATTGCGTCGCAAGCAATGCCAAAGCTAGCACTAGCGCCGCTACTCGTTCTATGGTTTGGTTTTGGATATACACCAAAGATGATGATTGTGGCATTAGTATGTTTTTTCCCGTTGTTTGAAAGCACAGTCACCGGACTTTCTTACGTAAGTCAGGAGAAGCTGGCCTTATTCCGCTCCTTTCGAGCCACCTCCTTTCAAACATTAATCAAACTGCGCTTGCCGACAGCGATGCCCTATATTTTTTCTGGTCTTCGTGTATCCATCGTTTTAAGTGTAGTGGGAGCTGTTGTGGCAGAGTTCATTGGAGCAAATAAAGGATTAGGGGCACTAATCATTGCTTCACAAGGGATGTTGAATACAACGTTAATGTTCTCCGTTTTTATTTTGCTTACTATAATGGGGATCATTCTTTACCAAATGGTCATTTGGATTGAACGACTGTTTTTTAAAAAATATAGTTACTCTAGGGAGAGACAAAAATGAAAAAAATAATGAAGAAATTAAGTACAGCAGCAATCTTTGCAGCTTTAACGCTGACAGCTATTGGGTGTGGAAATAACAGTACAGCTAACGAACAAGAAGTGGAAAAAATTAAAATGGCTTCTTGGAGCCAGGCAATTACGGAACAAAGCAATCTATATTTAGCAGAGGAAAAAGGCTGGTTTGAAGAAGCGTATCTTGACTTTGAATACATACCTGGTGCAGGTGGCGGAGAGGCCGTACGAAATATTATCGCTGGGAATGCGGATATTGCATTTGCCAATGTGGAAGCAGTTCTTTTAGCGATGGAGCAAGGGGAAGAGCTGAGAATTATTTATAATATATATCCAGAGAATGTGTTTAATCTTGTTTCATTGAAAGAAAGCAATATTAATAGTATGGAAGATTTGCGTGGTAAAGATGTTGGTGTGTATAGTCGTGCTAGCGGAACGTACCAAAACCTTCTTGTACTCCTTCATCAGGCAGGGATGACAGAGGAGGATATTAATATTGTCGAAGCTGGTGTCTTAAACTTCGGACCATTAATGAATAATCAAGTTGTTGCAACAGCTGCAACAGACACAGGTCTTTTTGATGCGCAAAACAATGAGCTAGGAGAAGTAAATGTTATTGAAGTAAAAGAAGTGTTAAACACTCCGGCAGATGTGTTTGTTGTTACAGAAAAAGTTTTCCAAGAAAAAAGAGATTTACTGATCCGTTTCTTGCAGGTATACCGTGATAGTGTAGCTTATACGATTGAAAATCCAGAGGAAGCGGCAGAGGTTGCTGTTACTGCAGCTATTGATGGACAGGATGAAGCTAGAAATCTAGAAATTATCAACATTCGTAATCAAACTTCAATGAATGCGGATACGGACGAGCATGGTTTAGGCTGGCTAAACGTTGATATTTTAAAGGAAGTAGAAGAAACTTACTATGATTTAGGTCTTCTTAGTCAAAGAGTAAATATCCACGAGATTACAACGAATGAACTAGTGGAAGAACTAGAATAGGAGTTGCAAATGGATATACAGTTAAGAGATAAAGTCGTCCTAGTAACAGGTTCTAGCCGAGGGATTGGTGCTGCCATTGCTACGGGATTTGCAGCACAAGGAGCTACAATCATTATCAATTATGTTAAGAATAAGGACAAAGCAGAGGAACTTGCAGATACATTGATGGATGAATATGATGTGGATACTTTCACGGTACAAGGAGATGTTACGAACGAAGGGGATATGCAAGCAATGATAGAAAAAATTGTTGCAGAATTTGATACGATTGATATCGTTGTGAATAATGCCCTTCATACGTATACCTTTGACCCAGATGGAAGAAAGTTGGCCTGGGAGTTGGAATGGGATGATTATCAACGACAGTTAGATGGAGCGTTAAAAGGGACGTTCCATGTCTGTAAGTACGTCATGCCGATCATGATGGAAAAACGAGCAGGCAGGATCATTAATATGGTTAGTAATCTCGTATTTCGTCCGATTGTTCCTTATCATGATTATACGACTGCAAAAGGAGCGGTTTTCACTTATTCTCAAAATCTAGCAGCAGATGTTGGTGCTTTTGGAGTTACTGTCAATTGTGTCGCTCCAGGGCTTGTTTATCCAACAGATGCAAGCAGAACAACGAGAGAAGAAGTGAAAGAAATAATAAAACAGCAAACAGCCCTCCATCGAATTGCAAAACCGGAAGATGTTGTGGGTAGCGTTTTATATTTTGCAAGCAACTGGTCTTCCTTCGTTACGGGACAATGTATCATTGTTGACGGCGGTTTGGTGATGAGATGAAAACTAAAGTGTGTTTTATGTTCCCTTGGACTAATGTTCGGGGGGATTTTTTTGAAAGATAATGATAGAATTTTTTTATAGTAGTCTAGCTTCAGGTACCATCTGCTAGGATGGTGCAGGAAGCTTTTTTTAAGAGAAAGTATAACATTTTTGAACTTAGAAAGGTGTCTAGATCCAGGCGCCTTGCTCTTTTCTTAATACATCAACTCTAAAAATTTAAACGTATTTAGTAATGGCCAATTAATATCAGGTAAGCAAAAGTGACGAAATTCTTACAACTGTATGATGGCAGTATGTAAATATAGCTGATTTGTAATGACTTATTTGTGGGAAACGAAGATAATGAACAAAGTAGTATTTATTGATAATAATTGAAAAGTAAAGGTAAGGATGGAATATAACATGTTAAGAATAAGTAATATTAAACTTCGTGCTGATTTTGACCCAAGTAAGGAAAAGGAACTTTTAGCTAAAAAAATTCACAAAATACTAAGGGTAAAAAAGGATGAAATATTGTCATTTAGCATTTCAAAGAAGTCAATTGACGCAAGGGAAAAAAATAATGTCCAGCTTGTTTATTCGGTTGATGTTGAAATAGATAACGAGAAAACTTATATAGGTTTAAAGAATGTTACTTCCTTTGAACCATTAGAATATGTGATCCAGGAAACCAAAAAGACAACCCGTCCTCTAGTAGTAGGCAGTGGACCTGCTGGACTTTTCTGTGCCTTAGTTTTAGCAGAGCATGGGTTAAACCCGGTTGTTGTAGAGCAGGGGATGGATGTGGATCGAAGAAAAGTTGCTGTAGAAAAATTTTGGAAACACGGTGAACTTGACACTGATTGTAATGTTCAATTTGGTGAAGGGGGAGCAGGAACATTTTCAGATGGGAAATTAACAACAGGGATAAAAAATACTAGAATTCCGAAAGTTTTTAATGAACTGGTAGAAGCGGGGGCTCCTGGCGAGATTTCTTATTTAGCAAAGCCTCATATAGGAACAGACATCTTGATAACGGTTGTTAGGAACATTAGAAAGAAAATTGAACAACTAGGTGGGGAAGTGCGTTTCGAAACGAAAATGAAGGAACTGATCATTGAAAACGGTGCAGTAAGAGGCGTGATACTAGAACAACAAGGGAAAACAGATACGATCGAGACCGATGATGTGGTACTTGCGATCGGGCATAGTGCTAGGGATACATTTTATATGTTAAAGGATTTAGGAGTAGATATGATTCCAAAGCCCTTTGCAGTAGGTGTACGTATTGAACACCTTCAAAAGGACATCGATAAACAACAATTTGGTTGCTTTGCTAGTAGTCCATTACTTGGTGCATCTGAATATAAGTTGAATACACATCTCGCTAATGGGAGAGGTGCTTACACATTTTGTATGTGCCCTGGAGGCCATGTCGTCGCTGCTGCATCGGAAAAAAATACGGTAGTTACAAATGGAATGAGCTATAGTGCAAGAAGTGGGGAAAATGCGAACAGTGCATTGCTTGTATCCGTCTCGCCAAAGGATATTAATGGAGACATTTTGGGTGCTATTGAGTTTCAAAGAAAACTTGAACGAAAAGCTTTTGAAGTGGGTGGTAGGAATTATTATGCGCCAGTTCAACTTGTTGGCGACTTCTTAGCAGATACACCAAGTAAACAACTTGGACGTGTTATCCCAACGTATACTCCAGGTGTCACACCTACAGATTTAAGAGAATGTCTTGATGATTTTATCGTTGATAGTTTAAAAGATGGTTTGCGCTCGATGGACAAAAAACTTGCAGGATTTATTAAACATGATGCAGTTTTATCAGCTGTAGAAAGCCGAAGTTCATCACCAGTTACAATTAGGCGAAATCCGGTGACTTTTGAGTCGAACATCAAAGGGTTGTACCCATGTGGTGAAGGTGCAGGTTATGCAGGGGGTATCACGTCTAGTGCTGTTGATGGCATAAAATGTGCAGAAGCATTAATGCAAATAGAAGTTTAATATTCAATCATTCGTAGGCTCGGTCTAAAACTAAATAGACTCGAGCTTATATTATTTGGTATTCTTTTTATTTCACTTTATGTAACCAATATTTCATAGTATCCCTCGAGTGGTCATAGTAAAAAAGACACGAAGGATAAAAGATACTTAATTGAAGTACATGCTGAAATGAACATACCAGATCTAAAAAGCTATTATTTGTAATAAATTTAGTAAGTTGAATAGAGTTGCATAGTGAAAACTGTAACCAATCCCATTTCAAATAATCTATTAATCCTTTTTACATTGCATGATATTACAAAAGTGGCAATTAAGGACCGACCCCGTTTGGCCCCCATTGATACAGGTTTTAGAGTAAACCCTCATACAAGGAAAGATTTGAACCATGGGAAATGCAAATGAGGCATATTTTGATAATTGAATGACTAAACTCTATTAAGCGATGCTCTCTCTTGAAAATGTGTCTCATCCTCCGCTAGCAGCGTACTTCAATTAAAATAGGGGCATTGTTAGTTTCAACAATTCCTTTCAAACAAATCGTCAAAGGGGTGTTTAATCTGAACAATTATATTAGCAATGCAATTGTCGCATCGTTCATCGTAGTATTGATAACCAGTGTCCTAAGTTATTGGTATCGTGGCTATATTCATTGGGTAGATTTAGTTAATTCTGCTATAGGTACCTTCATTATTTGGGCATTTTTGTTTCCTCTAGTATACAAATTAACTGGTCATCGAGAAAGTGAATAAAGATTTGTTGCATGAAAATGATAGTGATATAAAATTATCTTTTTTTGTGACGGGCTAGCGATAAAGAGCTAGCGCGTTTTTTTAAAAGGTATGTATAAAATTTTTGGACTTTGAAAGTTGTCTAGCTTCAGGTGCTACACTTACAGATTTAAGAGAATGTATAGAGGATATTATTGTTGATATTTTAAAAGGTGGCTTGAACGATGTACCATAATTTACTTCTGAAAAAATCATAAACAGTGTCTCTAAGTGAGACTCATCAAAAGCTGCTTTCCCTTCTTACGAAAGTAGCTTTTGTCATTGTTTGTCGAACGGTTGTCTCTTTGAAATATTGGAAATCAAGTTTGATTACAATAGAAAAGTATAAAAATGTAAATATTGAAAGTTTCATATTTTCATATAAACAGGGAATATATTTACACAAATCTATATTGGTATCGGTTACACTTATGTCATATTCTCATATAAAGCGAGGAGTGATAATTAGTTTATAGCAAGATACTTCATTAAACACAAGTATTTATATTGGTTTACTGAGTTAATGTCGGAACTTAACAATGATTTAGTCTCTATGGCATGTAAATCTTGTGAACTAATGGATTCTAGTATCTATCTACAATACTTAAGTTAGAAAAGGAGAGGAAATTCATGACAAGAATGAGAAAGAGTTTTACATTGTTTTTAGCATTAATTCTTATAATAAGTACTTTTAACTTTGGTAATGGTGTAAAAACAGTTGCATCATCAACTAATCTATTAACAAATGGCGGGTTTGAGTCTGATTTCTATGAGGATGGATCCTGGGAAGTTAGCGATATAGATTGGGATAATGTAGAAGTGAATCATTTTGATTATGGTAGTGATGAGTGGATAGACGCTGCTGAAGGGAACTATGCGTTACATTATTGGATAAAGGATACGGCTAGCGAGAGTCAATCTTTTACAATAACGCAGACAATTGCATCTTTACCAGCTGGAAGCTATGAGTTATCCGTTAACTCTATGGGTGAAGCTGGGAGTGTAGAGTTATTTGCAGGAACAAACTCAGGGGAATCTGTAGAAACTACAGGTTGGAATGATTGGGAAACAAGTAGCCTGCAGTTTGAAGTTACAGAAGATGCTACTGATATTGAAATAGGAGCTACGGTAACAGGTGAACCGAATGCATACGGCTACTTAGATAGCTTCCGTTTAGTATCGGACGATGGTTCTGAGGCAGTACAATCAAAAATATTTGTGAAAAAAGTAGATGGCATTGATGAAGACTTTATTAGAGGTGTGGATATCTCTAGTATTATTGCTCTAGAGAATAGTGGAGTGAAGTTTTATAACCACGAAGGTGAAGTGCAGGATATTTTCGAAACGTTTGCAGAAGCGGGAGTGAATTATGTCCGTGTAAGAATTTGGAATGATCCTTTTGATTCTGATGGAAATGGTTATGGTGGAGGAAACAACGACTTAGCAACAGCTATTGAAATTGGTCAGCGAGCTACGGAACATGGTATGAAGCTACTAGCGAATTTCCATTACTCTGATTTTTGGGCAGACCCAGGGAAACAGCAAGCACCAAAGGCTTGGGAGAATTTAGGTTTCGAAGATAAGAAAGATGCTTTATATAACTTTACGAAAGATAGTCTACAAGAGATGATAGATGCTGGAATCGATATTGGTATGGTTCAAGTAGGGAATGAAACAAATAGTGCAGTAGCTGGAGAGACTAATTGGACAAGAATTAGTCAATTATTTAATGAAGGAAGTAGAGCAGTCAGAGAGATGGATGAAGATATTTTAGTTGCTTTACATTTTACAAATCCTGAAACATCCGGAAGATATGAAACACTTGCACGAACATTAGATGAAAATAACGTAGATTATGATGTATTCGCAAGCTCATATTATCCATTTTGGCATGGATCATTAGAAAATCTAACTTCCTTGCTAAAGGATATAGCTGATACGTATAATAAAAAAGTGATGGTTGCAGAGGTATCTTATGCATATACAGTAGAAAATGGAGATGGACATGGAAATACTGTAACTGGTAATGACCAATCGTCCAATTATCCTATTTCTGTTCAAGGTCAAGCGAATGTGGTAAGAGATACGATCGAGGCAGTTGCTGAAGTTGGTGAAGCAGGAATCGGAGTGTTTTATTGGGAACCAGCTTGGATTCCAGTTGCTCTTGATAAAACGTTAGAAGAAAGAAAAGAGTATTGGGAAGAATTCGGATCTGGCTGGGCATCAAGCTATGCAGCTAGTTATGATCCGGATGATGCAGGGGAATGGTATGGAGGTAGCGCTGTAGATAACCAAGCATTATTTGATTTTGAAGGTCACCCATTACCTTCTATCAATGTGTTTAACTATGTTCTTACTGGTGCTGTTGCTCCATTGCAAATTGACCATATAGGTGATATATCCATTAGTATTATTCTCGGTCAAACAGCTATCTTACCTGAAACGGTAAAAGCGATCTATAATGATGGAAGTGAACAAGACGTTGCAGTTACATGGGATGAAGATGCATTCCACCAAGCATTGGAAAGTGGAGAAGGCTCCTATGTAATTACTGGATATATTGATGGTGATTATACTGTAAACGCAAACCTTGAAATATTACCCGAAAACTATGTAGTAAATCCAAGCTTTGAAGATAGTGATAGAAGCATGTGGGAAATTACTTACGGAACAGATGTAGAACCACACGCAAACTTCCAAAACAATTCTTCAGATGCTAGAACAGGTAATTATTCTGTTCATTTTTGGTCAGATGAAGATGTAGACTTTAGACTAGAGCAGACAATTACTGGTTTAGAGCCTGGATATTATAACTTATCTATGTTCATTCAAGGTGGAGATGCAAGCGAATCTAATATGTATCTATACGCTAATACCACTGAAGGCGAATATACACAAGAGACTGGTGTTAGGGGTTGGACTAACTGGAATAACCCTACAATCGAAGATATTTTAGTACTAGATGGTACTATTACAATTGGTGCCAACATTGAAGCTAATGCAGGAGCATGGGGAACTTTAGATGATTTCTATTTATACAGAGTAGGAGATTATGAAGAAGAACAAGCTCCAGGAAATGGCGATGGATCTACAGACAACGGAACAACACCTGAACAAGGTGACAATGGATCAGGAACTGAAGATGAAGAAGCTAGTAGTGTTTCCATTAATATAGGTGAGCAAATGGAATTGACTAAGAACGCTGTTGTTACAATCAGTGGAAGTAATTCTTCTCTTACATTACCAGCTGATCTACCTACAGGAACAATACTTACTGTGAAAGAAGTAGATCAGTCTATACTATCTGATTCAAGCTTAGAATTGGCAGGATCGGTGTATGAATTTGACTTTACCTTCCCAGAAGGATTCGAGGATTATAGAGGAACGTTTATCCTATCATTAACTTACGATGAAAGTAAATTTAATGCAGATGATGTAACTATTTATTACTATGATGCTAATGAAGGAAAATGGGTACTACGTGGTGGGAAAGCTGAGGATGGTGTAATCACACTAGAAGTAGATCACTTTTCTATATATGGTGTGTTTGCAGCAACAACTAGTGAAGATGATGACCATGCAGAGGACGGAACAACACCTGAACAAGGTAACGATGGATCTGGAACAGGTTCAGAACCTGGAAAAGATGAAACACCTACACCAGGTGATGATAGCAATGGTTCAGGAACAGAAGAAAAGGAAACAGCCACTTCAGGTGAAGAAGAAGAAACTGACGCTAAGCAAGAAGGAGATAAGCTTCCAAATACAGCAACAAACTCATTTACCTTTATGATGGTAGGTGCAATGCTACTTATTGCTAGTATGACTGTATTCTATGTAAACAGACGTAGAAGAATGAGTGCACAATAAATGAGTAATACTTTTGAAGGGTTGGCCTTAGAGGCTAACCTTTTCTTTTTGAGAAAAAGTATGGAAGGAGATTATAGTTAAGTAAGGATGAAGGATCAAGTGCTTTAAAGAAAGATTTAAGAAGTACAAATAAATTTGCGAGATTCGCACATATATTGCCGAAATTCGCACATATAATCGCGTAACCCGCACATATATTTCTGAAACTCGATTCCCTATTATTGCATAAAAATATTTTTTAAATCTTAAATCCTTTTTGAAAAGAATTTCGTTACTATTAATAGAGGTGGTGAGAAACATGCAATCAGATGAATCGTTAATAGAAGAAATAAAGAATGGCAGTCAGGCTGCAATGGAAGTACTAGTAAAAAAACACTATAAAAATATATTTGCTTACACATATCGGAAGGTTGGGGATTATCACTTAGCTTACGATATGACCCAGGAGATTTTTATCAAAATGATGAAGTCTATTGCTAGTTACAATGGGCAAGGGAAATTTCAGCATTGGCTTCTAAAAATTGCTGTGAACCACTGTCGTGATTATTACCGAAGTAGTTTTTATAGACGTAAGGATGAATTAAACGAGATAGATTACCAGTTGAAGGATGAACGAGAGAATGTAGAGGATCTGCTGAGTAAAAAGTTAGAAAGTGTCAGAGTAAAGGCTGCGGTGGATCAACTGCCAGACTATCAACGTGAAGCAATTATACTAAAGTTTTACCAAGACCTAAAAATAAGACAAATTGCTGAGCTTACGGAAGCAAAGGAATCTACTGTTAAATCAAGGCTCAAGCAAGGTATTGATAAATTAAAGCTACTATTAAAAGGAGGGGATGAGGATGAACAAGTTCAAACAAGCCGACAAAACCGACATCGATGAACTAGATGATATCTTTGACGAAAAAGAATATGAAGCAATTGAAAAAGAATTATCCCATTACCTTGTGAAATTTCCAGATGAACACAAAATAGATGCCACGATAGACACGCTGCGTCAATATGTACCTGATCGGAAAACACAATCTCCAAGCGTCATGGAAAGACTTGTTACGATAATCCAACGGGCAGGAACAGAAATTACGATAGTGAGCAAATCCTATTGGATCGCTAGTACCATTCTGTTTTTCCTAGGCTATCTTATTGCAAATCAGCCGAATAATGATCCGTTATTAACAGTTATTTTTCTCGCACCTTTGCCATTTATCTTTGGACTATTAGAGGTATTTAAAGGAAGAGAGAATGGGTTACTCGAGATGGAGCTAGCCTGTAAGTTCTCTGCACATGAAATCATCCTGTCGCGTTTGTTCTTAATTGGGGTTTATAACGTGACCTTGAATACGGTACTAACAATAAGCATCTCTCCAGTTACCGGAAGACCGTTAGTAGAAATGCTTCTTACTTGGTTCACTCCTTTTACTTTTTTCGTGGCTATCGCCTTATGGCTGAGCGCAAAGTTTAAAGGACAGGTTTTTGTAACAACCTTCCTTGGGTTATGGTTGGTGTTAACTGTTCTAGTGTTATCAAACAACCATTGGATGGAGGCCTTCCTAAACCCTAGTCCAGTTTTACACCTTATTTTTCTTGGAATTGGGATTCTATTGAATGGTATTCAGATAAGGCAATTAATCAAGAAGTATGTAACATATGAAGGAGGAGCTCGTGTTGAGGTTAACTATTGAGAATATATCAAAAGAGTTTAAAGATAAAAATGCAGTTACTGATTTTTCAGCAGAACTGACGGAGGGAGTCTATGCCCTCCTTGGTCCAAACGGTGCTGGGAAAACGACACTTATGAGGATGCTGGCAGATATTATGAAACCCTCATCTGGAAGAATTCTATTAAATGGGAAAGATATATCTTTAATGGGAGACGATTACCGGGATATCCTAGGCTATCTTCCTCAAGAGTTTGGTCTTTATAAAAATTTCACTGCGGTTCGATTTCTTTCCTATTTTGCTAGCTTAAAAGGATTAGATAAAAAGGAAGCGGTAGTGCGAGTAGAGGAAGTTCTTGAGTTGGTAAATCTACAGAAAGATCGGAAACGAAAGCTAGGAACCTATTCAGGAGGAATGAAACGTAGACTGGGAATTGCACAGGCACTCCTGAACGATCCCAAAATTCTTATTGTTGATGAACCCACAGCGGGATTAGATCCGCAAGAACGAGTACGGTTTAGAAATTTACTATCAGAAATAGCTGGTGACCGAATCGTTCTGTTGTCGACTCATATCGTTTCGGATATTGAATACATTGCAAAGGAAGTCCTTCTCATGCGCCAGGGAGAGTTGATTCAACGTAGCACCATTGAGAAACTTCTTGAAAGTGTAAAAGGAAAGGTTTGGTTGGGGAGAGTAGAGCAAGGGGATTTGTCCGAACTGCAAAGGCATTATAAAGTTGGGAATATTCAGCGTGGTGAGACAGGCATCGAGGTACGGATTGTTAGTGACGATAAACCAATGACAAATGCCGTTGTTGTACCTCCAACTTTAGAGGATGTGTATCTCTATTTCTTCGAAAGGGAGGTTGAGGGCGTTGTATAGACATGAATGCTATAAGATTTTTACAAGAAAAAGCATTTATTTCGCATTTCTCTTATTTGTCCTCTTCATGCTGCTGCCTGGGGGCTCGAATAATATCATCCAAACAGAGGAGTACCAAGCGTTGTATGAGGAATGGAGAGGGCCACTGACGACAGAAGAAATAGAATTGGCTAATGAAAAGTTAAGTGAAGTAGAGGAACGGATGTATCAAGAGGTGGAAGCTGCAGGTGACTTTGAAGGAATTTTCCGTCATAGCATGGAAGACTGGGTTGCTAGTCGCGTATATTCCTCTGTTGTTTGGATAGGCGGCTATATGGAATCCTTTGAATCTAGGAAAGATGCTCTTTTAGAAAAGACCTTAAGCTCTTCAGGAACTGCTTATGAAGCGAAAGTTGGTACGAAAGAACTTCAGATGATTCAGAAGTTAGGTCTGCCGTTTGGTTTATATAATACAACGGCGTGGAGTAGCACCGTGGATTTTATTAATGTATTAGGATTCCTCATCTTAACGATACTTATCGTGTTAGGCTTGTCACCTGTTTTTGCAGACGAGCATAGTCAGAAGACAGCTTCATTAATCGTTAGCACGAAGCATGGAAAAAGAAGAGTAGCAACTGCGAAAATACTGGCTTCGTTTACCTACATCACATCGTTATTTGTCGTGTTACATATCATAAATGCCGTGCTAGAGTGGAGCAAGTTTGGAATGCTTGTAGATGGAGGAGTATCTCTCCAAAACTTATTTCTCTTTATGCAATCTCCATTTGCTCTAACGATTTGGCAGTATTATGTAGTTGCGCTCGGTATTCAATTCTTTGCATCCTTAGTGATTGGATTATTGGTTTTACTCTTGTCCATTATCACTGGAAATGCAATGCTGACGTTTTTTGTAAGTGGAGCAATTATTGGAACTCCATTTTTACTTCGACAATTAGGTTTAGAGCAAGAGTTCATACAATATATTGTTCAGTTTAGCTATGCGGAACTCATGAGAGTAAAAGGATTGTTTGACCAGTTCATTGCGTTCAATGTCTTTGGTCAGCCACTTTTGTACCCATATTTGCTTCTATCTATTTTTCTGTTGGTTGCTGTTGTGAACGTGCTACTAATTTTTCGACTATATAAAAATCAGCAGATTATCAACTGAAACAGAGAGGAGGATGCAACAGTGTACAAACAGGAGTGTTATAAGATTTTTTCGAAAAAGAGTATTTACTTTGTTTTTGCAATAATTGTTCTATTACTGGTTTATGTCAATTCGCTACCATTGGATATGACGATGAAGGAAGAGTTTTTTGAAGAGCTAGAACAAACATGGGGTGGCCCTGTGACGGAGGAGATGGTCTCCATTGCGAAGGAGGCAATGCACGCCTCTGATGCTGGAGAGGTCTCAAAAAATACGTTTGAATCGAGGGCAACAGATTATGTGCAGTTTCTCGTGGTAGGTGCTTCGATGAGAAAGGACGAGCAGAGTGAGCGGATTCAGATACGGAAGGAACAGCTAGAGCAGTTTTCTTCTGGAACATATGAATACAGGGAAGCTTTAAAGGAACGGAATATGTTAGGGGAGCTAGAGGAGGCTCACGGATTCTACCTGATTCGTTCTTGGCGTGGAATGTTCGAATTGATAGAGCCAGTGACTTCGCTGCTCCTGCTGTCTACCTTGATATTTATTGGTGTAACACCTGTATTTGCAGAGGAGTATACCAAGCGAACGACAGATTTAATTTTAGCCACGAAACATGGAAAGAGAAAACTTGTTTCTGCAAAAATAATGGCAGTAGTGACTTATATCGCTATCGTTTTCCTGTCTCTTCAGTTGGTGAATATCCTTCTGAAACTGTGGAAGTTTGGTGGTGTGGCAGGTTGGGATGCACCAATACAAGGTATATCAGCTGGATTTGATTCCCATTCCTTCGTGAGCTATGATGGCTCCCCGTATTCCTTCGAGGTGTGGCAGTTTTTCTTGATCACATTGGGTCTTCATTTGTTAGCTTGTCTAGCTGTAGGTAGTCTTGTATTGTTTCTTTCCTTTTTGACGAAAAATACGATGCTTGCTTTTTTTATCAGCGGGGTTGTAATCGCTGTGCCAGTGCTACTACAGCAGCTAGGAATAACTCGTGGGATACTTGAATATGTAGTTAATTTTAGCTATACAGAGTTAATGCAGGTATCGAGTATGTTTACCCAGTTTCGAGCATACAACATATTTGGCTTTCCAGTGTTGTATCCAAGCCTCATCTTCTCTGTATTTGCAGTGATAACAGGTGTAATGATATTTCTTATTTACAAGCTGTTCGGCAAACAGCAGGTTGGTAATTAAAAGGAACGCAGGAGTATATTAAAGGGTTTACTTGTGAGGTGCAAAACAGAAAAACGCAGGCAATTTCACAGGTTAAATCACACAACTTTCACAACCTAAATCACAGCATAATTCGCATATAACAACGGCACGAAGAACATGATATGCCGTTGTTTTCATATTTGCTTATCGAAACTCCCGTTAGCTCAAGATTTTAATTTTGGCTTTCAACAAATGTCTTAATCTCATTCCAAATCTTGTTTGAAGTTCTTGATTCAGAGTTAGAAAGTTCTTGATACCACAACAATAAATCTTCACCCAGTTTCTTTTCTGTCTCACTTAATACTTTGTTTAGAAATTGCTGATGTTTATCAATTTCATCTTGAATACTCTTTATATTTTCTTCATTTTCGTTGGTTATTGCTTTCCCCAACTCTGAATAAAGTCGTGATATTACTCTTAAATAGTCTCCTAAAACTCCTACTTTTCCGTTCATTCTTGAATATCCTTTTGATATTTCTTCTAATCCTATTCTATATCTTTCTAATAACATTTCTCCACTATCGTTTTGTAACTCAGCTACCCAAAAGTTTTCTGGAGTGTCTAATTCTAAAAGGGTAAGCCTCACCGTTAGTAAGTAATCAGAACCGATGGATTTTTTGAAACCTTTGTTTTCTTGAAAGAGATAATAATTAAATCCAACTGATACAACTAATAATAATATTGCTACATATTTGATTATTTTCCTCGAAATAATAAATCCCCCTCCATAATAGCTTATTTCACAAACTCCCCTTTA